>DOSU01000142.1:22920-32356 GCA_003513895.1 Rikenellaceae bacterium
ATGTGATTCCCTACTACGCGGAAATCAAGCCTGTTATCTCCCGTTATCAGATGAACGGCCTCAAGAAGCGAGTATCTCCCCGATGGGATTTTCACTACTTTGTCGTTATCAAAAAGCTGGCTGTCGTAGATAAACAAATAGCCGCTCTGCATCGAAACCACATTTAGCAGATGGTATATGCTTCCTTTTGTTTTGGGCAGTTGTACCACTATCTCCTCCTTACCTCTCTCAGTTCCTTTAAGAGAGGAAGGCTGCAAAACAAAGCAGCCAATAAAAAGCAGACCTAACAGGTATATTGCCCTTTGGATCATTATATGCTGACGTGCTATTTATATATCTTGATTGTATTTTGTTCCTTGGAGTATTTAAGGTTAAGTGCCGAACATATCAATTCGGCAAGTGAATCAGGAGAATTTTGAGAAAAAGTAGCAGTAAGAAGTCTCTCTTCCACTTCTGGAGAAATCTCAAAAAACATATCCTCATAATTGCGGTTAATTACCCGGATCACATCTGCCAGCCGCTCATCTTTGAAGTGTATACGGCTCATATAAAGGGTGAACTGTTCAAGATCACTTGTAGGGATTACTTCCAGATTGCCGGAATGGATTATAACCGTTTCTCCGGCATTTATTTTTGTACTCTCTCCCCCATTTTTTAAAGTTACCTCTACGACACCTGTATTAACAGAAAGAGACGGGTACCCTTTTGTGCCTGCTTTTACATTAAAAGAAGTTCCGAGCACTTTTACTTTTATAAGATCTGTCTCAATAATAAAGGGAGATTCCGGATTCTTGCTTATTTCAAAAAATGCATCCCCTTCCAGAAACACTTCACGACTGTTCTTCTGAAAGTGTTCCGGATAGGATAATGACGTGTTTTCGGCCAGGTAGACAACAGATCCGTCCTCAAGTGTTGTAACAAATGTTGAATTCTTTTCACTATTAAGCAAAGTGAGCATTTCGGGAAGTGTTGGATTTAGCTCACGGGCTATAAATATTGATGCAGTGACTAGAATCAAAAGGCTTGCCGCCCATTTTAAAGCAACAGGGCGAAATAAATGTTGCTGCGACTCTTCTTTCTTCTTAAGCAGCCCGTCTTGTTCCAGGCGTGAATGCAGTCTGTTCCATGCCCGGTCAACCCTTATGTTGTTGTTTTCCATTGTAGCCATTATATACTTGTATGATAATCAATTTCTCTTCTCAATGTCTTTAATGCTTTGCTCATTTCTGCCTCTATGGTTTTTACAGAGAGCGTTAGAATTTCTGCAATTTCCATATACTTAAGGTTCTCAAAGCGATGCATTTTAAAAATCCTTCTCCTCCTTTCCGGCATTTTTTCCATAGTCTTCTTCACTACATCTTCCAACTCCTTGAACTCTATCTCCTCCTGGGCACTCGAATGCGTTATGTCAAAACTCTCCGCGTCTATTGTTCCCCTGTATTTTTTATCCAGTTTGCGTCTCTCGCAGTATTGAAGAGAACGGTTTCGTACTGCCCCGTACAGGTAACCTTTTAAAGACCGGAGTATGTTAAGGTTTTCGCGTTCCTTCCACAAGACATAGAACAAATCCTGAATAATCTCTTCCGCTGCATCGGTCCTGCCTGTAATTCCTGCTGAGAAAAAGATAAGAGAGGAGTAATATTTTCGAAAAACATATTCGAACGATTTTATATCCCCCTCTTTTATCTTTTTAATCAACAACAGGTCGTCGAGCATATTATATTTGAATTAATCCGATTTCAAATATACTAAATGTAACAGATTTTTATTAATTTATTGTTTTTTAAGTCTGTTAACGGCCGATTCAAGAGAAGCATCAGGCTCAATTATATTGTAGTCTTCCCAGAAATTTTCATCAAGGAAATTGCTTACTTTATCCGATAAGGAAGTATTGGGGCTAAATGCAAGTTTAGAAGGAATTCTCTTGGCATTTCCGGATTTTCCGCCGGTTATAACTGTTTCAGAAACAACTGTATAATTTGTTGAAAACAACCTCTTTCTCCAATCGCATTTAAAGCGGACTTCACTTCTGATGTAGTTTAGGTTGCTGATACCGTCTCTAAGTTTATAAGTAACAAGGAATGATACTTCTTCCGGTTTAAAGCGCATGTTTATTGGTTTTTTCTTAAGAATTGCCTGAGTTGCCTTGTTCTGGTCGTCCATATTCAAACTGAACTCAATACGAGAGAATGCAAGGCTAAGTTTGTCTATAAACATCTTTCCGTTATAGAGAGCATAAGGTAGCGACACCTGTGGCTTAAAAGATACCACATAATGAGGCCTGTCGTCAATCATCACGGATTCTGTAATTTCATATTTATAGTCTGCCACATTTTTTTCATTTAGCATCAGATCCGGATTTTTTACAACATCGATGTAGATAGATAAATTGGGACCTCCCAGCAATCTTACAAGAAGGGTATCCTGAATTTTTGGACTTATCAGCTTCCGTCCTTTATAAATCTGAACATTGTCTCTGTCCAGACCTTCGGTGTACGGAGCTTTGTAAAGTTCCACAATTGCCTCTGATACATTAATATAGCTTTTCCTTTTGCGGATTGTTTCCCTATAAAATCCGGATAGCATGTTGTCTTCTGCACTGTAATTGGTTTCAATCTTGCTAATTGCTTTTTCCACCAGTGACTGAGGATCGAGTGAATAAATAGTTATTTCATCCAGCAGATTAGCTTTTGGTGTAAGGAAAATTTTAACATCCTGCATGTTTTCTCCTTTAACCGGAAAATTTAAAGTTGCATAACCAAGGTGCGATACCTCGATGCTCGATGCATCAGTAGAATTTTTAATTTTAATTGTAAATTCACCGTTGGAGTTTGTTATTGTACCAACTTTTGTTCCGGGAATTGACACACTTGCATATTGAAGTGTTTTCTGAGAAACTTTGTCTTTTACCACACCTTTTACAGAGTAGTAATCTTTGGTTACTTGCGATTGTAACGCTACAGGAGTCATTCCTGATATTAAAAGGAGTACTGCCAGTATCCTTTTAATTTGATTAATTCTTGTTTTCATAATAGTGTATTTTAAATTTGAATATTGTTGCTTGTACTATTAAGACGGTCGAGATCAAAAAAACCCTATGGAAAGTTCATACCTTCATTGATATTATAATTTTTTGTATATTTACCCTGTAAATTTTATACATACAGGTTCGTCCAGCTTTAAAATGTCCAATAACCTTGCGTGTAGTTATTTTTACTGTGTCCCGTTTTTATTAGAACTTAATTCAATAGAATGGATATACCAGTTTACTAAAGGCCAAAAGTTAAGATAAACACTTGACTTTTTGGCCTTTATGTTTAAACTGACATCAATAAAAAATTTGGATCACTTAATCTTAACTAATTTCGGATGAAACCAATTATTGACCTAATCAAGGATCTTGCCGATCAACATGGCCGGGACAGACACAGTCTGCTGCCGATTCTCCAGGGAGTCGTGGAGCAGGAAAAATATCTGTCCGAATATTCAATGATTGAAATTGCACGTGAACTGGACCTGCCTGCGACAGAAGTTTACGGTACTGCAACTTTCTACTCTTTTCTCGAATACACAAAAATGGGCAAATTCGTTATACGGATTTGTAAAACCATCACTTGTTCCATGAAGGGAGAAAAGCAGATTTTGCTTGCAATTGAAGATATGTTGAAGATAAAAGTCGGGGAAACATCTCCCGACGGGAAATTTTCATTACTTCAAACAAATTGCCTGGGATTCTGCCACAAAGCACCGGCAATGCTAATCAACAACGATGTTTATACAGAACTCACCCCTGAAAAAGTTCGTGAGATTTTAACTGTCTATCTGAATAAAAAAACAGAAGGAGGGCCAAATGTCAACTAACTATCAACTAAAAAGAGCCGATTTCATTTTTAAAAATGAAAACGATTGGGAAAGTGTTCTTAGAAAAAGCATTAGCCGCCCCCCAAACGAATTGATTAACGAACTGATAAGCTCCGAATTAAAAGGCAGGGGTGGTGCCGGATTTCCAACAGGATTAAAATGGAAAGTAGCTTCAGAGGAGGTTAACGATACAAAATATGTAATTTGCAATGCCGATGAAGGCGAGCCGGGCACATTCAAGGACAGGGAAATTTTATCCAGAGTTCCTTTTAAAGTTCTTACCGGTATCGCTATATGCGGTCATGTTATTGGAGCCAGACTGGGATATATTTATTTGAGAGGCGAGTACTTCTTCCTTCAGGATGAATTAAACAAGGCTATAAACGAATTTGAATATTATTGCAAAGAGATCAAGTTCGATTTTAAAATAAAAATCTTTATGGGCAGCGGCGCATATATCTGCGGAGAAGAGACTGCGCTGTTTGAATCAATGGAAGGAAAGAGGGGTGAACCGAGAAACAAACCTCCTTTCCCGTCTTCATACGGGTATATGGGTAAACCCACAGTAATAAATAATGTGGAGACTCTCGCGCATACTTATACAATTTTCAAGTATGGTTCAAAACGGTTTTACGATTTGGGTGTACAATATTCCCGTGGATCAAAATTATTTTCAGTATCGGGAGATACTCCCAAACCGGGCATCTATGAGCTTGAACTTGGAATGAGTCTGTCCGATTTCGTTGAAGAGTTTGGCGATGACGATACTAAAGCTGTTCAGGTTGGCGGTGCATCCGGTTTTCTTGTACCTCGCAAAAGGTTTGCAGAAACAAATATCGGCTTTCAGGGTAAGCTCGTGGGGATTTCACTTCCAACGGGAGGCTCTATGATGCTTTTCAACAGTTCTCGTTCTATGTTCAACGTGCTGGACAACTATCTTAATTTCTTTGCCGAAGAGTCCTGCGGGCAATGTACTCCATGCCGGGTAGGATGTCAGCAGTTGCTTAAAGGCATCAAGGCAGTTAAAAGAGGAGAGAAAAACGCACAATATCTGGACAAGTTGTTAAAGCTGGCAGAGACTATGCAGTTTACAGCCAAATGCGGGCTGGGACAGTCTGTCGGAAACTCTTTCTCATCTATTGTTGAGAATTTCAGAGAAGAGATGATTTACTAACCCTGCAAATTTAAAAAGTTATGAGAAAGAAAATTAAAATATCAATAAACGGGGAATCGGTTGAAGTTGAAAAAGGGACTTCCATACTTGAAGCAGCTAAACAAACAGGTGTTATTATTCCTACACTATGCTACCATAAAGACTTGTGTATTGCAGGAAACTGCCGTGTTTGTGTTGTTGAGGTCGTAGGCCAGAAAAGACTTGCTCCTGCCTGTGCAACACCTTGCGAAGATGGAATGGATGTTCTTACAAACTCATTTAAAGTGAGAAACTCAAGAAAGCATATCATTGAGCTTTTGCTTTCGGAACATAATGCCGACTGTACCAGTTGTTATAAA
The DNA here is from genome assembly GCA_003513895.1 of Rikenellaceae bacterium. Classification (GTDB taxonomy): domain Bacteria; phylum Bacteroidota; class Bacteroidia; order Bacteroidales; family UBA932; genus Bact-08. The sequence continues at coordinate 28,294 of DOSU01000142.1, forward strand.
AACGGCGGTTGTGAATTGCAGAGACTTGCTTCGGAATACAAAATAATGACTCAGGATCTTATTAATCTTGTTCCTTTTCACAATTACACCATCGATATGTTTTCTCCGTCAATTATTAAAGACGACAGTAAATGTATAAGGTGCCAGAGATGTGTTAGAACATGCGCAGAACTTCAGGGAGTAAATGCATTGACTATGTCCTACAAGGGAGATCATGCCAAGATTACTACATTCTTCGAAAAAGCGATGAATGATGTGGTGTGTACAAATTGTGGCCAGTGTGTAAACCACTGCCCTACAGGAGCTCTTGTTGAAAAAAATTACATTGAAGAGGTTTGGAATGCAATTGCAGATAAAACCAAGCATGTTGTTGTTCAAACCGCCCCAGCTGTACGTGTAGGTTTAGGTGAAGAGCTTGGCTATGAACCCGGCACGAGAGTTACAGGAAAAATGGTTGCAGCACTCAAGAGATTGGGATTTGACGCCGTAATGGATACAGATTTTACTGCAGACCTTACGATTATGGAAGAGGGTACTGAATTGCTTACAAGACTTAAAAGCGCTCTGGTAGACAAAAATCCAAACATTAAACTCCCTATGGCTACTTCGTGTTCTCCGGGATGGATCAAGTATATTGAGCACATGTATCCAAATTATCTGGACCATCTTTCTACCTGTAAATCGCCGCAACAGATGTTCGGTGCACTGGTTAAGACTTACTACGCCAAAGCCCGCAATCTTGATCCGGATAAGATTGTTTCTGTATCAATAATGCCATGTACTGCCAAAAAATTTGAGGCAAACAGGCCCGAAATGCACGACAGTAACTACCGCGATATTGACTATGTTCTTACTACAAGAGAGCTGGCAATAATGATTAAACAGGCAGGTATTGACTTCTTGAAACTGAAAGATGCTAACTTCGACCGCCTTATGGGAGAGTCAACCGGAGCAGGCGTAATCTTCGGGGCAACTGGTGGAGTTATGGAAGCTGCACTCAGAACTGCTTACGAGATTGTTACAGGGAGGGAAGTTCCGTTTGAAAACCTAAACATCACTCCTGTTCGCGGAACTGAGGGGGTACGTGAAGCGACTGTAAAAATTGAGAAGACGCTTAAAGAGTGGTCTTTCCTTGAAGGCGTTGAACTTAAATGCGCAATTGCACACGGACTTGTAAATGCAAAGAAGGTTATGGATTCGATTGTATCAGGAGAGTCGCATTACCACTTTATTGAGTTTATGGCATGTCCCGGCGGATGTCTCGGAGGAGGAGGTCAGCCTATTCCTACCAGTCCGGAGATTCGTGCAAAAAGAGCAGAGGCAATTTATGCCGAAGACGAGGGGATGCCTTTAAGAAAATCTCATTTAAACCCAGAGGTTATCAAAATTTACAAGGATTTTCTAATTACACCGCTTGGCGAAAAGTCGCACCATCTATTACATACAAAGTACACTCCAAGAAACAGATTCTAAAAAACCACGTTTCATAACAAAAATGACTTTTTGTGTTACAATTTAAAGGGATTATGTAATAATAATCCCTTTTTTTATTTAAATTTACACCACAAAGTATTGCATAGCTTAGTTGAGGGAGATTATATTTTGCAGTTTTGATGGTTCCGTACAAATTTGAGTTAACTCTTGACCATAAATATACCACTTTAAATAACTAGCTATGAATGCAAATTTTGACAATCAAGTCGATACGAAAATTATCGATGAGATTATGACTAAACACAGGGGTAAACCCGGTGAATTGCTCACTGTAATGGAGGAGGTGCAGGAAGCAAATGAATTCAAATATCTCGACGATGCGAGCATGGATTATATCTCTTCCAAATCAAGGATACCTCTGTCCCAGATTTACAGTGTGGCCACTTTCTACTCTTTTTTCAACTTAAAACCACAGGGTAAACATACTATTATTGTGTGTCGCGGAACAGCCTGCCACACAAAAGGGTCAAAAATCCTGCTGGACGATCTCACGACTCTACCCGGTTGTAAAGATGCATTTGAAGCCGGAGAGACCTCTTTTACCACAGAGGATAAACTTATCACAATTAAAACGGTAGCGTGTTTTGGACAGTGTGCGCTTGCACCTGTTGTTGCAGTAGATGGCGTGATATACAGCAATGTGACTTCGGAACAGATTAAAAAATTATTAGAAAACTTACAGGAGGAGAATAAAGATGAAAATATCAGACTTAGCTAATCTCAACGAAATTAAAGAAAAGGCTGCAAAAAAAATTCTTCCCGATAAGCCATATATTGCAATAGGTATGGGTACCTGCGGCATAGGAAGAGGCGCAGAGTTACTGTTTGACAGTTTTGAACAAATAATAAAAGAGAGGGATCTCGACATAATACTTAAGAAAGTAGGATGTTTTGGATATTGCTCAGAAGAGCCCCTTGTAAATTTATATATCCCGGGACATCCTCTGATAATAATGCATCAGGTTTCGGAAAACGATGTAATTCCAATTATTACAGGTATCATCAAAGGTATAATGCCATACAAAAAAGTATTATGCAGGATCGAGGAGTGGGATTTCTTAACAGGTAAATACGAATTTGGTAAGGGATTGACAGAATATCCGCTTTGGAACGAAATTCCGTTTTTTAAATGTCAGAAAAAAATCGTTCTTAGGGACTGCGGAATTCTTGTTCCCGATGATATTGAAGAGTACATAGGCGTTGGAGGATATTACCCTCTATTTGATGTATTAAAGAAGATGAAACCCGAAGAGGTAATCGCAGAAGTAAAAGCATCAAAATTAAGAGGTCGCGGCGGTGCAGGATTCCCTACAGGTCAAAAATGGGAGTTGATGGCAAGAGTAAAAGCCGATCAGAAATATATAATTTGCAATGCAGATGAGGGCGATCCAGGGGCTTTCATGAACAGAAATGAGATTGAAAGTGACCCCTTTATGCTCATTGAGGGGATGACTATTGGTGCATATGCGATGGGAGCATCAAAAGGCGTTGTATATATTAGGGCAGAATATCCGCTTGCAGTCCGTCGTCTTAAAGAAGCTATTAAGCAGGCAAAGGCATTCGGACTCCTTGGCAATAAGATTTTAGGCTCCGATTTCAATTTTGATATTGATATCGTAGAAGGTGCCGGAGCATTTGTTTGCGGAGAAGAAACATCTCTCATTCACAGTATAGAAGGCAAATCCGGCCGGCCGTCTCCTCGTCCGCCTTATCCTGCAGAGAAAGGGTTATACGGAAAACCGACCAATATAAATAATGTTGAAACCTGGTGCAATATCCCTGTAATTATTTCCAAAGGAGGAGCCTGGTTCACAGAAACAGGTACCGAGAAGAGCTCCGGGACAAAAGTTTTCTCACTTGTTGGAAAAGTTAAGAATACCGGTTTAATTGAACTGCCTCTTGGGTCGACTCTCGAAACAATTGTATTCAAGATTGGAGAAGGGACAGGAACTCAGAAAAGGGTAAAAGCAGTACAAACAGGCGGCCCATCCGGTGGTTGTATTCCTGTCGAATATCTGAGTACGGCAGTAGACTATGAATCTCTTAATTCTCTCGGGTCAATTATGGGTTCCGGAGGTATGGTAGTAATGGACCAGGACAACTGTATGGTGGATGTCGCAAGATATTTTACAGAATTTTCCAATGGTGAATCTTGCGGAAAATGTACTCCATGCAGGGAAGGACTTGCCCAAACGCTTAAGATTCTTAACAAATTCACAGAGGGGAAAGCCACACTGGCAGACATCCATACACTTGAGCACCTTGGAAAAGTTATAAAAAACACAGCTTTATGCGGGTTAGGACAAACTGCGCCAAATCCTGTTCTTACAACTTTGAGGTATTTCAGAGATGAATATGACCACCACATGATTGAGAAAAAATGTGAACCGGGAATTTGTCAGAGCCTGTTCAGTGCACTTTGCGAAAACAGCTGTCCTATGCACATGAACATTCCGCGATATCTTCAACTTCTGAAAGAGGATAAACTTGAAGATGCCTTTGAATCTACATTAAGGGACAATCCGCTTCCTTCTACAATAGGGCGCATTTGCCACTTCCATTGCCAGAT
>DOSU01000142.1:32432-35591 GCA_003513895.1 Rikenellaceae bacterium
CTTCCATTGCCAGATGAAGTGCAGAAGAGAGTCAATTGATGCTCCTGTTTCTCAGGGTGATATTCACCGTTATATTTCTGATACGGTTTACAAGGAGGGGAATGTTCAAAAGGTTTATGACAAAATCATAAAAGGCAAACTCCCGCAAACGCACAAAAGAATAGCCATTATTGGAGGAGGACCTGCAGGTTTAACAGCTGCTTACTACCTTGTAAGGCTTGGACATGATGTCACAATATTCGAGTCTCAGTCGGAGGCCGGCGGCATTTTGCGATGGGGTATACCTAAGTACAGGCTGCCGTCTGAAGTTCTTGACTTTGAAATTAAGTTTATTAAGGACCTGGGAGTTCATTTTGTTTTTGACACTGTTGTAGGCAAAGACATTAAGCTGGAAGATCTGGAAAGCGAGTACAATACTGTTATTCTTGCAATAGGTGCACATAAAGACATCGAACTTAGCATAACAGGAAGTGAACTTGACGGAGTACTATCCGGAATGGACTTCCTGAAGGATGTTGCATTAGGCAATAAGCTTAATATCGGCAAAAATGTTGTCGTAATTGGAGCAGGCAATGTTGCAATCGATGCTGCACGAACAGTTCAGAGGTATGGTTCCGAAGTTACTGTAGTATACCGCCGTATGAAATCGGACATGCCTGCAAACAAAGATGAAATCAAAGGTGCCGAAATAGAAGGGGTTAACTTCCTCTACTTATGCAATCCTAAAGAGATTCTTGCAGACACCAGCGACAAGGTTCGCGGCATTGTACTTATGAAGATGGCATCAGGAGACATTGACCTTTCAAATCGCCGCAAACCTGTACCAACAGGAGAATCATTCATTCTTCCTTGCGACACCATAATCACTGCAATTGGTGAAGAGGTGGATGCAACATTTGCAAAGGATTTCGGAATCAAAATCTCAAGCAACGGCAATATATCTTCCGACCATTTCACTTTCGTAACCAACCACCCAAAAGTATATGCAATAGGAGATGCCGTCACCGGACCGGCCACAGCGGCCGAAGCAATGGGAATAGCAAAGAAGGCAGCCGAAATTATTGACTTTAACCTTATGAATAAGCGCCGCTTCCATAAACTGTTCCGCGGGTTTGATTATAGCGATGAAGTTCCGCTCAAGCCGGAAGGAGGAAATCGCCACTATCCAATCCGGAGGCCTTTTGAAGAACGCGTTGGCAATTTTAAAGAGATTAATCTTGGCTACACAAAAGAGCAGGCCTATGAAGAGGCATCAAGATGTCTTCGCTGCGATGTTCGAGTAATTGTAAATACTGAGGAGGAATAATAATGGAAAAGAAAAAAATAAATATAACAGTAGACGGCAAATCTTATCAGGTTTCAGACGGGAAGACAATACTTGATTCTTGCCGGGAGATTGGAATAAAAATTCCTACACTCTGTTACCTAAAAGATATTTCAAATAATGCATCTTGCGGAATTTGTGTAGTAGAAGTAACGGGAGCAAGAACTCTTGTGAGGTCCTGCATAAGTAAGGCAACCGAGGGGATTAATATTACAACACACTCTTCGGCAATAAATGTTGCCCGTAAAACCAATCTTGAACTTTTGCTTGCCAATCACCCTAAGGATTGTTTGATTTGCGAGAGGAACGGCAATTGTGAACTGCAGGATTTATCTTCTCAACTTGGAATAACTGAAACTCCATATGAAAGGACGAGACCTGTTCCAAAAATTGACAACTCTTCACTTTCATTAATCCGAAATCCCGACAAGTGTATACTTTGCGGTCGTTGCATTTCTGTATGCGCCGACGTACAAACCGTTTATGCAATTGATTTTGCAGGCAGGGGGCTAAAGAGCAAAGTGTCTACATATCGCGACCAGGGGCTGGGCAATGTCGCCTGTACAAATTGTGGCCAATGTGCATTAGTATGCCCAACAGCTGCCATAATCGAGAGGGACGAATCTAAAGATATCCTTACAGATATCTATAACGAAGACAAAATCGTTATTGTCCAAACTGCTCCAGCAATAAGAGTTGGAATTGGAGAGGCAATGGGAATGGAAGAAGGCTCTCTTGTAACAGGCAAGATGGTGGCCGCCTTAAGAAAACTTGGTTTCAGCAAGGTTTTTGATACCGATTTTGCTGCCGATCTTACAATAATGGAGGAGGGTTTTGAACTGATAAACAGAATCAAAAACAAAGGAACACTTCCTATGGTTACCTCATGTTCTCCGGGTTGGATTAAGTTTATCGAACACTTCTTTCCAAAATCGCTTAACCACCTTTCAACTTGTAAGTCTCCGCAGCAGATGTTTGGTGCAGTTGCAAAAACATATTATGCCCAAAAGTTAAATATCGATCCGAGAAAACTAGTTGTGGTTTCAATTATGCCATGTACAGCAAAGAAATTCGAATGCAAGAGGCCGGAAATGAAATCGGCATTCCATTACTGGAAAGACAAACTGAATTTGCATGAAAAAGAGAGTTTCTTTGATGTTGATTATGTTTTAACAACCCGGGAACTTGCAAAAATGTTCAAACTTACCGGAATTGATTTCAGCAACCTGGCAGAAGAAGAATTCGACACTCCTCTTGGAATATCTACAGGAGCCGGCGTTATTTTCGGAGCAACAGGTGGTGTTATGGAGGCTGCAGTTAGAACAGCATACGAAGTGATTACTGGTAAACCTCTTGCAAAAATAGACCTTAATGTATTAAGAGGATTTGAGGGCATAAAAGAGGCAGAACTGGATCTGGACGGAACCAAAATTAAGGTAGCTGTTGCACATACTTTAAAAAATGCGCGTGTCCTTCTTGAACAAATTGAAGAGGGAAAATCCCCTTATACATTTATTGAAGTGATGACCTGTCCGGGTGGATGTCTGGGAGGTGGAGGTCAGCCTATTCCAACAACATGGGCAATCCGCCAGAAAAGAGCAGATTCCCTGTACAAGGAAGACCGACTTAAACCAATCAGAAAATCTCACGAAAATCCAGCAATCAAAGCCATTTATGAAGAGTTCCTGAAAGAACCACTGGGTCATGTTTCTCACGAACTTCTCCATACAGAATATGTCGAAAGAGGAATTTTCTAGATAACCGCTGAAACAAACGCCAAGTAAAATGTTTTACAAAACCTAACTAACACATTTACTGACACATGCTAAGAAGAC
>DOSU01000082.1 GCA_003513895.1 Rikenellaceae bacterium
GGCGGAGGCGGATTCGGCGGATTTGGCGGAGGCGGATTCGGTGGAGGCGGAGCCGGAGGAAGCTGGTAAGCTACTCTATTTGATTGATATCAAATTAATAACAACAACTTCGGATTTTGTTCCTATTCTGTATTTTGGGCCCCACAATCCAAGACCGGATGAAACGTAGTATTGTGTATTTCCCTTTTTGAAATAGCCGTACGAATGTTCAAAAAACAGTTTGACCAACAGGTTCCCTGGCCAGAACTGTCCATTGTGAGTATGACCGGAGACCTGAAGGTCGACTCCGTTTTTTAATGCGTCGTTCAGGTCTTTTGGCTGGTGATCCATAAGAATCAGAGGCAGTTTTTTATCCGTATTCTGCAAAATTGAATCCAGTGAGGCTCTATTTCTATTCGTTAAGTCGTCTCTGCCTGCAATATACAATGCATTTGCTACCAGAACTGTGGAGTCTTTCAAAAATGTAATTCCAGACTCTTTGATGTAGTCATAAATTTTTTCCCGATTCCTGCCGTAAAACTCATGGTTTCCGGTTATTGCATATACTCCGTTTGGAGCATAAAGCGAACTCAGCTCCTCTTTCATATTTTGATTTATAAGTGAATGAGGGTCTCTGTCTGCAATGTCTCCTGCAAGAAGAATAATATCCCCGTTTTGCGAATTGATAAGATTCACATATTTTTTAAGGTCATGCTTATTTATATACGAGCTTAAATGAATATCGCTGGCCATTACCAGTTTCATTTTCCCTCCGGGAAGCGGCTTGTTTACATTAACAACAACTGTCGTAATTTCCGGATTATTGAATTTGTAGTTCCCGTAGGCAAGAAGTGAGGTAATACTCAGAACTCCAAAAATAAGGAGCACAGATTTAACAAACTGGTAATTATCCTTTACATACACCGGATAAAAGTCAAAAAACCTGTTTAACAGACGAATAATGTCTAATCCTAAAACAAAAATCGCAAAATAAATGAGGGCAATAACCCATGTAAAGCCTATTGCCGAAAGTATAACTGCAGTCGCTTCGCGCATATTGTCGCCTAAAAACATCTTTACAAAGAAGGCTGCCATTGAGCCTAAAAAAATTATTGAATAGATGATTTTAAGCCACAAAACAGGAGGAAGCGCCTGCAAACCCCTGATATACACATAAGAACTAAGACCTAAAAAAGAAGTGAGAACAATTACGAAAGCGTAAATCATATAGAATATTATAAGTTGCAAAAATAACATTTAACTTTACTTATTGTTTGAATTACTACATACTATTATGAGAATTATATTAATAGCCGCTTTACTTTTGATATACTCCTGCGGCAATAAAGAAAGGTTGTATACTCCATCCTTTAACAGTAACCTTGAATATAGTACCGATGGATACTCTGCCGATTACCTCGGAGAAAATTTTATTAAAAGACATATAATCCTAAAGGAGGATTTTGACGGTCCGGCAATAGCTACACTTGTTATGAGAACTGTTCCGGCAAATAGCGATACTGCGGTTCTCTACATACACGGATACAGTGACTATTTCTATCAGGCAGAACTTTCGGAGCTGGTTCAGCGTGAAAACATGACATTTTATGCTCTTGAACTGAGGCGCTACGGTCGCTCAAAACTTCCTCATCAAATCTGGTACGATCTTAGAGATATTTCCGATTATTTTGAAGAGATAGACTCATCTATCAATATTATTAATCGCGATGGTTATACCAATATTATACTAATGGCCCACTCTACCGGCGGTCTTACCGCTTCTCTTTATGCCGCATCAAAAAAAGAGAATCTGCCTGTAATATCGCTTGTGCTCAACAGCCCTTTCTTCGATTTTAACATGAACGGTTTTAACGAAACAATAGGAGTCCCAATAATTTCATTAATGGGAAAACTATTTCCGAACATGGTTGTAAACAAAAGTGTAAGTCCGGTAAATTGCATGAGCTTGCACAGCAGTTATTACGGTGAGTGGAATTTTGACACAATAATGAAGCCTGTTAAGTCGCCTCTTGTTACAGCAGCATGGGTAAGGGCAATCAACAGGGGTCAGAAGCAGTTGCAAAAAGGCATCAAAATTGGATGTCCTGTTTTAGTCATGACTTCGGATTCTAGTTCAGTTGGAATGAAGTTTCGCAAAGAACATCTCGAGAGCGATACTGTTCTCGATGTAGAGGACATTCAGAATTTTTCTAAAAAAATTGAAGGGAAAACAGATCTGATGATCTTTCCAAATGGGATGCACGACCTTGTCCTCTCACGCAAAGAGGTGAGAGACAAGGTGTATAGCTCAATGTTTAAATGGATTAAAGAAGCTTCTTAAAAAAGTCGTTTCCTTTGTCGTCTACCAGAATGAATGCAGGGAAGTTTTCAACTTCTATCTTCCATATTGCCTCCATTCCAAGTTCGGGATATTCAAGAACCTCTACTTTTTTAATGCTGTCCTGTGCAAGTATTGCAGCAGGGCCGCCAATACTGCCCAGATAGAATCCGCCGTATTTCTGGCAGGCATCCGTAACTTGCTGGCTTCTGTTGCCTTTGGCAATCATAATCATACTTCCTCCATGACTCTGGAAAAGATCGACATACGAATCCATTCGACCTGCAGTTGTAGGGCCAAAGGAGCCGCTTGCCATTCCAACGGGAGTTTTTGCAGGGCCTGCATAGTAAATTGGATGATCCTTCAGGTATTGAGGCAGCCCTTTACCGGCATCAATGCGTTCTTTTAATTTTGCGTGAGCAACATCCCTTGCCACTATAATCGTTCCGTTTATTAATAGGAATGTTGAGACAGGGTATTTGGAAAGATCGGCCAAAACTTCCTTCATAGGGCGGTTAAGGTCAATCTTTATTCCTCCCACCTGTGCAGCACTTCCTGTCCTCAAATTTACAGGCACAAGACGGATTGGATTTGAGTCAAGTGTCTCAAGCCATATCCCCTCTTTGTTGATTTTTGCTTTAATATTTCTGTCGGCACTGCACGACACTCCCATTCCAACCGGGCAGGATGCGCCATGCCTTGGAAGTCTTATTACTCTTATGTCATGGGCAAAGTACTTGCCACCGAACTGTGCTCCAATTCCGAGAGAATTTGCCGCTTTCAACAATTTCGCCTCCATCTCAAGGTCCCTGAATGCATGACCCTCTTCGCCACCTTTCTTTGGCAAATTATCCAGATATTTTGCCGATGCGAGTTTCACATTTTTCATACACATTTCGGCAGATGTTCCGCCTATAACAAATGCAATATGATATGGAGGGCAAGCTGCTGTTCCAAGAGTTTTCATCTTTTCGACAAGAAATTTTTCGAGCGAAACAGGATTCAGGAGTGCCTTTGTCTCCTGGAAAAGATAGCTTTTGTTTGCAGAACCGCCGCCTTTTGCAACAAACAAAAATTTGTATTCTCCTCCTTCGGTTGCGTAGATGTCGATTTGTGCTGGAAGATTATTACCCGAGTTTTTTTCGGTGTACATATCGAGTGCGATTGTCTGTGAATAGCGCAGATTGTCGGTTGTGTATGTGTCAAATACCCCGTGCGAAAGTGCCTCCTCGTCTCCTCCGCCTGTCCACACATTCTGGCCTTTTTTTGCTACTATGGTGGCTGTTCCTGTATCCTGGCAAAAAGGAAGAACACCTTTTGAAGCAATGTCTGCATTGAGCAACATTGTAAGTGCAACCGCCTTGTCGTTTACACTGGCTTCCGGGTCGCTCAGGATTTTTGCAACCTGTTCGTTATGCTCCGGACGAAGCATAAATGCAATATCGTGCATTGCCTGTTTTGCAAGAAGGCGCAACCCTTCCGGATTTACTTTGAGAATATCTTTACCGTCAAATTTTTCTGTTGAAACATAATCCTTTGTTAAAAGATGATACTTTGTTGTATCCTCTCCCAAAGGAAATGTTGTGTGAAATTTAAATTCCATCTCTTTGTTTTTTAATAATTAACAATTAACCCTGACTTCCCATAAGAAAACTCCTCATAAATTCATTTATGTCGCCGTCGAGTACAGCCTGAGTATCGGAAGTTTCACATCCTGTCCTGAGGTCTTTTACCATTTTGTAAGGGTGGAGAACATAACTTCTTATTTGGGATCCCCATTCAATTTTTAATTTTTTACCTTCAAGTTCGGCCTCTTTCTCTTTCCTTTTCCGCAATTCAAGTTCGTATAGATGAGATTTTAATATCCGCATTGCATTGGCACGGTTGTCGAGTTGTGAGCGGCTTTCCGTATTTTCAACTGTAATTCCGGTTGGAAGGTGTCTCACCCGCACTCCGGTTTCTACCTTGTTTACATTCTGTCCGCCGGCACCTCCGGAGCGGAAAGTGTCCCACTCAAGGTCTCCGGGATTAATTTCAATAGTAATTGTGTCGTCAACTGCTGGATATACATAAACGGAAGAGAATGTCGTTTGCCGTTTGCCCTGAGAATTGAATGGAGAAATCCTAACGAGCCGGTGAACTCCGTTTTCCGCTTTGAGATAGCCATATGCATAATCTCCCTCAAATTCAACTGTAACCGATTTTATTCCGGCCTCATCGCCTTCTAAAAGGTCATAAATATGAACTTTATATCCGTTTCTCTCTCCCCAGCGCACATACATTCTCATTAGCATAGAAGACCAGTCGTTGCTTTCTGTTCCGCCTGCTCCGGAATTGATTTTGAGTATCGCTCCAAGGTTGTCTCCTTCACTGCCAAGCATGCTGCGCAATTCAAGGTTGTCAAGTTTTTTTACAAGTTCTTTATAGTGTTCATTTACCTCGGCATCAACAGAATCGTCCTCTTTAGAAAAATCAAGAAGTACAATAAGGTCTTCAAGAGATTTTTCAATCTCCGAAAATCCTTTTACCCAGAACTTGAGAATGGAAACCTTTTTTAGAAACAATTCAGCCTCTTTAGGGTCATTCCAGAAATCGGAAGCGAGAATTGCTTCCTCGTTTTTAATTAATTCTTCTTTTTTAGAATCGATGTCAAAGAGACCTCCCCAGCGTAGAAAGACGCTGCTGGATCTCTTTCGAATACTCCAGATTAATCATGTATTGTAAATATTAATGGTGCAAAGTTAACCAATTATTTTGTTAACTGCAGGAAGTATCATATCGAAGTCAAATCCTCTTGAAAGTGCAAACCGGACAAGTTTGGCAACTCTTTTATCCCTGCTCTCATCTTTCCCTAATGTTTTTAACTTGGCAGTGAGAATCTTCAGCAATCTTTCGCTTTCAGCAGCTTTGTCAAGCTCCCTTAAAGCATCTGAAATAACTTTATCGTCAATCCTTTTTCTTTTTAAAGCGTAGGATATTTTCCTTCCTCCCCAACCTGAAAGGCGGCTTTTGTCGCGAACAAAGGCAAGAGCATATCTGCTTTCGTCTAAAAATTTGTCGGAGCGAAGACTTTCGATTATTTTTTCGGCCTCGCCCAAATCAAGCTCAAATCGCTGCAGTTTTTGCATAATATCACTTACGCAATATTCACGCATAGAACAAACCCTTTGCATGGCATGCAGAGCAGAAGACCCCCCGTTCATATCTCTATTTTTCTGCAATTAACTCCTCAATAAATGTAGTAAATTCCTTTACAAAGTTGGTATAGTGAATCCCTGTTCCGGGTCCTGAGAATCCGGAATGAATTCTTCTTACAACTCCCTTTTTGTCAATTATTATTGTTGTAGGGAAAGCCTTGAAATTTTCAAGTTCCGGCAGTGCCTCTTTAATTTTTGAAGGTGTAAATCCTGTTATCAGGACTTCGTATGGGATTTTCGCAACATTTACAAGCTTCATTGCCTCTGTCTTCGCTGCTTCAAATTCTTCGGGACGTTCAAAAGCAAGGCACACAACCTCCAGGTTTGGCTGGTATTTTTGGAAAATTTCTGCAAGAAATTTGCTTTCGTCAAGACAGTTGGGGCACCATGATCCGCTAATCTGTAGGATTACCACCTCATCTTTGAATTGTTCGTCTTTTAGGCTCACGGCCTCGCCTTTAAGATTTGGAAAAGAAAATCCCAGGGTTTTGTATCCTTTTTTCATGCCTGTAACAGCATATGCATCCGGCAATTGAGCGTCCTCTTTGCGAATTGCGGTTCCCTCTTCAACCGATGTAAATCCTGAATACATCTTTACATTTGCAAGCGAATCATTTGAAACTATATCCGCAGTAAACAGTCGTACAAACCCTCCGTCGAAACAAGAGAGCATTAGCTTGTTTTCCGAAGTGACCAAACCTTCGAAAAAGCGATAGTCGCCCGAAGGTGTGAGAAATGACCCTGTTACTTTACCTGCAGCTTCGGAAAATTCTCCGATGATCTCTTTATCTGCAAACTTTACTAGCCAGCGGCCTGCTGCATTAAAGGAAGGTGTCTGATTCTCTGCGGTAAAACGCCATGGAGTATTTGGTACCGCGTTAACAGGCATTGTATAGGAGGTTCGGATGAAGTTGCCTGAGAGGCCTTCATTTGAAAGCAAAAGTGCAAATCGTGAGCTAAAAAGAGGCATGTCTATAAACAGTGAGTCTCCTGTCTTTTTAATATCTTCGACCTTGTATCTGTAATCACCGGTAATTATTTCAATTGTAGTATCAGACTCTGCAATCAGAATCTCAAAATTGAAAGGTATCTCTGTAGAGTCCGAAGTTAGAAGAGTTGCTCTCCATATTCCTGCACTCAGTTTTATCTCTTTGGGAGTGCACGAAGTAAAAATCAATGCTCCAATTGCAAGGAAAAAAATAATTTTTTTCATAAGTTATTTATTTAAGAGTTTTTTTAAGAATCTTACAATCTCACCCACCCATAGTACAATTGAGGTTGAGGATATGATTATTGCCCAGTCTGCCAGTCTCAGCGGTTCGGTACGGAATGCATCTCCTCCAAACTGCACAATTAATATCTGTCCTGCTACAATTAACAAGGATACAAGAACAAAACCCGGGCTCTTCACCAGCCCTTTAAAGGCCGAGCCACCAATTCCAAAACTTTTTGCATTGAACATATTCCAGAACTGCAACATTACAAATATTGTAAAAAACCGGGAAAGATCGTACCTGGAAATATCCCCGTTCGCATCTGCAAAATGGGTAAGGATATAAAGCAAACCGACAACAAACAATACACCTGTTAAAAGTATGTTCCAGCTCATTGATCGTGTAACAATAAATGCATTGGAGTCTCTTGGTTTGTCCAGCATGACACTCGGATTTGGAGGAAGAGAAGCAAGCGCCCCTGCGGCAAATGTGTCCATAATAAGATTAACCCATAGCATTTGGGTAACTGTAAGCGGAAGTTCATGACCCATGATCGTTCCGAGCAACACAATTATTAGAGCAACAAAGTTTATTGTAAGCTGGAAAATTATAAACTTCTGAATGTTCTGATAAAGAGATCTTCCCCACATAACCGCAGTTGCAATTGAATTGAAAGAGTCGTCCAGAAGAGTAATGTCACTGGCCTCTTTTGCAACTGATGTTCCTGTTCCCATGGAGAGTCCCACATTTGCAAAATTAAGAGCAGGCGCATCATTTGTACCGTCTCCGGTAACAGCAACAACTTCTCCCCTTTTTTGCAAAAGCTGAACCAGCCGCTGTTTGTCCGATGGTCTTGCACGACACATTATTTTAAGGATTGCAACCCTTTCAAGTGCCTCTTCGTCCGAGAGTTTTTCGAAATCCACTCCTGTAATAATGGCATTTTCCGGGAATCCCTCTTTGAGGATTCCGATTTGCCTGCCTATCTCTTTTGCTGTGCCCGGAGTATCTCCGGTAACAATTTTCACATCAATTCCGGCTTTAAGACATGTTGAAACAGCTTCGGGAACATCATCCCTTACAGGGTCGGATATTGCCACTACGCCGAGGTACGACAAACCCTCTGCTGCTATTGCCTCTACAGACCTGTCGTCATTTTCGGCAACCTCTTTCCATGCAAATGCAAGTGTCCGCATTGCCCTGCTTTGGTATCCGAAAAGTTTCTCCTTTATTCCTGCCGGATGATCTTTGCATTTAGCGATTACTATTTCAGGAGCCCCCTTTACATGCAGTATTTTTTTTCCGAGAGTCGGATTAAATACAATAGTGCCCATAAATTTTCTCTCCGTAGAGAAAGTAAGCTGATCCAGCACTCTTGACTCCTTGCGGACAGGGAGGTAATTTATTCCCTTTTTGTATAGCCACATTAAAAGAGCGGCTTCAGTAGGGTTACCCATTGTCTTAATGTTATGAGGATCGGAGAAGTTCAAAAATGCAGTCGAGTTTATGGCTATGTTTTCAACTATGAGCGTACTCTCTTCGCCTTTTGACGGATCTTCGTTTTCAAGGCCTTCAAAAGAGGTTTCGGCAACACTCATCTGGTTTCGGGTGAGGGTACCGGTTTTATCGGTGCATATAACAGTTGTTGCACCCATTGTTTCTGTTGCGTGCATTTTGCGCACCAGATTGTTTGTCTTGAGCATCCTTCTCATGCTCATAGCGAGAGAAAGAGTTACCGACATCGGAAGACCTTCGGGAACAGCTACCACAATAAGAGTAACGGCAACCATGAAATGGCCGAGAATTTTTGAAGCCGTATCAACGTTTACCCACGATTCCGGGTCAATGGGATTTATACCAAACGCAAGGCCTGCCAGAGCAGGAACAACAAATGTAATTACTCCGTATGCCAGCCATTTGACCCAGCTGCCATTGGAAATAGATTTGGGATGTTTTATCTTTTTGCCAAACAACTCCAGCCCGTCAAATAATATTGGAACCCAGATTCTTGAAATACCAACAATAATTGCAGTAATTAAAGAAATGAGGAGGAGCATTTGGCCGCCCGTGTATGAGGTGCTTCCAAAGAAAATGTCTTTTACGAAAAGCACGAGAAATATTGTGAAAGCAAGTATGATTCCTATAAAACCAATAAATTTTGCCAGCGAATCAAGCTGGCGGTTGAGAGGAGTTATTTCTGTCGACTTTTCAGTCGACTTTTCGGCAACTTTCCCAAATTCAGTTGCATCTCCCACATGAGTTACTTCAAAAACACAATGTCCCTCAACTACTGTGGTTCCTCTCATAATCCTGTTTGTGGGATATGTAGCCTCTTCGTCAAAAAAATCGGGATTGGTACTTTTGGAAATAACAGGTTCTCCTGTTAATGTACTTTCGTTTACAGAAAACGATACTGCTTCAAGCAGATCTCCGTCGGCAGGTACCTCTTCACCGGTGTCGAGAACAACAATATCTCCGACAACTATTTCGCTTTTGGGCAACTCCATTATATTGCCGTCGCGAATCACTTTTATTGGCGTTTCGTCATTTACCTGATTGAGAATATCAAACTTCTTTCCTGCATCCATTTCGAACCAGAATCCGACTCCGGTTGCAAGAAAAATTGCAAAGAAAATTCCTATGGTCTCTATGAATTCGTTGTGAATAAAGGAAATTCCGAGAGATAAAAACGCTGCGATGAGTAATATACGGATAATTGGATCCTGAAACTTTTCAAGAAAGAGCTTCCATAAAGGCTCCCTTTTAGGCGGAGTAAGAATATTTCTGCCGTTCTTTTGTCTGCTCTGTTCCGCCTGTGCCGCCGACAAACCCTTATAATCTGCTTTTCTGTTTGTCATCTTAATAATTTATTGTTTTTTCAGAACTTTTTTGCTGCTACCGCTTAGCTGACCGCAAGCTGCAAGAATGTCCTCTCCCCTTGAAGAACGGATAGTAGTGATTAACCCGGCTTTGTTAAGCCTGCTCTGGAAATGTTCAATCATTCCCAACGGGGAAGCCTTGAGAGAAAAGTCAGGGATTTCATGAAAACGAATAAGGTTTATCCTGCACTCAAGTCCTCTGAGCATCCGGATGAGTCCGTCTGCATGTCTTTTGGTATCGTTCCATCCGTTGAACATTATATACTCAAAACTTACTCTTCTCTGCCCAGTAAAGTCGTAGTTTTTAATCAGAGAAATTGTTTCGGCAATTGGATAGGCCTTTTGCATAGGCATTAGCTGCATTCTCTCATCTTCAAATGGATTATGCAATGAAACAGCAAGATGGCATTTCGAATTTTCAAGAAACTCTTTCAAAGCCGGATAGACACCTATGGTCGAGAGAGTGATTCTTTTCGGACTCCATCCAAATCCCCAGTCCGCCGTTAGAATCTCTATGCTTTTAAAAACTTCAGTTGCATTATCGAGTGGTTCGCCCATTCCCATGTATACCACATTTGTAAGTTTTTCGCTCTCTTCAATATTTATAAACTGCGAAATTATCTCTCCGGCACTCAGATGTCCGTTGAAACCAAGTTTTGCTGTCATACAAAAAAGGCATCCCATCTTGCACCCGGACTGGGAAGAGACGCACAGGGTAGCTCTCTCCTCTTCGGGAATCATAACGCTTTCAATAGTGCTTCCGTTGAGGGTTGGAAACAGGTATTTTTTTGTTCCGTCCACAGAGAGCTGGGTTTCAACCGACGAAAATCCTCCCACTTCATACTCCTGGGCCAGTGCCAGTCTCGAACTCTTCGAAAGGTTTGACATACTCTCTATGTCTTTAACTCTTTTTTTGTATAGCCACTCTGCCAGTTGCTTTGCCGTATAAGAAGGCAGAGCAAGGGTTTGAACAACCTGGGTGAGCTCGCTTAAGCTCTTTCCTATCAACCATTTTTTCATTGTGCAAAGTTAGGTAAATTTGAAAAGGATTTGTTACTTTTGTAGGAATTTAAAACATAAACATTATGGCGAAAGAGAGTGCAGAATTAAAAAAGGGTGCAGAGATGAATGCAGACAAGCTAAAGGCCTTACAGGCAACTTTAGACAAGCTTGAGAAGGATTATGGGAAGGGCACCGTTATGAAGATGGGGGAGCAGCCAAAATGGGAGATATCTACAATTGGATCTGGTTCAATTGCTTTGGACCATGCTTTAGGAATAGGCGGGTATCCCAGAGGTCGGGTTATTGAAATTTACGGGCCGGAATCGAGCGGTAAAACAACACTTGCAATACATGCTGTTGCCGAAGCGCAAAAATTAGGCGGAATTGCGGCAATAATAGATGCCGAACACGCATTTGACAGAACTTATGCCAAAAACCTGGGAGTAAACGTAGATACACTGCTAATTTCTCAACCGGACAACGGCGAGCAAGCTCTTGAAATTACAGATGCTCTTATCCGTTCCGGGGCAATTGACATTATTGTAATTGACTCTGTTGCAGCCTTAACACCTAAGGCCGAAATTGAGGGAGAGATGGGTGACTCAAAAATGGGACTTCAGGCAAGACTCATGAGTCAGGCTTTGCGTAAGCTTACTGCCAACATTAGCAAAACAAACACTTGTTGCATATTCATCAACCAGCTCCGTGAAAAAATAGGAGTTATGTTTGGAAATCCGGAAGTCACTACCGGAGGTAACGCACTTAAGTTTTATGCTTCTGTAAGGGTGGATGTAAGAAAAATCACTCAGATCAAAGACGGCGAAGAGGCAACCGGAAACAGGGTAAGAGCTAAAATTGTAAAAAACAAGATGTCGCCGCCTTTCCGTAAAGCAGAATTTGACATAGTTTTTGGTGAGGGCATTTCGAAAATCGGAGAGATAGTAGACCTGGGCGTTGAGTTTGAAATTATCAAAAAGAGCGGTTCATGGTTCAGCTACGGCGATTCTAAACTAGCTCAGGGCAGAGATGCCGTTAAACAGGTACTTACGGACAATCCTGCTCTCATGGACGAGATTGAAGCAAAGATACGCCTTAAGCTTACAGAAATTAAAGACTAAATTAATTCGTTAACATTAGCTTTTTCAAATGGAGACAGTATTAAGCGGGATTCGTTCTACGGGTCACCTGCACCTTGGTAACTATTTTGGTGCGCTACGAAACTATATAAAGATGCAGGATGAGTATAACTGCTTTTTCTTTGTTGCAGACCTGCATTCATTAACAACCCATCCGCACCCCGATGATTTTCACTCAGGGGTAAAGACAATATTAACCGAATATCTTGCAGCGGGCTTAGATCCGTACAAGTCGGCGATTTTTGTTCAGAGCGATGTGCCGGAAATTGTGGAGCTTTATGTTCTGCTCAATATGATTGCATACAAGGGAGAATTGGAGAGAACAGCTGCGTTTAAGGAAAAGGTGAGAAAAAACCCCGAGAATGTAAATGCGGGATTGCTCACCTACCCTGTTCTTATGGCAGCAGATATTCTCATCCACAGGGCAAACAAGGTACCCGTGGGAAAGGATCAGGAGCAGCATCTGGAAATGGCAAGGCTTCTTGCACGCAGGTTTAATAATTTGTACGGAGCAGAAATATTTCCCGAACCTCAGGCTTTCAACTTTGGTAGCGACCTTGTAAAAGTTCCCGGGCTGGACGGCGGCGGAAAAATGGGTAAAAGCGAAGGAAACGGTGTTTACCTGTACGACGACGAAAAAACCATCCATAAAAAGGTAATGAGAGCGGTAACAGATGCCGGGCCAACAGAACCGAACAGCAAAAAGGCCGAACCTGTGGAAAATCTTTTTACTCTTCTTAAAATTGTATCTGCACCTGAAACTGTTGTTCAGTTTAACGAGGCATACAATAATTGTACAATACGATACGGCGATCTCAAAAAACAGCTTGCGACAGATATATGCAAACATACACTGCCTATCCGCGAGAGAATTGAAGAGATATCCAGAGACGAAGCCTTTTTGAAAAGAGTAATTAAAAGAGGAACCGAAAAAGCACGCGAAAGTGCATCGGCAACTCTTTCCGAAGCAAAAAAAGCCGTTGGCTTCAGGAGCTTCTTGTAACAGATGATCAGTAAAACCACTATATCAAAAATACTTGACAGTGCTCAAATAGTCGATGTAATAAGCGACTTTGTGTCATTAAGGAGAAGGGGGGCAAACTATACAGCTTGCTGCCCTTTTCATAATGAGAAGACACCTTCGTTTTCGGTATCTCCCTCAAAAGGAATATTCAAGTGTTTCGGATGCGGCAAGGCAGGAAATGCCGTGAACTTTGTAATGGAGCACGAGCACCTCACCTATGTTGAGGCCCTAAGGTTTCTTGGTCGCAAATATGGGATTGAAGTAGAGGAGAGAGAAGAGAGCGAAGCCGAAATTCAGCAGCGTCTAAAAAGTGAGAGTCTTCTGGTTGTTACAGCCTTTGCTCAGGAGTTCTATACAAATGCATTATGGAATTCACAAAGAGGCAGGGCAATAGGCCTCAGCTACTTCAAAGAGAGGGGATTTGACGAAGAGACCGTAAAGAAATTCCAGTTGGGATGGGCACCTGAAGGTCGCGACGGAAGCATGTGTGCTGCAGCCCTTAGGGCAGGATACAAAAAAGAGTTTGTCGTTTCCACCGGGCTTGGAATATCGAGAGAAGACACAGGAGATGTTGCGGACCGTTTCTACGAGAGGGTTATGTTTCCTATTCACTCACTTACGGGAAGAATCATTGCATTTGGCGGGAGAACTCTTCGTACAGATAAAACTGTTGCCAAATATATAAACTCACCGGAAAGTGAGATTTACAGTAAAAGCCGCTCCCTGTACGGAATATTTTTTGCCAAAAGCTCAATTGCAAGGCTACAGAAATGTTATCTGGTAGAAGGATATACCGATGTTATTTCGCTTGTTCAGGCTGGTGTCGAGAATGTCGTTGCTTCCAGCGGAACATCTCTTACATCTGAACAGATAAGGTTAATTAAGCGTTTTTCTCCTCAAGTAACAATCCTTTACGACAGCGATGCTGCCGGAATAAAGGCCTCTTTGCGCGGAATAGACATGCTTCTGGAAGAGGGCTTGCAGGTAAAGGTAGTTCTGTTCCCCGAAGGAGAGGATCCGGATTCCTACGCACGCAAAAGCACACATGCGCAGTTAAAGGATTACCTGGAGAAAGCAGAAAGAGACTTTATTGAATTTAAAATTGAACTTCTTTCGGCAGATGCCGATAAAGATCCCATAAAACGGAGGCAGCTCATAAACGAAGTAATCACAAGCATATCAGTAATTCCCGATGCAATTACACGGGCTGTTTACATCGAAGAGTGCAGCATAAAACTCAAATTCGAGCAAAATCTGCTTGCAAGAGAGGTGAACAAACTCAGGAAATTAAGGCATCCGTATGGCGGTTATCAGCCACAGAACACCTTTCTGGAAGCCGGCCTCCCCTCTCCCATCCCGGATATAAGTACCGGCGAACAGCTCCCTCAGTTTGTAAGAAATATTTATTGCGAACCGGCGGAACGAGATCTTCTATACTACCTTATGAAGTTTGGAGAATCTCCCTTATATGGAAAAGAGGATGAAATTCAGAGTGCAATAACCGTTTCCCAGTTCATACTAATAGAACTGCAAAACGACGAACTCGAGTTTCAGAATCTTTTATACAAGAACATTTTTGAAGAGTATTATCAAATCCGTGAGGCAGGCCAGCCGGAAATACAAAAGCATTTTACAAACCATCCGGATCCAAAAGTGGTTGAGGTAGTAACATCCATACTCATACAGGAACATAACCTTACAATCAAACAATTTCTGGCGGCCCTTGTACCGGAAGAGAATGTACTCTCAATGGTGGTCCCAAAATCCATAATGGTTTATAAGGCAAAAATTACTGCAATTGCATATCAGGAGCTAAGGGAGGAGATGATAAAACTCAAACCCGGAGAAGATTCAAGACAAATGGAACTGCTTGGCCAGCTTCAGACTCTTATGAATGTAAGGAACCTGCTTTCAAAAGAGCTAAACAGACTTACAATATAAAATTTTATCTTTGCACCCTAATTGTTTTTAATAATGGAAAAGAACTACAAACGACATCTGGTAACGGCGGCGCTCCCATATGCCAAC
>DOSU01000154.1:0-1744 GCA_003513895.1 Rikenellaceae bacterium
AGACCGTCAGATAGGAATAATCTGATAAACTCTGGCAGTCTGTGTAAGACCTCGTCAGGAGCTCCATAGGAATTTTATCGAACTAACTTGTTTTAGCTTCAGAAAGTTGCTGAAATTTGCTAAAGTCTAGTCCTATAACCTAATACCCTAACGGGAGTCGAACCAACCTCAGAGTTACTATTTTCCTTCTGGGTCGGATTCTCCAAAATTCCCCATCCATTTCGACCCATAAAAATGCTGCATAACAGCACAAGCCAGTAAATACACGATCTCCTGTATTTCCTTCAGTTCATACTCCGATGCATTAGGATAGAATTTCTTGATTATTTCCAATGGCAACATAATATATTCTCACCTCCTAAAACAATTTAAATTTTCTACTAAACTTAAAGCTCTATAGTCGATTTTGCTCCATTGATAGCAAAATGATATACTTACAGACAATATGGCAGAAGCAAAAGGAGACAATCCTGTTATTGGTCCCAACAGCGATGTTCTTGAAACATTAAAAGGAGCTACGTTTACTGAGCCGAAACACTTGCGTAAACCAATAGGCCAAGAAATCACTACAAGATTAGTTCGTGAAGGTGCTGGAATGGTAGGACTTGAAGATAGGATTGAAAATCAAGAATGGGCAGGCATATTTAACCATTATATTAAAACTGCAGGAGCCTCTCTTCAATTAGGAAGATTACTTAAGCTAAATGGCGAGCAGGTTGATTTACAGTTAATGCTTGATACTGTAACGCTTTCTCACAGTGGTCGCAGACAATACGATGAAGCTACTTGGTATCCCGATGAAGTAGACCATGCGCCCGAAAAGCGTGAAATGGGAGATACACAAATTGGATTGAGTAGTCTTAAAGATAAAAATTTACCAGTAGAACTGATAGAAATGATTTCAGTACATGGACTCGGGATTACTTTCTCGTTTGAAGTAACAAAAACATGGAATCAAAAACTTCCTTTATATCTTGATTATAGAATTGCTCAGAATGCCATGCCAATGGAACAACGCTTTGTTGATCTCCAAAGAGGTGTAGCGGTTGGTCGTTACACTCAAGAATTTCTTGACAGAACACACGAGTGGGCAAAAAGCCGCGAGCAAGAATTATTTGACGCACTTCATCTTTCTTCCTATGAAGCTATCGTTGCTAATCCGCAAAATTTGAAAGCCCGAATTAATACTGCCGTGAAATTAGGTAAGTTTTCAGAAGATGAAGCAAAAACATTAAAAGGAACAAAACTCTATCAGCCAAAATCAGGCAGGGACGGTGATGTAGCAGAAGTTGCTGGATTATCACATGAGGAGTTTTTGGAAAGATTGCAGTTACATCCTGAAGATATTAATGACCAGTTACTGCAACCTGAACGATGGGAACGATACATTAGAAGGTTATATATAAATGACGCGGAGCAAGGAATTTTCGCACGACTCTCGCAGCTTCATAGGGATATTGCAGAAGGAAAAGTTGGGAGAGCAGAAGAACTTGAAAAGGAGTTCCCTCAAAATACTTGGTGGGGCAAATATGCTTGTGAGTTATACGACAAAAGACATGGTAAGCCACTCCATCCTCGTGTTCACAAACAGGTAGGAATTGCAAGAGCAATAGAGTTTTATCACCAGATTGAGCAAGGCAGGCTGGTAGACAAATCCATAAACATTCCTAGCTAACTCTTTAGGCAACTTTTATGGTACCCTTTTGATAAAATCTTTAATATGCATACTTATACAGTTTTTAGT
>DOSU01000154.1:1885-10161 GCA_003513895.1 Rikenellaceae bacterium
AGGAATAATCTGAAGAATTCTGGCAGTCTGGCTAAGATCACGTCAGGAGCTCCAGAAGTAACAGAAATCAATAAAGAGTTACATGGAGGTATGTTAAAATAAGGTAGGCCTAACCTAAATGCTAAAGTACGAAAAATATCTAATATTAATTAACTGCTTGGGATCATTTGTTATACTTCTAATAACAACTTTTCCTATAAAAGGAGTTGTTTCTTCTGGGGTTACAAATAAATCAGACATATACTTATTTGGATTAATTGTATTGACTGCAGTTTTCCTTCTTGTACTATCTCTAGTTTCTCTAAATCTCAAAATTTACAAATTAGCATCTATCCTTAGTGGAATAGGAGGTCTTTTTACGTTACCTTTTGGAATATTATCACTAGTTGCTGCGGCTTCTTTCTGGAATTATGCTACTAATTATCAACAAATAGATAAATCTAAGTTCTACAAAGTAGCTGTTCTTGCTTTCTTGCTCGGCGGGTTCTTTATTGTTAAGGATAATCTATTTAAGTAAAAAACTTCTAACATTTAAACGTTTAAAGTCCTGCAAGCTGACATTTTGGTGTCCTTTAGCTGAACTAAAAGAGTTTGAACACGAGTTCTGATTTATGTAAGCTTTTTATAAATCAATTAAAAGTTAAATTAACCGGTGCTTACGGTTATCTTGACTGCTTAAATAATATTAACTACTATAATCTAAACACGATGACAATTGATCGCATAGAAAATGACGGCCAAAGCATAAGGGCTTACGCAATACTACCTCATACTAATATCGAACTACCAAAAGGCGGACTTGGACCAAGGGAAACACGTTATACGGAATGGTATCTCAGGGTTGAGCTCATTTTTCTTCCTCCTCAGCTTGATATGCCTCCATCAAGCTGGTAAAATTACTTAGAATTTGAGGGAGGAGCGGTTCCAAATAAAATGCGTCTCCCGCTCAAAATTCTTTGATTTTTGAGCGAGGTTCGCCCAAAGTGCGACCCGCTCACAAATCAAACCTACGGTTTCAGGTGCGCAATCCTTCAAATTTTTTTCATTTTGAATTTGCAATTTACTGCTGAATTCATAATAATTAAGTCAGATGTTATGAATGCCGAAGAATATAGAAAAAAGATTGAATTAGACATACTCAAAATTATAGAGGAAAAATTGACTAACGGGCAAATGGATATTGATCGGGCAAAGGCAATCGCCAGGATGGTTTTGGATAAACTTCACCCTCCTTTAACTCTTGAACAAATATACAAAATTGCCCCAACTCTTGATGATGAGTTTCAAGAGCTAACAGCGGCTATAGCGCCGGTTTTAAAAGATCACGAAGAAGAAATTACAAAGATTGTTACTGAACACGCACAAATGCTTATTAAGTCAGGTAAAATAAATGAGGCAACAAAGATTTTGAAGGAAGCAAACGAACCAAGCCATTAAAATATGCCGGGATTAGCATCACCTGATCAGTCAATAGTACCTGCATCTGAAAAAGTATCTTCCGCAGAAAATAAATCCGGTCCCACCAGAAAAATTGCAGAAGCGGCAAAACGCGTGATTGAAAAAATAAGGGGTAGAATTACCAGACCGCATCCTGACCCTGATGCGGCTTTATCGGATATTGTTGAAGCTCCGGATCAAAAATTAGATGATTCAATTGTTGTTGTAAGTGTGGATAAAAGTCAAACCATACCGGAAATAAATCCTCAAATTCCACTTGATCCGGAAATTGAATACCAAAAAACTCTTGCTGAAGTAAGAACAAAAGAAATAGGCGGTTCCGATCCATTTAGCATATTTAAAGAATTAGTAAAAGAAAATAAACCCTCAATACCTAAAGAAGATTCTGTAAGAATATTTAAACTTAAAGATATGCTCCGCCATCAGGTACTAGCTCTTGAAGCACGCAGACAGGGAGTTTCTAAAATAGAAGAATTTAGGCGTCTTGTGGTATGCCTGGAAACTGATCTTAAGAGTGGTTCAAACCGGCTTAATTTGGGTATCGATAGTATACCTGTAATAAAGGCACTGCTTGAGACAAGAGTTGACCCTATGCCTTTCATTAAAGCTCTTGAGCCTAATGTAAATTTATTCGATTCATTTGTTCACCCGCGCAGTTATACTGGAAAAACTGATATAACCACAATTATGAGGCTGTTGAAAACCCCAAATGCGCAGGAGTTGTTACCCTTAATACAAGGAATGTCCCAAGTTCCGCATAATCCTTGGCGAGTTACATCATACGGTAGTGATATCACGCAAGTTGACACATTAATAAGCCTTGCTGAAACGGGAAATATCCCCAATTATCCTCCCGAATTTTTTGATAAAGTCGGAATCCTTGCCCGCGTCTTTAAAACATTCTTCCATGTTTTTCCGGAAGTCGAAATAGAAGATCTTCCTGCTTATGAAACTCTAATCGGTAATCAAGACAAACTTCAATTTTTATCAGTTGCTTTGAGAAGGGGGTATTACGATCGTTGTTTTTCAAGGAAAACGACCGTATTTGATACTTTAGATTCTTTAGATAAAGATGGTTTGATTGCTCCTCTTACAGCGTTAATTCAATCAGGAATCAGCTTGGATATACCGGATTCTAATGATGACCACTTTAATTATTTAAACCAGACACAGGCTGAAATTAATCAGGATTTATCGAATTTGGTAGCAGATCCATCTGTTCAGGCAATTTTAGCTGATCCGGATAAATTGGAATTTGCACAAATTCTTAGGCTGATGAAAGGAAGCCCTGTTTCGCCAAAGCAAGTAAGCGAATTATATGAAGATCGTCAGGATCTAATTGTCCTAAATAGCCTAATATTTGGTAAACTTGGTATAGAAAATCAGGATTATGATGAAAGTGTAAGGACCAGGGTTGAAGAAATTAAAAGTTTGATGTCTAGCGACGAAAGAAGACAGATATTACTAAGTCCGGATTTTTTAAAATTTGTCCAGAATTTACAAAAAGAAGAAATTATTTTACAACCCCAGGATTATTTTACATATCGGTTAGACCAATTTGATCACGGAGAATATTCACATATAAATTATCCAAGTCAATCTGTATTGGTTCAGTTATATAAGGCAAAAGATCTCATTGATTTATTGGATCCTGGGATGACAAAAAGAATAATAGAGGGTTCCAGAAGGCAATGTTCAAGTGAAGAAAGGGATGTGGCTAGTGTGGATATGTCCCGTTTGGGTGAATTTATCAATTATATACCTACTATTTTGCTTCTTCGGGAAGCAGGAATTCCATTTTCGACTGATAATTTTAAAGACGCAAAATGGATAGCCAGTGTTAACAGTATGCCTCTTATGGGCTATAGTATTAGACAAATAGTTCCTCCAGACAAAATGAACGAATGGCTTAAAAGCGTTCTTTTGCTTCCTCGTGATGTTCAGGATGGTATTTCTGAATTAATTGGTCAGAGGTGGCGAAGCGGGATAAAAGCACCGAATCTGACAATAAAAGATGTAAAAAGAGTTAAAAATTTAGCAAATTTGTTTAATTCTCCTGATTTTTCTCCTAGAGATTACCCTGCAAATGAATGGCCAACACGAGAACTATTTTCTGCCCTCGGACAATACAGCGGTGATGTCCGTTCTCTGTTTACTGAAGGTCAGCCTAACGCGGAACTCGCAAAATTCTTAATAGAACTTAAAAGACCTAGTGCGTTATCCATGATTCTTAAAAATAATATGCTTGAATTTTTTGGAGACGAACGCAGAACACTAGAAATTTGGATAAGTTTCCCCCAACAACTTCAGATTTTATCTGCTTCCGAACAACACTTCCCCGTCTTAAGCGCTGATCTTCTCGATAGATACAAAACAGTATCAGCTCTTATGCATTTTGCAGACATAACTGTATTAAGCGATAAGTTAATTAAAATAATCACTCTTGCGCCCGGCTATAAGGATTTTATTAAAAATGGGAAACCGACAAGGGTTTTCACAGATGAAATAATTAGACAAAAATATCCGGATGCTCTTGCGACATATCTTTCTGATGAAGCATTATCACAATATGATGATTTCGAGAGATCAGTGCTTTCTATCTGGAAAAGTCTTCCTGGAGATTTAAGAATGGAGGTTATTAATGAAGCTGGTTTTCCGCGCGTTGCTCCTGACAAAGCAGAAAAATATAGAGTTGCAAAGGAAATAATAGATAGAATTAGAAATTCACCTTCAGCAGAAATAAAAAGAATTGAGAAGGAACTTATTGGACAGCTTTGGAAACTTGAAAATCCACAAGCAGCTCTGGAGGAAATTATTGGGGTGTTTGAAAAAAATAATTTACCTTTGGTAGGTAAAATCTATAGGGTTTTTGAGACTATTTATGATAATCCCGGAACTTCCGGAAAATCTATTCTTGAAATGGATTTATCATCAAGATCTAACTTAAGCCCGGTATTAAGATCAGCAACCCCCAGGGAGCGCAGGGAAATAATTTATAGGGATCTTCTTTCTATTAACATTCATTCCGGCAATCCCCAATTGCGTAATTATTTACAAACAATCAGGGATGGGGAAAGTGTAATTACCAAAATGGAGGATGAAGGAGTTGGCGCGCTTAGTGAAAGAGAAAAGTTGCAGCTTGAACACTTTTTCGAAAAGATGGATATGCTGTATACTTCATCACTATTTGGCAGGACTATTGAAAGCAGGCGAAGGGCGAAACATATAGACTCATCCCCTACTACTTCTCAATTTAGTTTAGAAAAAAGGGCAGAAGCTTTAAAAAGAAATTTTCATGTCCGTCCTGACCAAAAACTTACAGATAGGATTTCTGAAATGTTTCTAAAGCCTTTAGGATTTACCAATATTGAAGATGTTTTAAAAGCGATGGCAAAATCGAAAGCAGAAGCAGATGCAAGAAACAGAAAATTTGCAGAGTCCGGTGCGGGGAAGATTGCTTTAAAGGCCGGAGATAGATTTAAGGGTTTAAATTCAATAAATATCGGGAAGATTTTAGAACGTGGTTCAGTGGCAAGGGAATATCTCGGCGTTTCTGCGGGTTCAGACTTAACACCTTATGATTCTGATACCAGTTTAATACTTGATGGAGATCTTTCAAATGGTGTAACCAGTGCTTTAAATGCGTCTTTAGCTAAAGCTTATGGGGATATTTATTTATTGGTTCGCGATAGAGGACAGTTTGGTACAGGAGCAAATCAATACGAATCATTTTTATCCCTTGGAGGTAGACATTTTGGCATACGTACAGGATTTGCTTCAACAGAAATAGATGCGATGGTTTTGCAAAAGGATTCTTCCTCCGCCGGAAAGTTTGATGACCTGTTTATGACAATTGCACAAAATGGCGTCTATATCCCGGTTGCTGATAGAAACGGAAATATTATTTTTACTCCGAAACAGTTTGATGAATATAGAAAAACTTTTGATGGGGTAAGTGAATATAGCGAAAGCCCATCTGCCGTAAGAAGAGTCGGTATTGATGAAGCTCTATATCCGTTCCCGAACAGCAGAGAGGTTGTAGATTCTACCAGAGGAGCACTGGATAAATTAGCACAGGAGATCTCTTCAGACAGAAAGAAAGTTGTAGGATTATCAAACGAAATCAGGAAAAGAATAGGAGACGTACTTGATGCAAACGGAGTGGCGTTGCGTGGGGAGTTTGATACAAGCATCTATGGCGCCGAACTTGTTGATACAGGATCAACTGCAAGAGGCAGTAATGTTCCCGGAGATTATGATTTTGATATGTCACTTCAATTGGATCCGAACAACAGTAAGCGTCTAGGTGAAATTGCCGAAATTGTTAAAGGCGTACTTAAACTGCAACAAGATGCTTCTCATACAGAGACTGATTATATTCAAGTCCGGGGTAAGGGATCACAAATAATTGAAGGTGAAATTCTAGATATTGATATTGGAATCGGCAAGCGTTCTGATGAGGGAATTTTTGCTTCCAGTGATTCTATTGCGCAAAAGCTTGAGTCAATTAGGGCAACTCACGGTGACGGGGCATATTTAGATGCTCTTGCAAATATTGTGCTGACCAAAAAGATTCTTAAAGCAGGGCATGCATACAAAAAGCTTGAAGATGGAGGAATGGGAGGAATTGGTGTTGAGAACTGGATCTTGCTTCATAACGGAAATATGCTTGATGCCTTTCAAAGTTTTTGGCAGGCATCTCATGACGGACAAGGAGGAGTGTTACCCTACGAAGAATTTGCTAAAAGATATAAGATATTTGATGCAGGCTTAAATATTAAATTTAATAGGCATGATAACTTTATTCAGGTACTAAAACCTAATGGCTATGCTGCTTTAGTAGAAACAATTGGTCGGTATTTGAGGTATTTGTAAATATATTTTATCCAAAAAAATCCGGCCGCATTAAAGCAGCCGGATTTTAATAAACCGTAGGATTATTTCCTGCGGAAATAATTACCTAAATTTGGCAGGAAACTATTTTTTCTTTCCGCCAACCATCATGTAAGCTTTATACACACCGGCCAAACCAATGATTATGTAAACAATTTTGGTGATTATTGATGCACCAAAGATTGTCTCAACAATATTCATGTTTACAAGTCCGACTAAACCCCAGTTAACAGCACCGATCACCAAAATCCAAGCTATTAATTGTTTTGTATCCATTCTGTTAATCACCTCCTTTAGGAAAGATCCCTTAATACCATTGTTGGCATACTCTTTGATAAGAGTCAAGATAGTGCTTAGATCTCGATTCTTGGCATGCTACGAGGTATAATACCTGCAGGCGCTGCGGGATCGTCTAATGGTAGGACGATAGCCTTTGGAGCTATCTATCATGGTTCGAATCCATGTCCCGCAACTAGATACAAAAACCCTCCTTGTGAGGGTCTTTTTGTATCTAGAAGTGGATAATGGGATTTGAATCCGTTTACGAGGTTCGTTAATCCTGAGTCATCGAAGGATACGGGATTATCCATGTCCCGCAACTTTGAACCTATACTGAGATGACTTTTTGTTCAATTTTATGTACTCTTTTTTCTAATTCATCATATTCTTCTCTGGTTGGAGAATCATCTTCGAGATATGCAAGTTGTTTACCAATTTTGTCGATCCTTTTTGTTAAATTATTTCCAACTTTCACAACCCTTTCCTCAAGAGTGTCTATTCTACCCTCTAATCCATCTATTCTGCCGTCCAGTTTTTCACCTAACTTATCGATTTTTACTACTAATTCCTGCTTGAGAGCATTTTGTCCAGAAATTATAGCCTGAAGCATTTTCTTGGTATCATCCATAGTATAAAAAGTATATTCGGTTTGTTTGCACTTTTCAATTATTGAATATGCATCAAACTAATCTTAATATATTAAGATTATGATTAGGTTGAATGCCCTGAGTGACCAAAGGGAGTCAAAGGATTGCTACTATGTTTACATTCTTCGTACTTCCTCAAACACCCTTTATATCGGCCAGACAAATAATTTAGAAAAAAGGTTAAATGAACATAAAAGTAAAAATGGCAAATCTGCTAAATATATTAGATACTTTGATTCGTTTAAGTTAGTTTATTCAGAACAATATCTTACTAGAATTGAGGCTATGAGGAGAGAATATCAATTAAAACAGTGGACTAAAGCAAAAAAGGAAGCATTAATTGCTGGAAATTAAGCTGTTATTGTTATTAATGTGACTAGCCAATCTAACACTTCCTTGTCCCAAGGTTTTTGTACCCAATTCTCATCTTTTTTTAAGTATCTTTTTTGGGCAGCTGCCCAAAAAGTTCGAATAGCATCTATATCCGCCAACCAGTGCCCGTCTATTATAAGTTTCTCCTGTTTTCTTAGTACTGAAAACACTGGATTTTCAACCACTTTCCATAGCTTTTTATCCTTTACGTATATCTTGTCAAAGAATAACCTCAGGTAATGTCTCTTTAGAAAATCAGGGGCTTCCATATAAGTTTGATAAATGTTTGTGGTCAGAGACAAAACCTCATCTATTAAACGATAATCAATCTTGGCTTTGGTTTTTAGCTCATATATCTGTTGCTCAAATTCGCCGTAATAAAAGGGATGAGACGGGATGTCAGCGGTTACTGCTGCTTTCGTCTACAATTTCTCCTTCCACAATCATTTCTTTGTCAAATTCGGACAGATATGATTTTCTTTTAGGCTGCTGATTGTTACCCTTTTTTTTCAAAAGATAAAAAAGGAAAAGAGGTATCAGGAATAAAAATATCTTTTTGATGATAATAAACTGAATCATCAGCGTAGTTTACTTAATATTTCACCCAGCTTTTTTATCTCCTCTCCG
>DOSU01000154.1:10230-10384 GCA_003513895.1 Rikenellaceae bacterium
CTTTTTTATCTCCTCTCCGTACCTGCCCCAGTCTCCCTCCCGTTGCGCATTGATGGCAGACTGATATGCCTGGTTTGCCTGCTGAAGAAGGTTTTCTTTGGTCGGGTCGGCAGGCGCTGCTCTAACCGGTGATTCTCCGGATGGTTTGGTTTGC
>DOSU01000064.1:0-327 GCA_003513895.1 Rikenellaceae bacterium
ACCTAAATCTTTTCATCAACTCGTGAGATTAGGGACTAACTATGGCGGATGGTTTGTTCCGTCTGATGTTTTGACAAAAGATTCAATTTGCTATTGTTTTGGCGTTGGAATCGATGCAAGTTTTGATTTCGCTTTAGTACGGAAATTCAAATGCTCCGTTTTTTCTTTTGACCCGACACCTCTTTCGATCGCATACATGTCGAAAGAAGTATATGATCGCAGCAAATTGCATTTTGAACCAATCGGGGTGTGGAACGAGGATACCGAGTTGCGCTTCTATGCCCCAGCCAACCCAGAGCATACATCGCATTCAGTGTACGACTTCGT
>DOSU01000064.1:391-4639 GCA_003513895.1 Rikenellaceae bacterium
GTACGACCTACATGGTACCGGGAAATATTTCGTTGCAAATTGCAGGAAGCTTTCTACGATAATGCGTCAGTTTGGCCATATCAAAATCGACCTGCTTAAACTTGATATTGAGGGTGCCTGGCGAAAAGTGGTCGATGATATAATTAAAGAAAAGATCGATGTATCGGTTCTTTGTATTGAGCTTGATTCCCCTGTAACTCTCTCCAGCGTATTCCAAACTATTCGTTCTTTGAAGCGAGCCGGATTTTCGCTAGTCCAAGTTGAGAAAGATAATTATACATTTTTATCGCAAAAACTCTGCCAATAATCTTACCAAAGCCATTCTTATTATATTATTGCGTAAATCTCCGACTTACTTTTTTAAGATGTCTACTTATATTTCAATGCTTCCCAACCGCGTAATGCCTTAAACGTACCTGTTGTATACGCATTTATGCGTACCAAACACTCTTTCTTATCTTTGGAAAATAGGTACCTCACACAATAATAAGGAACTCGAATTGCACCGTTCATTGAAAGCAGAAAACACGAAAGTAAATATTCTGCAAGCGACTTATGTTGCCGGATGAATAAAAGGAGGCTTGCCCTACCCTGTAAAATCATATCCGCCTTCATATGCCTGCTTGAACCTCCTCCTAGATGTATGATTTCTGCATCAGGGGTAAATGATAGTTTTTTTCCTATATTGGCAGCTCTAAAGCAAAAATCAGTCTCTTCGCCATAAAGGAAATACTTTTCGTCAAATCCTCCTATTAATTTTACAATTTCAGTGCGTACTAACATAAAACAACCTGTTACTACATCCACCTCCTTAAAACTGCTTCTATCCCACCATGTCATTTTCTCACGTCCAAACAGTCTGCTTTTGGGGAACAGTTTATTGAGATAGGTCGTTGCAATAAGCAAATTTAGCGCAGATGGATACATGAAACAGGTTGGTTGGAGAGTGCCATCGCTGTTGAGTACACGACAACCGACAACACCAATATCATCGCTTGATTCAGCGTACTTCAGCGTACGCTGGATGGCACCATCCAGAACGATCGTATCGCTGTTTAAAAAAAGTATATATTTTCCTCGTGCAATCCTTATTCCTTGGTTATTAGCAACTGCGAATCCTCTGTTCTCCCTATTTTGGATTAAAATGACTTTATTAAAGGTATTTTCAACCATCAAAACCGAATCATCACTGGAGCCATTATCAACAACAATGATCTCAAAGGATATATCATAGGTTTGTTTGAACAGTGATTCAAGGCAGTCTTTCAATATAGAAGAAGTATTCCAATTGACAATTATGATTGATAAATCCACGCCAAATCTCAACAAAGTCAAGGAAGGTATTTCCTAATTATTCTTTTCGCCCTAACAGCGACATCTCGCCTGGTTATGTCAAATTTATTCTCGATATCTGCATCTGAGAGTATTGATGATATCAATGAAAATGTTGAGTCCGCCGGAAAGATTAAAGCGTCGCATTCTGCAAGTAGATACATATCAATTAAGGCTTCAACTCCATTGCGGACCCTATCAGGACATTCTGTATTCTGGTGCAATGCTCCAAACTCATCCGGATACCATTTTTTTGTGCTAATAATATTTGGATATTGTGTTTTTAAATATCTGTCGACTTCAAAATTATCTGTTGCTAGAAAGATAGATGCCTCAGGAAATTTTGCAAGCATCTGACGTAAAGGCGTTTCAATTTTTTTAATGGCAATCCTCCTGTCAGTAAACCTTACATGAATGCCAATTACTTTATTACTCCAATATTTCGACTTGAACTCTTCTTTCTCATTTAAAATTGGTGTTTTAAGAGGAAAATGGCGAATGAGTGTACTCTTTAATATAACGTTTTTGTTTATTGAGGCCCATTCGCTATTGAGGTTAACGAGACACTTTTTCAATCTGTGAATTCGTTCTGTATATGACCAATAAACAGCTATATCGTCGTCATAATCATACTGAGAAGGGTCGATTGAATACTTCCGATGTACGAAAAACGATTTGTGCTTATTTGGGTCAAACGTACTTATCATAGCACTGACCGATTTTTCAAGGTGACCTTTCCAAATTCTAGGGACAACAGTTTTTTCGTTATCCAAAGGCAACATTGCCTCACATTTTTCATTATTAAAAAATTGCGGAAAAGCATTAACACCAAACTCAGCATATGCTCCATCTGTCCAATCTACAACAGGAACTCTATTTGTTGCTTCCGCATATAAGATACCGGTCAAAGCACAAAGCATGCGATTCCCCATGCCACCTTTAGCTTTTATTACCAAATACCTGTTCATCTTGTAGATAAATCTTTTTCCCAACGATAAGTGTCTAAAAATTCCATCTGCCTCTTGGCTCTTATCCTGGTAATCAGGTTAACTAAAAAATAAGCGATTAAATCTAACCAACAACCAGGCCGACGCAAATAAACTAAAAAAGCAAATACATAATTCTTCGATTTCCGTTCTTCACGAAATATTTCCGGAAATTTTTGTTGAAGTTGATATCTTCCCAATCGGCTTCTTGTTTTTGTTTTTATAAGTTCAGCAAAGGTCTTAGGTGCATGGATTATAACACAAGATTTTTTACATACACCTCGTTCATTGAGACCAAAGAGTGCTCGAATATAGCCATCATCACTAATTAGATCAGGCCATTCATAAAACTGGCTTCGCCCATATTCAGATAAACTATAAATTCCCGAACCAATCATTCCTTCTTTATAATATTCCAATGAACTCCATATATTATAGAAAGCTCTAACAGGAAAGGACGACATTTTTAAATTATTTTCAACAAATGGAGTTATAACCGCAAGATGTCTTTCTCGCTGTTCTTTAACCAAGGCATAAATATGTTCAGCGGTAATTTCAACATCAGCATCAATGTATACCCTTGGCCAAAAACTGGCTTGGAAATCACCTATTTGAAGAGCTCTTGTTTTCGAGGCGATCTTTGTTTCAATGCAAAGCACACTTGGAAATTTATCCCTTACAACTGTTGCTGTCGCATCTGTACAACCATTGCAAACAACAATTATTTGAAAAGCATTATCAAGAGTTACGAGCTTTTCCAGCAGACGACCTATGTTTTTTTCTTCATTGTGTGCCGGAATTATGATTGAGACAATGTCCATTTTATTCGCTAATAAGATATAGAATTACATCTGCTTATAATCAGAATATCCCATAACTAAAGCCTACAAAAGAAAGTAATCATTCGACATTCCTTTCTACAACTAACGACTCAAGGTAATCAGTAAGCTTTTTTCTACTCATTGATTCCGCATATTCAATTTCAGATGTTGATTTATGAATTATCCGTGAAAAAAGACTTTCAACATCGTTGACTACAGTTACCATACCCGTTGTATCAAATCTTTTCGCAAATGAAATCTGATGATTATCGATATGTTCACCATACATTTTCATTCTAGGAACCAGAATAGGACTTTTCCCTAAATGAATGCAAAGAAGAGTAATTCCAGCACCGGCATGAGCGACAATTATATTTGACAATTTTACTCTTTCGCACATTTCTCCAAAACTGAGGTACCTTTCCCATTTACAGTGTCTTGGCTCATATTTACAAGAACCTAGCTGGATAAATATTTCTTCTCCTGAAAGATCTGCTCCAGCTAACCTATCCACCTCAATAATAAGTCTATCAAAAGGATATTTTTCAGTCCCAGTAATGACAAAAATCATATAACTTGACCTTTATACACAGCTTTCTTATGTTTTTCTGCAAGTTCTTGCCATTGAACAAGAAAAACATCGACCACAGGATAAATCAATCTTCCTGAAAGAGATATTTCTTCATTTCGAGTGATAGACTCCAAATATATTGTCTTTATTCTTAATAATTTTCCGATAAAGATAAATGGAACTGCAACACCGGCACCAGTAGTTATTAACAAACTTGGGCGTTCATTTCTTAATATTCTCCATGCTAATCCAAAATTTTTAAACAAATTAATTATATTTCTGTTTGTTGGATAATAAGCCCAATATGCTTTTTCTTTCATTAATAAATAAAGAGCATCCTGTGTTGGAAAAGAAACCCAAAAATGATTTTTAGACCTCCAAAATTCCTTTAGGCAAACCATTTGATACAAATGTCCCCCTGATGAGCAAACTAGACAGATTTTTTCCAAAAATGAACCTCCCCACTTTAATTCTCAACTCTTTTTCCAAAAACGATTCTGTCTCGTCAGACCTTAAAACCGCCGGTGTTCACCGGAGG
>DOSU01000055.1:0-4158 GCA_003513895.1 Rikenellaceae bacterium
CCTGCAAGTAAGGACTTCTGACCTTTCTCTTTCTGTTCTTCGTGCGAGTAGTTGGAGAATACAACTCACAAGGAGTAAACAAATAGAGGATGTTTGAAGGGCAATGAACTAACAAAAATTGGGTATCATAAAAAGCATAAATGTGCCAGTTGTCATGCCATAGAAAGAATTAGTTTTGCCGTTGATATAAGTTTAGTTGCATGCTCAGGTGGCAAAAATCGGAAATCCGGAAACGGCTGCTTCCGGTTTCCGAATAATCGAATTAAAGCATGTATCGTGGCGTCCAACGCACATGGGTATCATGCTGTTATTAATTTAAAAACTGAATGTTAGTTTAATGTCGTTGAGTTGGCGCTGAATTTGCATAAATCGTGTGATTGATGATCTTTTGACCAAGAAAGCGACCTGAGTGAGCGTCTAGGAGACAAAAAAATGGTATTAAATAGAACAATACATCTACAGTTTGCGACCGATGAAGTGGTAGAACCCAAAGAGATGAGAAAGGAATGGAGAAAGCC
Organism: Rikenellaceae bacterium; assembly: GCA_003513895.1. GTDB lineage: Bacteria > Bacteroidota > Bacteroidia > Bacteroidales > UBA932 > Bact-08. The sequence continues at coordinate 519 of DOSU01000055.1, forward strand.
AACTGTGTCCGAATTGGATATTTCACAGACATATGGTTTTGTTGATGGACCACACTCTGACAGCAATGGGAAACCTTCAGACAAAAGTTAACACTTTATATCAGGGAGAAAGAGATGCATAAAGTGATTGTCGCAATAGCTTTAACGACAATGATTAGTGGGGCCTTGGCGAGTCATTCTTCCGCTGTTACCATAATGGATAATTATTTTGGTGGAGATCCACGAATGGTAGCAGTCGATTTTGATATTAATGGATCTAACGAAAATTATGATGTATCGAAGGCGGAGATTCAACTTTCCGGGATGATGTTGACTGTAGATATTTACTCTAGGTATTTTGACAACATTGGTGCTGGTTACACTGCGTTGGGTGATCTCTTTTTAAGCACTAATGGGTGGACTCCGATTGGTGTCGCTCCATATGGCTCGGATCGTTACGGAATTGCGGGTAAGACAGATTGGGAATATGCCTTGGTTCTCGGTAGCCATTCACCGGATCTGAATTCTACCACAAATGGCCTAACCTACTTATATGCTGTAGTAGATTCAGGAATTTTGACTTCTGATGAAGTTATGCCATCTGGTTCATCCTATCATCAGTCACAAGAGGTTCAATATCAAGGCACGGTACCGACAAGTATAAAAGAAGGAAGCTGGCAAGTATTTAACTTTGGTGGGGTAGATACAGACGATTTTCTGCGATTCACCATTGATGTTAGCAGTATATCCGGATTTAACTTGGATGATTTGGCGATTCACTGGACCATGACCTGTGCTAATGATATCATTGAAGGGTCTGCTCGTTCTCCGGTGCCTGAGCCCATGACGATGGCACTTTTTGGTACAGGTCTTTTAGGACTTGCCGGGAATGCTCTTTGGAAAAGAAAAAAATAATCCAAGAATTTTTTAGATTTTAAAGGCGGGTTGTGAATTTTTTCACATCCCGTTTTTTTTTGGGACAGCAGGTAATTAGTTTCCTTTGTGAAGGTTGTTTGGTGTTGATTTTAGGACTCTTTCAATATGTATTTGTTAACAAAAGAGAAATTTTAATGAGAGATTTTTTTGGATATCTCAATTGGACCGAGCCCTTGAATGGTTCTCCCGACAACCTGCATTCTGCAATGGGAGATGTTTCAGCTGGAATAAAAAAACATCACTATGTTCCGGGGGAAAAATTTCACCAATTCATTTTTAAATATGGTGTACTGCAAAATAAAATATCATCCGAAATAGAGACATCATTTACATATGGCAATTTTGCTAAGAGTAATCAATTGGTTATTGTTGGTGATATCTTGCTAACGCAGTTACAATTACTTGCTTCGGATCTTTCACTGAGCATATCCGAAATTCGGAGGTTGGCTCATGAGAAAATAATTTTTTTGGCTTATCAACGGTGGGGAGAAGAATGTGTATATCGGTTGTATGGTGAATTTGCATTTGCATTATGGGATGAAGCGTCAGGTAGACTCTTTTGTGCCCGCGACCATATTGGAATAGCTCCTTTTTATTATATAAACACAAATAAATCTTTTATTTTTTCATCAAGACTGGAAGATCTTATACGACATTTAGTCGGATCCATTGATATTAATGAACGATACATCTGTGAATATCTTGTTGGGAGATGGCCGAATTCTGGAGAGACGGTATATCAGAATATTCAGCAAATTCCAAATGGGCATTTTGCATTAGTAAATAAACATGGACTATCACTCCAAAGATATTGGAATTATGAAAACTATTTATCACGAAAGGCGGTAATAGGGCAGGATGAAGAATCGTACTATCGTAACACACAAGAGGCAGTAATTAATGCTGTGCGCGACCGTCTGGACACTAAGCGAGTTGGTATAAATCTCAGTGGAGGTTTAGATTCGTCATCTATCGCATGCTGCGCAGCACTATGCGAGAAAGAAAGAACATATGAACTTACGGCATTCTCCAAAGTTCCGCTGCCAGATTATATGGGAGAAGTATGCAACGAAGTTGAGTACATAAGGGAAATATTGAAACATCATGGACAATTTACTTCATACACAGTGACAGATGAACCTCTTCCATCTCAAAATAACTATCAAAATTATTTCAATAATTGCGCGACGTTCCCTTTTCTGCCATTTTTCACAACTGGTTTGGGATTGAGTGCTCAAATAAAAAAAAACGGTATTATGACAGCGCTGAGCGGAGAAGGTGGAGATGAGTTTTTATCAAATTCGGGCAGTGGCGTTCCTTTGTTACTGGCAAAATCCGGAAACATTTATCAGAGTATTCGTCTAGTGTATTTATTTTGTAAAATTATGAACAAGCCATTTCTCAAACAGTATATCAGCATGGTAATTATAAAATATTTGGGAGAGAGATCAATCTATTTGAGGAATATACTTATTGGAAAACCACATTGGTCAACTTTAGGGTCTAGCTTTATCAAACAAAAATACATGGATCTTTATGAGTTCAATTCTGGAAACATCTTAGATGTTGAAGGTTCTGGGAAATCCAATTCCCATCCTCATTTCGCGATGAAAGCAGTCTTGCAAAGCGGATGTAATCAAATGATAATTGAAAATCAGCGGGGAGTTGATTCTATGTTTGGATACACGACTCGCTATCCTTTGCTTGATAGAAAAGTAATTGAATTGTGTTTAGGAACACCGGCAATACTTTTTTTTAATAATGGCTGGAAAAGAAACCTCATCAGAGAAAGCATGAGGGAAATCGTTCCTGAAATTAATCGGTTACGGAAAGGATGGAGTCCATTTTCAAACTCATTTGCCAGTATGATGCGAGAAAATGTTATGTTTGTTCAAAAAATGATCAAAAACGAAAAGAACGAACTCGCCTGGAAAATTCTTGATAGAGAGAGAATTCAAACCGCTTATGACAATCTTCTTAATTCCACTCGGGAAGATTTAGAGGCTCAGAAAATGGCTATAAAACTATCTCAGTGTATTGGGGTAGTAAGTTTCCTAGCATGGTTGCAAACGAAGGGTTCGAATAGATAACAGAAGTGGTCTCACATCTTCAACCACTAAGCGGAAGTTTCTAATTGTGTCGCATAGCCCCGATTTCACCTCTAATTGATCACAGAATGAAGTTAGAGATGATGAAGTCGGTGAGTTGTTTAAGAGCAGAGATGTTAGATGGTCTCTGTAATTGGTGAACGGCCACCTGCTGGGATACCATGCTGCAATTGTTGAAATGTTGCTCATGTTTGTTTAAACCGCTTATATACTGGGATCTATAGGTATTGTGTGCGAGGATGGTATATTTTTCGACACCGTTGAGTTCTCTGAATTCTATTGTTGAGGACGGGGACGATTTAAGCACAATTATCGAGTGCAGTTCAATGAAGTTAGGATGGTATTTTTCGTGGATTGGGTAATAAATTTTTTTTGTCTCAGTATCTTGAGTCAATTCGTTACAATTAAGATTGAGGTGGCTGATTGAATTGGGGCTAAGCTTAATTTGTGGATAGCTGGGATAGAGAATACATCTATTATGTTTTTGTACGATTGCACATACATCATCAGAGATAATACCGTAGCCTTTCTGTCCTAAGGCAGCCGCAAGAGTTGATTTGCCGATTCCTGAGTCCCCACAAATAATAATGCCTCCTTTGGGTGTCGCAACTGCACAT
>DOSU01000055.1:4245-5737 GCA_003513895.1 Rikenellaceae bacterium
GGAAGAGGAAGAATATTTCTCTGTAGTAATAGCACGCCAAAACAGGTTCCTAAGACATATAAACGGACATCAAATGGATTGGCAGTCGTTAGAGGTAAGAGGGTAATTGTCGATCCACCGGTTACAAGATAGTGTGAAATCTTGTCTATTTTGAGGAAAAAATGTTCAGGAGTCGCCTCGGCATATGAATTCCTGTGTTCGCAAGGATAGAGCACGGTTTCAGGTGTTGCTATGTTGATTTGGACATCAGGGGACCCCGACCCAGGATAGAGTTCGGGAAACTCCAATGCTGAGTCGATATTCAAACCAAAAGCTCTATAACAGAATGGCATATTGCTCATTTATTAAATAATTCGTATGCTTACACGAACTATCATGGAACGAATTATAATTCTGGTTTTTAAGAAAAAGCTGCAACTATAGAAAATTGTGTTTTTTCTACCTCCCCTGTAATCACATAATTACCACAGCAAAGCCATGCATGAGCAATATAGGAATTAATCTGATTTTTTTTCACCCCAAGAAAGAGTGTGGTTGGAACACCTTGTCGGGCAAGTATTAAGTGACCGGCAAGAGCTTGTCCGAGGCATCTCGTTTTCATGAAATTCAAATAAGTCACAACAGTATCGATTGCCCACGCAGTTGCGGAACATTTGTCATGAGAGCAGGTTCGAGCAACCTGTGTTGAGAGTTGGCAGGATGTCAACCTAAAAAGTTTTACAATCCTATTAAAAGAAAGACAATGTACAGAAATCTGGCAAAGCGGTAGGAGAACAACTACTTGCAGGAGCAGTGCTTTCCGTTGAACCGGTAATTGCAGAAAGGTGAAAAATTTATGCATCAACCACTTCAATGAGGTTTTTTTCCAACAATATTTCTAAAAATGCAAGTACCTCTACGGTGCAATGACTGGCGTCAATGTTATAATCCTTAATGAGCTTATTAACAACATCCTCTATTGAAATCGGCTCGATCATAAACGACCAAATGTCAGTAGCTATTGAGTCCATGCAAAAATATTTACTGTGAATAACGCTCAATATTATCGTTTCACCGTCTATATTGCTTGAAAGAATATTCTTTGTCTGGGTAATCACATTTTTTTGGGTAAGGATTGGATTTTTTTGCATAATCATCGATGATATGATCTGTAAAGGCTATATTCCCAACGCACATGTAATTGGGACTAATGTTTAAAAGAACGTTGGCCTGTAAACATCATAGCAACTTTGGGAACTGCTACGTTACATGCCACAATCGTTTCAAAATCACGTAACGACCCTCCAGCTTGAAGGATTGCTGAGACACCCTGAGCGATCCCAACATCAGCACCATCTCTAAACGGGAAGAATGCATCGGAAATCATGACCGAGCTAGGTAATCCGGCACGATCTCTTTGAACCTGCTCATCAATTGCTTTTTTTTCGGACTTGTCTCTGTTCCCTTTGGCAATGGCGAGTTCAAGATCGGCATAGCCAATACCATGGGCATC
>DOSU01000092.1 GCA_003513895.1 Rikenellaceae bacterium
GCAGGTCTACGCCTTCGGCGGAAGTTGCAGGTTAGTTATTAAAATTCTTGTTGTAAACTGCATTCGCAAACACCACATTATTAAGCAGAAACAGAAAATCAAGAGAGTAGTACCCTCTTGATTTTCTGTTATGAACTGTAATTTAAGCTTTTATGAACTCAGTTTTTTAATAAAAATACAGGCCGAAAGGATTGCCGGTAGTATGGTTTGCCAGCCGTATGGCTATAAACAGCGGCGAAGTCGCACCACCTATTTTTATGCGGTTTATAACCGAGTCTAAAAGTAACAAAGCACAGCAAATCAAACACATACTAAGAAGAAGCAGAGATATTCTCTGCTTCTTCCAGGCAACTAATTATTATCTAGGCGTTTAACTTTTTCCGAACAGGACAACATCAGTTAGAACTACTGAGCTAATAATCACAATATCAGCAAATTGCTAGAGAAGTTCGCTGTAGCCTTCAACCAAAATCTGGGAGGCTTTTTCGTTGAGTTGTTTTATCTCATCGATGTTCAAACCATCTTTTCTCCAGCGCTCTATTGGTTCTTTAAACAACGAATAGATTGACTCTTCGCTGTTTTTTAACACCTGAAGATAGCCTGTGCCATTGCTGTTGTAAATTAAAGGGAAATACATGTATTTGGGACCGTTTCCCCTTTTTAGCGAAAATGTTTTGTATTTTAATGAGAGAGCTAAATCGCAGGCTTTTGCATTTTGCGAATCGCCATATTTAAGAAAAACTGAAGGCTGGTTTTCCGCTGTCTTTACCCAAAGCGGAATCGCTACACCTGCCGGAGGATATCCGAGTATTGTCCACATTGTTGTCATTTCGGGATTTTCTCCCGGCTTTACTCCCTGAATAACGATTGAAGCAACTGAAGATTTTCTCGGAATAAAGTCCTGATCGATAACCCAGCCTCTTCCTTTTTCGGGAGAAAAATCAGGGTTTTTATAATCTATCCCCATTAGTGAATGATAGTATGAGCGTGAAAGATTATCGAATATCCACTGAGGTGTAATGTTCATAAAAACTGCCTGTGGAGAAAATATTTCGCTAGCTGTTTGATATCTGATATATCCCATTCCTTCGTTAAACCTACCTGAATATGAATAGTTTGTATAAATAAGATATCCCTCTGGTGCTATTCTCTGGTCGTTTGCATCCACCTTCACATACTTTGTGTTGTTGGTTTCAAAATAAGCAGCGCCGCCTTCGGCATCAATTACTCCAAAATTTGCTTCTACTCTTAGCGGTTTCTTATGATTTTTGAGGAATTCTTCAAACTCACTTATGTTCTTACAAACAGACAGAGCTTCAAACATAATTTCACCCTCTTTATCCATCTCTTTAATTTTGTCGTCCTTAAGGTTGTAGGAGGCAGTATTCATAATAGAAAATCCTGCATCATTTGTTCCCATCCAAATAATCCCGCCTTCGTCCGGACTGTTGACAAGCGCAATGAAATTGAATTTTTCTCCTTTAAAGTACTGAATCCTGTTATTATCTTCTCCTGTATCCCTGTGTTTCCATAACAGAGGTCTTCCGTCTGCTGTAATTTTTCCGGTAATAATTGCAGATGTGCATCCATTAGTCTCAGTGGAAACTATTAACGACAAAATAAGTAAAATTGAAATAAGAAATTGTCTCATAATTTGAATTTATTTAACGTCAGAATAGTGAAATATCGTCATAAGAATTTCGGGAAAGTCCCAAATGTTTGTATGCCAGGTCCGTTACTTCTCTTCCTCTTGGTGTTCTTTGCAAAAAACCCTCTTTGATAAGAAACGGCTCATAAACTTCTTCGATTGTTCCCGGGTCCTCACTCACTGCTGTTGCTATTGTACTAACTCCAACGGGACCCCCCTTAAATTTTTGAATTATGGTAGAAAGAATCTTGTTATCCATGAGATCAAGACCCCTTTTATCAATATTAAGAGCGTCAAGTGCATATTTTGTAATTTCAAGGTCAATGTTACCGTTTCCTTTAACCTGAGCAAAATCCCTCACTCTTCGCAAAAGAGAGTTTGCAATTCTTGGCGTTCCCCTGCTTCTGCCTGCAATTTCCATTGCTGCTTCTTTTTCAATGCCAATATTTAAAATTGCAGCACTTCTAATAATTATTTTTAGTAAAACCGATGAATCATAATATTCTAGATGGGATTGTATTCCAAAACGTGCCCTTAGAGGTGAAGTGAGCAAACCGCTTCTTGTTGTTGCACCTATAAGCGTAAAAGGATTAAGAGTTAATTGAACAGATCTTGCTCCCGGACCTTTGTCTATCATTATGTCTATACAAAAATCTTCCATTGCAGAGTACAAATACTCCTCAACGATAGGAGAGAGCCTGTGAATTTCGTCGATAAAAAGAACATCTCCCTTCTCAAGACCGGTTAACAGACCTGCTAAATCGCCCGGTTTATCCAAAACAGGACCGGATGTAATTTTCATATCCACACCAAGTTCGTTTGCCACTATATGCGCAAGAGTAGTTTTTCCCAAACCCGGAGGTCCGTGTAAAAGAACATGATCTAGTGCTTCGCCTCTTAGAGATGCTGCTTTTACAAAAATTTTAAGATTTTCAATTATTTTTTCCTGTCCGGAAAATTCGGCAAAGTCCTGAGGACGTATTTGCCCCTCAAAATCCCTATCTTTGCTATCCCTCTCGTCATGTGGATCAAAACTTGCCATTAATCAATTTTTTATTCTTTTTTTCTTTTACAAATATATCTATAGTTTTTATATAAAATTTGTTTTAATTCATTGTTTGTTGATATGTTGATAAATAAACTTATCATATTTAATTAACAAATTTTTTACTTTTATTAACAAATTATCAATAATATAAATATCACCTAAATTATTTATTAGAAAAACAATACAATCAATTATCTCTCTTTTTTAACAACTGTTTATAAGTTTTGATAAAGAAGTTTTAACAATTTGAATTGTGAATAACCGGGAGATAAATAATTCAAAAAAATGCATAAAAAAATTTGGAAATAAAACCGAACATTGTATATAAAAAAAGCAGTCAAAAATGGAAATAGAATTATAAATTTTTATAAACAGAAGTTGAACTGTTTTGTAAACAATATTTGTGGTAATTGTTAATAAACTATATTTGCACCCTGTTATATGAATGAGGGTCTTGTGTTAAAAAAATTTGCAGCCCAGGAGCCTGCTAAAGAGCTTATTAAATGGGTTGATGATTACAGGGAAAGAAAACTTTCTCTGGAAGGGCTATTTTCCAGTGCCAAGGCATTTGCCATGGCATCGTCAATAAAGAGCGGCCTCCACTTTGTTCTTTTAAACAACAGAGAAGATGCCTCTTATTGTTCCGGAGACCTTTACAGCCTTATAGATAAAGAATCTGTTTTCTTCTTTCCCGGTTCGACAAATCACAGTGCAAAAGGAGAAAAGAAAGATCCGTCTTTTCAGGTTCAGAGGACAGCAGCGATTAAAGAAATAAACGCATACAGGGAGGGAAGCTACTCCGGCAAAAAGCTGATAGTTGTTGCCTACCCTCACTCAGTCTCTGAACTGTTGCCCGATAAAAAGAAGTTAAACTCCGGCATATTAAAGATTTCGAAGGGAGATATGCTATCGCACGAATTTATCAAGGAAACGCTTATTGAGTATGGCTTTGAGAGAGTTGACTTTGTGGCCGAACCCGGGCAGTTTGCGTTGAGGGGCAGTCTTATAGACCTCTTTTCTTATTCCGACAACAGGCCATACAGAATTGATTTTTTTGGAGACAACATAGAAAACATCCGGATATTCGAAATTGACAACCAAAGATCGCAGGAGGAACTTTTGACAATTGAAATATTTCCTAATATATACGAAGGCAACAAAGACGAAGAGCTCACAAATATATTTTCTTTTGCAGGGGTGCCCTCAACAATTTGGATTACCGATGTTGAATATTTCACACAGCAGATAAAAACCATTAAAGAACTGGAAAGAGATGGTTTACGGCAACTTGAGCCCGATAGTTTCATAAGAGAAATTAAGAGCTCGAAAACCATATATTTCGGGCCGGTTCCCAAATCGATCCAAACAGAAAGGACAATAAAATTTCACACGTCTCCTCAGCCGGTATTCAACAAAAACTTCGATTTGCTAGCAAGGGATATCGACAACAGAACCGAAGAGGGATTTGAAGTGTCAATTATAAGCGACAACGTAAATCAAATAGAGAGGCTCAACCAGATTTTCTCTTCAATTGAGAAGCACAGGGTAAAGTTCAACCATCTAAACTACTCTATTCACGAAGGCTTTACGGATCTTAACGCAAGACTTTGCCTCTATACCGACCACCAGCTCTTCGAAAGATATCACAGAGTAAAAACATACAGGACAGTTGAGAAAAGCGAGCGCCTTACAATCAACGACCTGAATTCCTTTCAGATAGGCGACTATATAGTTCATATCGAACATGGAATAGGGATTTTTGGAGGGCTGGTAAAGACAACTATAAACGGAAAGCCGCAGGAGGTTGTTAAACTCATTTACAGGGACGGAGACGTTATTTTCCTCTCCATTCATGGCCTTCACAGGATATCCAGATACAAATCCAAGGATTCTGCCTCCCCAAAAGTATATAAACTGGGAACGGGAGCCTGGAACAAACTCAAAAGCCAGGCAAAATCAAAGGCAAAAGATATTGCGGCAGACCTTATTGAACTTTACGCAAAAAGAAGGGGTTCCGGAGGATTTGCATTTTCGGGCGACACATATATGCAATATGAGCTGGAGGCCTCGTTTATTTATGAAGACACTCCGGACCAGCTAAAGGCAACAACAGCAGTAAAAGACGATATGGAGCAGAGTTTCCCTATGGACAGGCTGGTTTGCGGAGATGTGGGCTTCGGAAAAACGGAAATAGCAATAAGGGCAGCATTCAAGGCGGTTGCAGACAGCAAGCAGGTTGCAATACTTGTACCTACTACAATTCTGGCTCTTCAGCACTATAAAACATTTACCAGGCGACTGAAAGATTTTCCCTGTAATATTGCCTACATAAGCAGGCTTAAAACCTCAAAAGAGATAAAAGAGACAACGGACAGGCTTAAAGAGGGCGGAGTGGACATAATCATAGGAACACACAGGCTGCTTAACAAGGAGATAAACTTCAAGGACCTGGGTCTTTTAATAATTGACGAAGAGCAAAAGTTTGGAGTGGCAGCAAAAGAGAGACTCAGGCAACTAAAAGCAAATGTAGACACCCTTACATTAACGGCAACGCCTATTCCCCGCACTCTTCAGTTTTCGCTTTTAGGAGCAAGGGACCTCTCCATAATAAACACTCCTCCACCTAACAGACTCCCCGTCCAAACGGAAATAATTGACTTTAGTGAAGACATTATAAGAGACGCCATCAACTTCGAGATAGAGAGAGGGGGACAGGTGTTTTTTGTTCACAACAGAGTGGAGGACATAAGGTCAATAGAGGACATTATTCGAAAACTTTGTCCCGAGGCCAAATGTTGCGTGGGCCACGGACAGATGGAGCCGGCAGCGCTTGAAAGGGTTATTCTCGACTTCATGATGGGCGACTACGATGTTCTCATAGCAACAACAATTGTAGAAAACGGGATAGACATTCCGAATGCAAATACCATGATAATCAATCAGGCACAAAACTTTGGCCTGAGTGACCTTCACCAGCTTAGAGGCAGGGTAGGACGCTCAAACATAAAAGCATTCTGCTATCTTATAGTACCTTCAATGCTTGCAATAACAGACGAGGCAAGACGCAGGCTTAAGGCGATAGAGGCATTTTCGGACCTTGGGAGCGGATTCAATATTGCAATGCAAGACCTTGATATCCGCGGTGCTGGAAACATGCTGGGGTCCGAACAGAGCGGGTTTATTGCCGACATGGGATTTGAAACATATCAGAGGATTCTCACGGAAGCAGTAAACGAACTGAGAGAGGAGAGAGGTATGGAGATTCCTGCGGAACCGGGGCAGCCGGCTAAAATATCAGATTTTGTTGCCGAATGCTCAATTGAAACCGATCTGGAAATTCTGATACCCGATGAATATATAAACATAACATCCGAAAAGATAAGACTTTACAAGGAACTCGATGCAGTACCGGGCGAAGCGGAGTTAAAAAACTTCCTGGATTCAATGGCAGACAGATTTGGACCATTGCCAATGCAGGTAAAAGAACTGGCAGATACAGTGCGCCTGCGATGGCTGGCGATGGAGCTGGGCTTTGAAAAAATCGTATTAAAAGAGGGTCTGCTGATTGCGTATTTTGTTACAAATCAAATGTCGGGCTTTTATAAATCTGCCGGTTTTTCAAAAATTCTCAATTACTTGCAAAATCAGTCGAAACGCTTTGAAATTAAGGAGCACAACGAAAAGCTATTTATAAAAGTAAGGAGAATCGACAGTATTGAGAAAGCTTATAAAATCTTTTTAGAGATGAAATCCTGAAAATTTATAACTTTGTCAATTGTGGCTAATCTCATTATCGATATAGGGAACACTGCTGTAAAAGCAGCTTTTTCACAAGGGACTGTAGTGGGAAATGTCCATAGGTACTACGGAAAAGAAGTTCTTGATTTCATACTAAGTATTGCAGCGGAGCAAAAACCGCAAATTATTGCAATTTCAACAGTAAGAAAGTTTGACGATAATTTTTACTGCAGGCTGGAGGGAGAATGTGAGAAGCTTGTTGTTTTGAATGATAAGACAGAGATTCCGCTGGTTAATAGATATAACACTCCTTCGACCTTAGGGCCGGACAGGCTTTCTTCGGCATTTGCTGCAAAAGAGCTTTTTCCGGGAAGGGATATTTTAATTTTCGATTTTGGAACGGCGCTTACAATAAATTTTGTTGCCTCTTCCGGAGAATTTCTTGGAGGAAATATTTCACTCGGGCTGAAGACAAGATATGTGGCACTAAACCTTTATACACAGCAACTTCCGCTGCTTGAAACACCTGCAGAAGTTGAGGCAATAGGGGCATCGACAAATGACGCAATTAACTCCGGCGTAGTTTTAGGTGCGATTTTTGAAGTTGAAGGTTATATAAGGCAATATCCGAATCACATACACATTTTTACGGGTGGAGATGCGATTTATTTTGCAGAAAAAATGAAAAGTCCGATATTTGTAGTTTACAATTTAGTATTGATGGGTTTGGCCCGCGTAGCTGATTATTATGAGAAAAAATAGATTCTTTGCCAAGGCACTGCTTCTTTCATTGTCAATGATTTGGGTAGGCCTTGCCTTCTCTCAGACAACAGATGCTCTTAACACTTTTACTCCATACTCAATTTTTGGAGTTGGCAATCTTTCCAGGCCTGGGACTGCATTAAATAAAGGAATGGGCGGAATAGGAATAGGACTCAGGGACAATCGTTCCATAAACTATCTCAACCCGGCGTCAATCTCATTCAGGGACACTCTGGCGTTTATGCTCGACTTTGGGATGGAGCAGAACAACAACTACTATTCGTCGGAAACATCTTCATCGGCATACAACACATTCAACATGCACAACTTCATAATGTCCTTTCCGATATACAAGAAGTCTGCAATAGTAGTGGGAGTGGTTCCATACTCTTCCGTTGGGTACAAATTTGAAAAGAAAGAGACAGACCCTGAAATAATAAACCAGATAGGGGATGTCACATATCAGAAATATGGAGTGGGGGGGATTAACAAACTTTTCCTTGGCGGATCTGCAAAGATTTTTAAAGACTTGTCACTTGGAGCAGAACTGATCTATTATTTTGGAACAATTGACCGCTATTCAAATGTAAATTTCACCAATTCCGGATCTCTAAGAAACATTAAAACAGGACAGGACTTTGTGATCGGCTCCGTTTCCGGGAAACTGGGACTTCAGTACAGTTACAGTTTCGACAAAGACAAATCGCTTACTCTTGGAGCAACCTACCTTTTTAATTCCAAACTCGCCGGAGAGTACACAAATTATGCTTTTGCATATTCGGCAACCGAAGAGGTAGACAGTGTATATTACAACGTGAGTAACTCCACAAATCTTGAAATTCCGGCCGAACTTGGAGTAGGAGCATCTTTCAGAATCAGGGACAAATGGATGATTGGCGCAGACTATACAAGACAGGACTGGAGAAACGCAAGCGTGGTGCCAACTCCGGGAGTTAATTTTGCTCCTGCTGTAGGCAGCTCAATAAAGATTGGCGGAGAGTACACACCAAACAGATATGACATCAGGTACTACATGAAAAGAATAACTTACAGGGCCGGTCTTTATTACGATAAATCGTTTGTAAGCATCAACGGACAGCAGGTTAATTCTTTTGGTATAACTTTAGGCGCAAGCCTACCTGTATACAGGTGGTATAATGCATTCGGATTTTCAATTGACATGGGGCAGAGAGGAGTCGTGAGAGACGGACTGGTAAGGGAGAGATATGTGATGCTCAATCTCAATGTAAACCTGCACGACATATGGTTCCAGAAATACAAATACGACTAAACAACAAATTTGAAATAATATAAATTAATGGTTATGAAGAAAGTAAGTGTTATAATTTTACTTGCAGTTCTTTCTCTGTTCTCAATATCGTCTTATGCGCAGGGAAAATATGGCAAAGATAGTGTTGAGTGTATTCAAAATCTGCAATTTTACTCGGACTACGTGAAACAGGGAAACCTTAACGAAGCGGCTCCGCTGTGGAGAGAAGCAATGCGTTACTGCCCTCCGGGGGTAAGACAAACCCTGTATGTGGACGGGCAGAAAATTTACACGTTTTTAATTGAAAAAAACAAAGCCAATATTGCATTAAAAAATGCGATGATAGACTCTTTGCTCATGATGTATGACCTCCGGACAGAGTATTTCCCAAAATATGCTCTTTCTGCCCAGATAAACAGGGCACTCGAGATTGTTAACTACAGAGCAGACAACGACAAGCTTGTCTTAGAAACTCTTGAGAAAGTAATTAAAATGAGCAGACAAGTCGTTGAACCAAGCATTATGGTTTTGACAATGCAAAAAGCGTCAGAGATGTATTCTAAAAAAACAGTAGACGCCGAAAAGGTAATGAATCTTTATTCAAGCCTAACTCCTTTGTTGGAGGTTCAGATAAAAGCCAAGCACCCGGATGCAGCTCAGGCTAAAAAAGACATTGACAATCTGTTCGCCGTAAGCGGAGTTGCAAGCTGCGAAAACATTGTCGCTCTTTTTACTCCAAGATTTGCTGCAGCCCCTGCAGATAAAGAACTGGTTGGGGGTATAGTAAGCTTGCTCAACAACGCAGGTTGCTATCAGGAGCCATTGTTTCTAAGTGCTGTTGAGTCCCTTTACAAAATGGACCCATCTTATCAGAGTGCATTCTATTTGTATAAACTATACTCAATCAAAGAAGATTACGCAAACGCTGCAAAAATGCTGCAGGAAGCTATTGATAGTCCGGAATCCGATTCTAAACTGGATGCGGAATACCTTTACATGCTTGCATCAATTTATCTGGGCAAGCTGGACAACTCTGCAAAGGCAGTTGCTCTGGCCAAACAGGCGGCAGATCTGGATCCTTCATATTCAGGAAAGGTTTATATGCTTCAAGGTTCGGTATGGGCTTCTTCAAGATGCGGTGGCAACGAAATTGAATCAAGAGCTAAATGGTGGGTTGCTGTAGATTATTTTATGAAGGCAAAAAATGCAGACTCTTCACTTACAGAAGAGGCCGACAGATTCATTTCTCAATATCGTCAGTATTTTCCATTGCAGGAAGATGCATTTATGTATGATATTATAGACGGCTCGTCATACACAGCTTCGTGTTCCGGGATGAGAGAATCAACAACGGTGAGAACCCGTAAATAATATGTTTTTTAAAGACTTTCCGGATTTAAAACAAAGATTGACAGTAGCAGCCACTGCGGTGGTTGCTACTGTCCTTTTTTCGTGCAAAGACGAGTTGCCTGTTACCGACCCAATTGATGCAACCAAGGTACCTACGCACATAGTACTGGAAATGTCTCTTGAGCAATCTGTTGCCGGTAAAACCAAGATGAGGGTTTATGCTCCTGTAATGAACAATTTTACAAAGGCCAAACCTCCCTACGAGTCTTTTCCTAAAGGAATCAATGTTAAAGCCTTTACTCCCGAGGGTCTTCTGGAAACCGAAATAACGGCAAATAACGCAATACACATGAAGTCCCCGGAAAAAGAGCAGTGGGAAGCATATGGGGATGTTGTGATCAATAACTACATCAAAGGACAAACAATAGAAACAGACACCATTTACTGGGATAAGTCCAACAAAAAAATCTTCACACATCGATATGTCAAGATAAAGGATCCGTTAGGATTTATACAGGGTTACGGAATGGAGTCGGACGAACTTGCAAGAAATGCAATAATTCTGCGCCCTTTCGATGCCTACGGAATAATAAAAAGAGATTCAACCGAGGTAATTTACATAGATACTGTTAACTTTATAGGCCCGGTTTTAAAGAAAAAATAGTATGGTATTTGTAATAGCAGCCGTTTTCTCCTTGTTGGTTCTCTCTTTGTTTGCAGCGCTTGAAATTTCGTTTCTCTCCTGCAACCGACTAAAAATTGAACTCGACCTCAAGCAAGAGAGGCGCTATGCGAGGATTATTGAAATATTGCTGGACAACAGCCCGCGCTTTATGCAGTCGCTTAAGATTGCATCTGCACTCTTTCTGGTTGTTTGTGGAGCCTCGCTGGTTATTTTTGCAACGCCGTTAATTGAAAGACATATTACGGATTCTGTTTTAGCGACAATCTTAATAGAGATTTTTTTGATTGTTTTTCTGGCCTTGGTTCCGGCAAATTTACTGCCCAAATGGATTTCCATTAAAAACCCAAACATTGTACTGGAGAGATTTTACTGGCTGGCCTATGCCATTTACAAGATTATATCGCCCATTGGAGGAGGAGTTGAAGCACAGCAGGCAGTTGTTCAAAAGGGAGAATCGGACAATGCTCCAGAAATTGAAATAATCCAGAATGCATTAAATTTTTCCGAAGTACTCCTGAGAGAATGCATGGTTCCAAGAACAGAAATTTATGCAATTTCTAAACATGCGTCTCTGGAAGAAATAATATCTCTGTTCGCAGAGTCAAACTATTCAAGGATACCCGTTTTTGAAGGCAGTATCGACAGGATTGTGGGGTATATTCACTCAAAAGATCTGTTCATTGGAGGCAAAGAGGTGCCGGAGCTCATAAGGCCGGTAGATTATGTAACCGAAGGAATGAACGCAAATACCCTTCTTGCCATGCTCACAAAAAGCAAGCGGTCTATTGCCGTTGTGCTTGATGAATATGGAGGAACGGCCGGTATCGTTACGCTTGAAGACCTCATTGAAGAGATTTTCGGTGAAATATCCGACGAACTCGACAAGGAGGAACTTTCCGAAAAGAGGATTTCAGAAAACGAATTTATATTCTCTGCCCGCAAAGAGATTAAGTATCTGAACAAAACATACGATCTTAACCTGCCGGAATCCGATGAATACGAAACGCTTGGCGGACTGATTACCTTTTACCACGAACACATCCCCAACGAGGGAGAGATACTCACTTTTGACAACTTTTCTTTCAAAATACTCAAAACTGCATCCAACCGTGTGGAAACAGTGAGTTTAAAAGTCGAAGAAGAATAATAGATATCATAAATAAAAAAATTACTATCTTCGCGCCCTACAAGGAAATTACTTAAAACTTTATAAAAATGGCAGTTCTCGAGAAGATCCGCGTTAAAATGGGAGCATTTATTACGATTATTATCGGTATTGCGCTCTTATCATTTATAGTTGACGCAGACACATTACAATCGGCAGTCTCCATGTTCTCTTCCAAATATGATGTTGGTGAGATGAAGGGAGAATCAATCTCTTATAAGGATTATCAGAAAAAGATAGACTATTTTACCCAGATCCACCAGATGGCCACAGGTTCAACATCGCTTGACGAACAAACTCAGGAGATGGTTAACCAGGGTGCCTGGCAGGACATCATGACCGAGATAGTTCTTTTGCCTGCAATTAAAGACGCCGGCCTGGACGTTGGAGAAGAAGAGTTGTTCGACTTGAGTCAGGGCTCTCAAATTTCTCCTGTTCTCACAAGAGAGCAAGCTTTTCTGGGACCAGACGGGCAGTTTGACAAAAACAAACTTGCTGAATTCATAAGGGCAATTCCTACCGACGAAAGCGGTAAACTTGGCACATACTGGAACTATCTGGAAAAAACAATGAAAAACGACCAGATGTTTTCAAAATATGTTTCATTACTGGCAAAGAGCTCTGTCATGAATCCGGTTGAACTCATAAGATCAATTGACGAAAACAATATCACATCCGATGTCTCTTTCATAATGCAACCCTACGGTTATGAAATCGATACAACAATCGTAGTTTCAAAACAGGAAGTTAGAGAGTATTACAACAAGAACAAAAGAAACTTTGAGCAGAAAGCAAGCAGGGACATCGAATATGTAGTTTTTGAAGTTGTGCCTTCGCAGGAAGACATAAACCTTTCAAGACAGGATATAGACAAAACATACGATGAGTTTGCAACAACAACTAATCTTAAATCGTTCCTTGCAAAGAACTCGGAGAAACAGCTAAATCCTTACTACTTCAAAAAAGGAGAGCTCTCTTCAATTTCTCCCGTTTTAGACGATTTTGCATTTGGATCTTCACCGGCAGCAATTCTCCCTGTTTTTCAGGAGGGAAATATATTCAGGGCAGCAAGAATTAATTCTGTAAAGAATATTCCGGACTCGGTTTTTGTACAGCATATTCTTCTTGACGGAAGAGACAATGTAGCCGCTCAGGCAACTGCAGACTCTCTAATTAAGGCTCTGGAAGGCGGGGCAAACTTCATGGAGGTTGCAATGGCAAACTCTCTTGACAAAAACCCCAATACTATTCCGGGCGAACTTGGCTGGATGACACAAAACTATATGATTCAGGGTTTTGACACATGTTTTACCGCAACTCCGGGCAAGCTCATTAAGCTTGAGAGCCAGTACGGGCTTCATATAATCAAAATCAGGGAAAAAACAGTTCCCGTAAAGAAAGTTCAACTTGCGATACTAGAAAAGAGCGCAGTTGCCAGCAAAGAGACATTCCAGAAATATTACTCACAGGCAAACGACCTTGCTTCAAAATCGGCAGGGAAAGTTGAGAATTTCAACAAACTCATTAAAGAGATGAACCTTGTTTCAATTCCGGCTATGGGTATTGCAGAAGGAGCAAAAACTGTAGCAACATACAAAAACGCAAGAGAGATAAGCAAATGGACATATAGTGCGAAAAAAGGCGATGTTTCACAAATTATCTCAATAGACAACAAATATTTCTTCGTAGCAACAGTAACCGCAATACGCGAAGAGGGAATTCCTTCGCTCGAGGCAATGGAGAGGTCTATCACAAACATCCTCAAGAGAGAGAAGTCAAACGAAAAGATGCTGGCCAAAGTTAAAGAGGCTATCACAGGACTTGCCGGTCTCGACGAAATGGCAAACAAGCTGGGAACCACAGTGAGCAAACAAAGCGGCCTTTCATTTGGTTCTATGGGCGCACAGTCGTTTGATCCAATCTTTGTTGGTTCGGTTGCAGGAGCAAAAGAAAACACAATTTCCGGCCCTGTTAAAGGCAATATAGGTATCTATATTTTCAATGTAGATGCAAGACAAACCGGAGCATTCTTCACCGAAAACGACGCTAAGGCAAAAGCTGCTCAAATTTTCACCTACCAGCTTCAGTTGCTTCAGGGCGTTTTCGAAAAAGGGGGAGATGTTCAGGACCACAGAGCAAGGTTCTTTTAGCAGATAGCAGCGAGTTGCGAAGCGAATCGCCAAGGCCTAACTAACACATATACTGACACATACTAAGAACCCGTAGACTTAAAGTCTACGGGTTCTTAGCATATTGCTGATAATTAAGAGATTAGACAATAGTTGTACAAGGAGTCAGAAAAATATGGTGCGACTTCGTCGCGGTTTAAAGCCATGTGGTCGGCAAACTATTCGGCCGAAAATTTTGCCGAAAACCTGATTCGTAAATGCTTG
>DOSU01000094.1:0-2897 GCA_003513895.1 Rikenellaceae bacterium
CAAGAACGGTATGACCGTGCTATACACTACCCATTATATGGAAGAAGCCGAAGAGCTCTCAAATCGGGTTGGAATCATAGACCATGGTGACTTAATTGCCATTGGTACTCAAGAGGAATTAACCAAATCCGTCGGTGAAACAGACACTTTGATTTTGCATGTTGGTGAAGAAGAGAACCCTGATATCCTGGCCGATGAAGTCCGCAAAATCAAAGGGGTGTTTAAAGCCGAGGTAACAGATCACGAAGTATCCATCATCACTCAATCAGCAGAAGAATTATTAGCCCAGGTAGTATCCCACGCTAATAACCTTGGCATAAAAATCAGATCCATTGACATTCGTGAGCCAAATCTTGAGGCAGTCTTTTTAAATCTCACTGGCCGGGCTTTACGGGATTAGAGTTTGACTATGCGCAAATTAATCTTGATCGCCTTCAAAGATGTTTTACTCATATTTCGTGACCGAACTGCGCTCATTTTTATGTTGTTAGCGCCCTTTGCACTCACAATAGGTCTAGGTTTAGCAACTGGCAGCTTTTCAGGTAAATCTGATTCTGGCATTCTCGATCTTCCTTTGGTTATCGTGAATGATGATAACGGCTCACTTGGCAACGCATTGGTCGAAATGATCCAATCTGATGACCTCGCTGATCTCCTTGAACCTAAGGTACTCTCAAATCTCACTGCCGCACGAAAATTGGTGGATGACAACAAAACTGTAGCCGTAGTTTATGTTCCTGCAGGTTTTACCGATTCCATCATCCCTATTGACGGTACAACTATTTCTACGCAAACAATTCAAATTGAACTTTATGGCAACCCAACAACACCAACTGGTGTTAGTATCGTCAAGAATCTGCTTGAACAATTCATCAGTCGGGTGGAAGTTGGTCGTGTCAGCGGTATGGTTTCCGTTACACAGCTTCTTGAAAGCGGCGCGATTGATCCTTCACAGGCGCTTGCTGTAGGCCAGGCAGTGGGAGAATCACAATCAGATTCTCTTGGCAACACTTCTTCAATAAAATTAAACAATGTGACTGCCGCAGGCACAGAAGTGAAGTTTAACATGCTTGCGTTACTGGCTCCCGGAATGGCGCTAATGTTTCTGATGTACACCGTTAGCAACGGAGGTAGAACACTATTGGTTGAAAAAGCAGCCGGAACGCTTCCCCGTATGCTAATTTCACCGACTTCCTTTTTTCAGATTCTAGGCGGCAAAGTCTTTGGCATTTTTCTTTCCGGTTTGGCACAATTGCTAATTCTTATTATCGGAACTACCCTGCTTTTTAACTTAAACTGGGGGGATCCGCTGGCCGTCGTGGTTTTGGTAGCTTCAGCAGCCCTTGCTGCTACCGGTTGGGGTATCTTCTTGGCAGCGTTATTAAAAACTTCCGGTCAGGTGGCAAATATTGGAATGGCACTTATGCTAATCTTCGGAGTATTGGGGGGCAGCTTTATTAATGTCAGTCTCATGCCAGATTGGGTTCAATGGTTCAGTCGCATTTCACCCAACCGTTGGGGGTTGGATGGTTTCACAACCCTGGCCATGGGTGGTACTCTGACTAACATCGTGACCCCAATTATTGCCTTGCTCATCATGGCTGCCGTGCTCTTTCTGGTTTCCATTATGCTCTTCAACCATCGCGGAATTGGGAAAGAATAGAAGTCTGCCATGAAAAAAATATTAGCAATTTTAATAAAAGACACATTATTACGCTTCACCACCCCTATGGAATGGTTATTCTTTCTGATATTACCGATTGTTTTTACCCTTGTGATTGGTTCAGGCTCTGGTCCATCCAGTGATAGTCGTGTGAAAATGATTGTGGTTGACCAAGCCAAAAATTCACTTTCCGAGACCCTGATAGCGTCATTGGAGACTTCCTCCTCAGTCAATATAGAGTTGGAACTAATAGAAGATGCTAATTCCGCCCTGGACCAAAAAAAGATATCGTCTGTTCTAATCATCCCGCAGAACTTCAATCAACAAAACCTGCTAAGCCAGAACGCTGAACTTGAACTGCGCCAACTTCCAAATAATACTGAATCCCTAATTGCTCAACAAGCTGTACAGGCTGTACTTTCCAAAGTAAGCAGTGTGGTGGATATTGCGAATTCCAGCGTTGCCCTCGCTGAAAGTCAACCTGGTTTCAAATTTGATTCTGATTCTGCCCGCCAAGCCTTTTTTGATTCTTCCCTCAAAAAAGCACAATCACTGATGACAGAATCTCCAAATCGAATAAATGAAGTGACAGGAAACACAAAAGATACTGTCGAATATGATCCACGCTCTAACGCCAGCGCCGGGCAAATAATCACCTGGGTATTTATTCCATTGATCGGCCTTTCAGGCTCCTTCGCATATGAACGCCAAAAGGGCACGCTGCGCCGTCTTCTTACTACCCCAACCAGCAAGGGTCTCTTCCTGGCGGGCACAATCATTGGACAAGTGCTCACCGCGCTTGTTCAAATGATATTGCTTGTCCTCTTTGGTATCTTTGTAATGAAGTTAAATTGGGCACATGCACCGATGGCTTTGGCAGTCATACTAACTTCTTCCGCGCTGGCAGCTGCTGCGCTTGGCACAATGCTGGGAACCTTCGTCAAGACTGAGGGTCAAGCCAGCGGCTTGAGTATCATGTTCGGAATGGTTATGGCACTAATGGGCGGCTGTTGGTATCCATTGGAACTCTTCCCACAAACTGTTCAACTTATTGTAAAGATACTACCAACAACCTGGGCGATGCAGGGATTGCTGGATGTTGTACTTCGAGGCCAGGGATTAACGGCGATACTGCCTGAAGCAGGTGTTTTGCTGGGATTTGCCCTGGTCTTTTTTACAATTGGTATCTTGAGGTTCAAATACGAATGATCGAAGTCCCGCCTTACCAGCGGGG
>DOSU01000094.1:2970-3755 GCA_003513895.1 Rikenellaceae bacterium
CCCGCCTTACCAGCGGGATTTTTTTCTCGCTATCCGTTCAATGGTAGAATTTGATTATTAGTTTGCTCTAATAGATTTATTGCCAGCGCCGGGGAAAAATGTTAATAGTATCCATTTTCATTTATTTGATTTTTTCTCTTTTCCATTATCCCCGCTTTTTTGAGAAAGCTTCATTCTCAAGAATTCTTCTGATTTTCTTTTTATCTGTATTCTCAATAAATGTTTTGGTTTCTGAATTTCTCAGTCTATTTCATCTTTTAAACCACCCATGGATCTATCTAGGCACTCAAACCGTCATATGCTTCATAATTTCTCTGCTAGTTCAGCGTTTTTCTCCCCTTACAAAACAAAACTATAAATCAGTTTTTGATTTCGCAAATTTTCATATCACTTTATTTGAAATATTTCTCTTTACAATTATTTCAGCAACCTTTATTGGTTTTTTTGCTGTTGGCATTACAACGCCTATCAATAACATTGATAGTTTAGCAACACATTTGCCGCGAATTTATTATTGGTTGCAGCATGGTTCTCTCGATTATTGGTCGACCATAAATCAATTTCAGCTTGTCTATCCAATCAACGCACATATTCAAGGGCTTTGGCTTTTCCTATTTGGAAGTTCCGAAAATCTGTTCTTTCTGGTTCAATGGTTCTCGTTAATCATAATTTCAGCTTCAACATACGAGATTTCAAGAGCGTTGGGGTTTTCAAAAACGCAAGCTATGATGAGTACTTTAATTGGTCTTTCGCTGCCAATCGTGTTGTTGCAAACTTTTTCGTTT
>DOSU01000094.1:3820-7621 GCA_003513895.1 Rikenellaceae bacterium
AATCGTGTTGCTACAAACTTTTTCGTTTCAAGGCGATCTCACGGTAACTGCTCTGGTTATGGTTTTTGTAGTTTTCATTCTATTTTTTGCTCGAACAGATCAAATGAAATTCCTCTGGATTGCCATTTTAAGCATCCTTTTGGCAATTGGAACAAAACAATCCGCTTATATCACATTGCCTTTGTCATTTTTGCTCATTTTCTATTTGTTGATTAGAAAAAAGTGCGTAAAAAGATTTTTCCTCAGATCCTGGTTATTAATTGTTTTGACCTTCGCCTTTGCAAGTTTTCAATTTATCCAGAATATGATCCAAACCAATTCTCTTATTGGTATGAACTGGAAACCCACAGAACAATACACTACCTTTGAACAACTTCAACAAAAAATTATTTATGTCATTCCCCGCTATATTTATCAATTTATTGGTATTGAAGGCTTACCAAGAGCAATCACTCCTGCAGTCATGCAATTTAAAGCAGACTTTTTTAAAGCAATTCTAAATCCATTAGAGCTTGACCTAGAAAAAAAGATCTTCCTTCAACCAGGTTTTGATCAAATGGAAACCTTTCAATACAATTCATATCCATTACTATCTGAAGATACAGCCTGGTTTGGACCAATGGCATTTTTGCTTATTCCATTGGCGGTAATATTAACCTTTTTCAGTAAAAATAAATTACGAAGGAATTATTGTTTGTTTAGTTTTGTTTATTCGGTAATTTATTTTTGTCTGGTTTTTTTGCAGAGACCTGGTTGGGACCCCTATCAAGGACGCTATTTTATTCTTGGGTTGTACCCTCTAATACCTATTGTTTCAATCTTGATCCCAAAACAGAAAATCCTGCAAAAAATTATTTCTACTGTCTTGATAACGTGCAGTGTTGTCCTAATTTTTAACACCCTGCTAAAGAATGACACCAAGCCAATTATTACCGCCAAATCACAAAATGACTTTATCCACCAAAAAATTGATCCATTACCAGAATCAACCTTCTTACAGTTTTTTATAAAAAAAACTTTATACAAAATTACGTATCCAAGCGGTTTCGAAAATCTTCGCAGGTATATTTATGGCCAAAAGTATTATGATCAATTATTTTATACAAATAACATTTCGGTAAAAGATATTGAATTTGTTAACAACATTATCCCCGACGGAACACCCATTATAGTAATGATTCAAAATAACCCGCTTGAATATGCCCTCTTTGGAATAAATCGCAGCCGTTCATTGTATCCAATAATTGACTTAGATGAAGCTTCACCAGGCTATTTCATTGTAAGTAATGTTATTGAAATAACACTTACACCAAATATGAGATTAATCGAAACTAATGGAAACTTTTCCATCTATTTCATAGAACCAGGGTAAATTTGAATTTTATTTATCTCTCACTCCCCCGTTATTTACAATCAGATATGTCGCTAAGAATCGCAAAATTGTAAACATGGTAGAATTTCATTGCAAAATCATCCACCCTATAATTATTCAACCGCTGGGGAATAATGTTACTCGCATCCATTCTCGTTTACCTGGTTTTTTCACTATTCATTTTCCCCATCATTTTTGAGAGAGCCACATTATCAAAAGTACTGCTTGTATTCTTTTTGAGCGTGTTTTCAATAAATATTCTAACCTCGGAAATTCTTGGGTTACTACAGCTCCTTAACCATCCCTGGTTATTCTTGGGCATTCAGGCACTTATTTGCGTTGGTCTGGCTTTTTTAATACACCATTTTTATCCGCTCTCCAGGCAAATTTTTCGGTCTACCTATGATTTTTCGAATTACCATCCCTCAAAGGTCGAAATAATACTTGTTTCTATTATTTCTGCAACATTAATTGGATTTTTCACAGTTGGAATCACGACTCCCATAAATAATATTGACAGTTTAGCCTCTCATTTGCCGAGGATTTATTACTGGTTACAACAAGGTTCACTCGATTATTGGACAGTTTTAACTTCACTAAATCGCTATCAGCTTATTTATCCAATTAATGCTCATTTGCAAGCGCTTTGGCTCTTCTTGCTGGGACACAATGAAAATTTGTTCTTTCTGGTTCAGTGGTTTTCTCTATTGGTAATTTCTGCTTCGACCTTTGAAATATCGAAATCTTTGGGGTTTTCGACCACTCAGGCATTATTCACTTCTCTGGTTGGGCTCTCGTTGCCAGTAGTTTTACTTCAAACCTTTTCCTTTCAAGGGGATCTTACTGTTACGGCAACACTGATGGTTTTTATCGCTTTCTTCTTCAATTTTTTTCAAACAAAAAAGCTAAAATTCTTATGGCTTGCTTCTTTAAGTCTACTTATAGCTTTAGGTACAAAACAAACAGCTTTTTTCATTCTCCCCGTTGCGGGTTTGGTAACGCTCATTGTTTTGGTTAATAATAAAGGTTTCTCTAAATTTCTTAAATATTCATGGTTATTGGTAATTTTGACAATCCTTTTTACAAGTTATCAATATATTTTGAATATCGTTCACACCGGCTCGGTGTTTGGTTTGGAATCAGTACTGAATGAAAAATATACCTCGTTTTCGAATATCGCAGAAAAAGCATCGTTTCTGGTTCCAAGATTTACCTATCAATTAATTGGTGTTGAAGGTCTACCGCGTTCAATTCAACCTGCTTTAACTCAGGTAAAAGAAAATATTTTTAAAGGTTTATTGATTCCAACAGGTTTGGATCTTGAAAAAGAAGTTTTTCTTCAAGCCGGGTTTGACGAAAAAGAGAGCTTTCAATATCAAGCGATTCCCAAGCTTTCAGAAGACACTTCCTGGTTTGGACCGTTAGTAATCCTCTTATTACCCCTTTCAACCATACTAAGTTTTTTCAGCAAAAACAAGGTGCGTAGAAATTATGCAATAATTTGTTGTGTCAATGCCATTTTGTATCTCTTTTTTATCATAATTCAGAGACCCGGATGGGATCCCTATCAAGGTCGTTACTTTATAGTTTCAACGTTCCCATTTATTCCACTTGTTTCGATTCTTCTGCCAAAAAATCATACCTTTCGCGGAATTATTATTGGATTGCTTTTACCTTTTAGTTTCCTTCTGATCTTTAATACCCTGCTCGTGAATGATTCAAAACCAATAATTACAGCCAAAACTCAAAATGATATTATCAATAACTATATTTCGCCGCTTCCAGAAAATAATAGTATTCAGAAATTTTTCAAAAAAACCCTTCTCAAAATTACCTATCCTGACGCAAACTCAAGTCAACTCGTTAATATCTACGAAGCAACTTATTATGATCGCCTTCTTTATACAAGTAGATATTCTGCAAAAGATATAGAATTTGTGAATGAGCTTCTCCCTGAGGGAGAAACCCTTTCAATTTTAATCACCCGAAGCCCAATAGAATATGCCCTTTTCGGAAAGAATCACAGCCGGATGGTAATTCCCCTTGCAGAAATCAACGATGCAGATCAAGGCTACGTTCTTCTCAGTAATTCATTGAACCTTGCTCCATCCTCAAGAATGAAGTTGTTGGGAAAAAACCAGAACTACTCTCTCTATTTTTTACAATAAAAGTTCGTATATGAATTGGTATTAAAAAAAAGATCCGGATACAAAATCCGGATCAATATTTTTTCATCAATTTATTGTGGCAATCCTGCAAAGGCATCTTCAGGAGCAAATGCCACACCCACCATGCTTTTGCCTACATGTGCTCCCAATACAAGTGAGAGCAGCCCGGTTGGAAGCCACTGGCATTTAAACAGTTTGTTCATTTCATCGATGAGCTGTTGAGCACCTTCAGGATTGTATGAGTGCAGTACCTGCACACGT
>DOSU01000094.1:7692-8093 GCA_003513895.1 Rikenellaceae bacterium
TGAGTGCAGTACCTGCACACGTAAGGAACTTCCAGCCTTGAATTTCTTAGACACATATTCACCGATTCCATGAATGGCGCCATTGAAAGTTCGAGCCATGCCGTACTGAACATAGGTGCCTTTAACTTTTTCAACGCCGATCATTGGTTTGATATTTAGCAGCGACGCGAGCAACCCCTTCATATGGCTGATCCGTCCGCCGTGGATGAGATATTTAAGTTCTTTTAGAGTGTAAACAACATCCGTGGCATCACTGATCTTTTTCATTGCTTCCAGAATCCGATCCTTGTTCCAGCCCGCTTTGGCTGCACGTGCTGCTGCTTCAACCTGCCAGCCTGCTGGTGCCGAAAGGGTTTTGGTATCAATCACTGTCACATTTGCCTGCGGTACCATGGCTGCTC
>DOSU01000105.1:0-1075 GCA_003513895.1 Rikenellaceae bacterium
GCAAATCCCTCTTGAAGAAGCAAAGGAAGCCTGTCTGCCGGCAGGCAGGAATGTACTCTCTTTTTTGGAATCAGGTGATTTTTGTGCTAAATTTCTTCTGTATTCTATAAAAACATAAAAATGAAAAAGTATATATTGGGGTTAGCCTTAGTTCTTATTGCTGCTATCGGTGGATGGAAATTGTATGATTATTTATATGTGCCCTGTTGTGAGCCACTTATTACGGGCCAGCAGGATGTTGCGGATGTTGGTGGCGATGTTTTGCAAGTTGATAGTATGCTTGTTTCGGATTACGTGTTCTCTGTTCAGGATAATTACGGATCTGACTTAGTGTCTTCCGCTAAGGAAGTCTCTCTTGAGACAACTGGTGTTTATGATATGAATAGTTATTTGGGATTGCCCGATGGCAATACTCTTAAGACTCATAGCGTTTGTTATGATGAGTCTATTGGGCAAGGTTATATTGCAGGGATTATGAGTTCTGAAATTGCCGTATTTAAGGATGATGAAACTTTTGCTTATGTTGATACCGGAGTCGGTGTTGGAGGTTTTGTTATAAAAGATGTTTTTTGTGATGGCGGGATAGTTCTATCTGTTACCGAGGATAGCGTTGTAAAAATAGACGGGATCACTCTTGAAGTTTTGGATATGGTTTCTTTTGATAAGAAAGTTTTTTATCAAAGTACGTATTTCGATATTGATAATGGTGTTGTTGCATTCCCTGTTCCCGATAGCGAGACTTATGAGATTTATGATTTGGAGACGATGGATAAGGTTGGATCGATTCCTGTTAATAAAGGTGCGGTTTTTTATATGAGTGATGGATCGATATTGGGTATTGATACTGTTATTGATGATAGTGGATATGATTTTAATATTTTTGATTCCGAAGATTTCTCGAAAAAAGATTCTGATTTTGTTGAGAATAAATTTGGTATTAAAGATTTTGCTTATAATAAAAATTCAGGCGAAGTTCTTATGCTTACGAATACAGGACAGGTTTTTGTTTATGACATGAACGATTTGAATAAGAAGCCTTACGCTATAGATACCGGTATTAAGGATCCGAATAGGA
>DOSU01000105.1:1138-1390 GCA_003513895.1 Rikenellaceae bacterium
CGGTATTAAGGATCCGAATAGGATTGTTGCGAATGATGATTATATTGTTGCGATGACTGAAAACGGTTTCGATTATGAAGGATATGGAGATTTTCTTGGAGGTATCGTGATAATAGATGCGAAGACGAAAGAGGTTTTGAATACTGTTGAAATTCCGACACACCATACCAATATTGAACTGGATGACGTGTCTAATATGGCTTATGTGACTAATAACGGAGATAATTCTGTAAGTCGTGTCAATTTGGCTTG
>DOSU01000105.1:1471-4423 GCA_003513895.1 Rikenellaceae bacterium
AGCTACTGGTGAAGTCGAAGCTGTAATTGATGCCGGCAGCTCTGTTGAGGGAGGTGCTGTTTTGGCTGATGGAAGTCTTTATTTGAGAAACAGGCTTGGTGGAAATTCGATTATGCGTTTCGATCCTGAAACAGGTGATTTTAATAATATAGAATGTGAATATCCTTGGCCTGTCGGTATAGCTTATAGTGAGAATTTGGGAAAAGCTTTTGCTTTTGATTTTTTGAACAGTTCGATAAGTCAGATTAATCCGGAGACCGATGAACTCGAAGCTGTTTACGATTTGCCTGTGAATGATGGTGCAACTGATGGGATAGGGGATATGGCTTATGATTACACTCGTGATGTTGCTTATGTTGCTATCCCTGAGCAGAATTCGGTAGTTGCTGTTGATATGGTGACTGGCAATACGATAAAAGTTGTTCAGGTTGAAGATTATTTACAAGGTGGTTCTTATGATGATTTGGGAGGTGCCGGAGTTTTGGTTATTGCAACTTACGAGCCTACCGCCAAGTTGTTGGTTTATGTTAAAAAAGTTTCAAAAATCTTTGTCTATGATGGACTGAACGGTTTTGAGTTGGATGAGGTGATTGATGTTGGCGACTTACATAATGACATTGAGAATTTTCCTTATTCTCTTGTTGTTGATCAGACTGGAGATAGAATTTATATCGGTTCGAAAATTTATGCTGCAGAAACTTATGAATTGATAGGATCTTTGGCTTATGGAAATAGTGTCGCTTTGGCGGATTGGGATGCGGGAATCCTCTTTACTGTTTCCGTTAATGACAAGAAGAATGATCAAGAGACTCTTTATGCCTTAAGTTATTATGATGGGGAGCTCTTGGGGCAGTTGGATTTGTCATCGAATCAGTATGTTAAGCCGAGGTTTGCTTATGATAAAGAGAAAGGTGTAATTTATGCGTTCTATATGGTTTCATCTGAGGTTTGGGAGATTAGCATAAGCTCTGCGGACCTTTCACTCCCGTGATAAGAATCAAGGTCGTTCAAGTTCCGAGAGCTTATTTATTAGTTTTTGGTTGATATTTTCGGTTGGTTTTGGTAAAAGATTCGTTGTGTTAGTTCGGGCGCTTAGCTCAGTTGGCTAGAGCGACTGGTTTACACCCAGTAGGTCATAGGTTCGACCCCTATAGCGCCCACCAGAAAAAAATCGGCAAAGGCGAAAAAGTACCCTGTTGGATTCCCGAAATTTGGTAGTCCATGCGGGGGGAATCGAACCCTAGTTGCGATCATGATAATCCTGTTCGCAACACCAACCTTTCGGTTAACCGTCGAGTGCTCATGCCAACGAGCTACGCATGGATGATTTAAAAGATACTTAATATGGTAAGTATTCCAAAAATCCAAATAACAATGCCGGAAACCCTATTAATCACAGTAAGACTCTTACTAGAGAATTTTTTGCTTAAATACTCTATCCCCGTACACAAAATGAGATACCACAAGGCTGATCCAAGAAAAGCGCCTAAAACGAAAATCGATATGGATAAAACACTAAAATGGTCATCTCCATCTGATCCAATACCAAGAGTCCCAAATACAGCTATAAAAGATAATATGGTCATTGGGTTTACTATCGTAAGCGCGAAAGTTGAAAAATAATTCTTCAAATAATCTTTACCGCTTGCGGAAATTTTTTCAGGGGGGATTTCAGAGAGAAATATTTTCACACCTAAAATCATTAAAAACAGCCCTGAAAACACAAAGAATGAGCTCTTGTAATCTCCTAAGAACCGAATAATTGTGGCAACACCAAGTCCGGCAACCACGGCGTAAAACCCATCAGCGGTAGCCGCTCCCATTCCGGATGAAAAACCGGCAAGCCTGCCTGATTTCAGAGTCCTTGCTATACATAGTAAGGCTATCGGTCCTATGGACATCGCTATCGTGAAGCCGATCAGTAGGCCTTTTATTAGAAAAATCATGATGTATTTAATTATTTAAAATTATTCGGATTCCCACTCTCCTGTAATCCATGATGGGCAATTACTCAATTCATATACTATGGCACTTAACGCGGTTTTATCTAATTTTGATAATGGAGCGTTACTTTCTTTAAATACTGCCATCAAATCACTCCAGTGTCCGTATGTAGAAAGATCATCTATTGTTCTACAGCCACATCGATGACTCGAAATACATTCTAAATCTTCTGCGGTTAACTCAGGCAATCCTTTTTCTCTGAGATGTGCGTTAATCTTTTCAAGTGCTTCTGGCAACGGAGTCTCCGCTGAAAAATTATTTTCTTTTGGCGTGTTCATTTTAAATAGAGTTAAATTTTAGTTGTGTTTTGCTGGCGCAAAACTGCTGTGGCTCCCGAGGCAGGACTCGAACCTGCGATATCCACGTTAACAGCGTGGCGTTGTACCAACTCAACTACCCGGGAATAAACGAGACCAGATAATACCAGTTTTTGTTAAAACATCAACAACAATATGTTCAGACGCTATATCCAAAAGGCTTGCGCTACAGATATAGCTTGGTGTATACTTTATATGTTGTCATTATAACAACAACTCTTATGATTGAATCGTTTCTAATGAAATTCGGGCTTACAAAGAATGAAACTGAAATATATTTATTTCTGCTTGAGTATGGGGAGTCGATTGCAAGTATGATAGGTAAAAGACTTGGGATTAAGAGGGTTACGGTTTATCCTGCCTTGGAAGCTTTAATCAAAAAGAATTTAATAAATTCCTACCAGAAAAATAAGGTCACTTATTTTGAAGCTGTTCCTGCGGAAGAATTGATTGATGTTTGCAAGAGAAAAGTGGCAAAAGAACTCGAGTTACAAAAACAGGCGGAATTGATCTTGCCTGCTTTTAAAAAGCTTGAAAACAACAGGTCAAAACCTGTTATAGAGCTAAAGGGTAAAATCAAATATTACCAAGGGCTTGAAGCGGTAAAACAACTTATAAATGAAACGCTTGA
>DOSU01000105.1:4524-7547 GCA_003513895.1 Rikenellaceae bacterium
AAAGAGCAATTGTGTTTCGGTCTAAACAAATATCATACGGATAATCTTTGGGACGAATGGAAAGCTTATACCAAAAAGAGAGCATCGATAGGGATGAATGTTAGAAGTATTCAGCCTGATACGAAGCCAGCGAGAGAATATAAAAAGAGAGATAAGGCTGAATTAAGAAAAACAAAACTTGTTCCGAATAAAAAATTTCCTGCACATTGCGAATTGAATATTATCGGAGACATGATTGCGCTCTTTACATCACATGGCGAACAGCCAACAGGTACAAAAATTTACAACAAAGATATGGCGCAAGTATTGAGAAGTTTGTTTGAACTTGCGTGGGAAAAGGCGAATGAATACGACAAATAAACTCTTTTTTTGTTAAACTTAAGCCGTAAAAAAACAACAAACAATGAGATTTAAAATTGCGAAATTTTCATTGCCGAAAGCAAAAAATACAATATAATTTATCTAAAATTGAAGGGTGTAAAGGTACCAAAGATAGAAGTCTTGAGGGTGAAAACACGCAAAATAGCATCAAGCCTTTGTTTATGAAATATTCTTTCGGTAAAATACAGGATAAAAACCTCTTGCACTAACGCCGTTAGTGCGTTATAATTTTGATGTAATCGAACATACCTAACTATAACCGAAATGACAACTTTAACCATTCGTATAGACGAAGCCCTCAAAATGAAAGCTTCTGATCAAGCCGATAAACTTGGAGTGCCTCTTACTTTTATTATAAAAAGCGCTCTTATTAATTTCATCGAATCTCCGAAAATTGTAATAGGGGAGCCTCAGAATGTAATTGTTACATCCGATCTTCAGTCGAAAATGGATAAAATAGGGGAATTATTATCTTGAAATGAAACTTATAATTACCGCATCAATTAAGAAAGTCGAATTTGAGCCCGCGAAAAGCATTTTTGATCTGGACATTATTAAAACTGCGGCAAAAAAATCTTTGGAAGGGTTAGGCGATACTGTAAAAAGTTCAAATAAAATTCCCAGCACATGTTTGAAAAAGGTTTACTTAACAAGTTCTTCCGGAGCTGGAAGAGTAATATTTTTACTTAAACTAAATAGCGGGAAGTCGGTGTTGGTAATGATAAGACAGAAACAGGATAAGAAGATTGGCGCAAACATGACTGTGCAAAATCCAAACTTTGTAAAAGCTCTCGACAAAAATCTAGATATTATCTTGGATGACTTGCAAAAAGGAAAATATGAGGAATTGGATTTGTAATTCCGCTTCCATCACTGCAAAAATTCGAAAAAGAACGGAAAAATAAGTAGAAACATGCGTGTTACCATTGTGTATCGAGACGGAGTCGAACGGACGGTTTTTCTTATAAACCTAACTCTTCCTTAACTTTACCAGCATAAGTAGCAATTAATCTGCGTGCTTCAACGGTTGGATTTACGGTTAAACGTAGTAGTTCTACTTCGCGAGAAAATTCGTCAAAGATTTGTGCCATAACCTTTCCTCTAGTTGTAGTTCCAATACCGTTGGCATCTTTGGCATATTGCATACAGGCTGAAGCTATCAACAATAATTGTTCTATCTCATCATTATGACTACCGTTTGGTTCTAGGGCGGTAGTCCTACATTCAAGTTTAATATCACCACGTTTATCTCCTATTGTATCAAGGAATGAATGGTGTGCCCATTCGCGTACGCGTCCACCTCCTAGAAAGCCTTCATTTCCGCTGTCGGTATATGAACCGCCGTGAATCATGTTAGCAATGCGCATGAGAGGGGCTGTATATCCTCTGATTTGCGTAGTGGGAAGTCTAATATCGTCTTGAATCCCCATATTTACATGAAGAGAAGATAATGGCTGTCCTACACCTGCTTGTTGATTCCACATTTCACCTGCTTGTAAATATCCATGTCGTGGATTTGTAATTAGATCTATAAGTGCTTTTTGGGCTGTAATGCCAGTTGAAGGATGAGTTAAAATTTCATTGCAACTGATATCATTGCCTTGAGGCAGAACATTAAATAATTCGCTGAAATTATCAGTTAATATCGGCCTTTCTTTTTGTCCTGCAACCTGTTCCCATTCTAAGCCAACAGTAACACATTCATCTCTTTCTTCACTTGCCGACTGTTCAGCTAGTTGTGTGATTTTTAATAATATCTCGTCATAGGAATAACCGAGGTACATCATAATGGTAGACATAGCTAAAAACAGCAATAAATTTGGTGATTCTGCGAATCTTTTTTTAATTTCTAAATTAGGGGCATCTGGGAAAGGTGATATTAAATCCGCAACACGCATACTGTGGCGATGTGCCAATAAGAATTTAATAATTGCATCTTCACCTCTAACACCTTTGAATTCCTTAACGATGAGAGCCTCTTCTGCCATATCAGCTAATTCTCTTCTGTTAGGAGCTCTGCGCATTTCCGGAGGTAAGTTACCGACTTCAGGTATTAAAACTCCAGCATCAAAATCTTTTCCTCTTGCAATTTCAATAAGAGTTTCTCTAGACGTAACAGCGGCGACAGAAGCAATGTAAGCTTTGTCGATAAGAGGTTGAATAAATTCTTCTAGCCCTTTACGGACTCTGGGGTCTCTTATTTGTGAAATAACTTTGTTTCTAAACAGGAAAAGTGCGTCGATTGGAAGTTTGTCTATTTGTTTAAGTATTCTATCTTTCAAGCAGTTAAGGCCCCAAGCTCGCCAAGAACTGCTCAGTCCTCTAATCGCAAGCGGATCCAGCAACTCGAATCCTTCATTGGCAGTCCATCCGTTTAATTCAAATCCTCTATCGTTAAAAAGAGAGATCATCCAGCCATCTGCATCTTGGCGGAAACCTTCTTGATTGTAATCTCGACAAAAATGTAATGGATGAATTGTTGTGTTTTTCAAATAGTAGTCTGCGGCTTCCCTGTATTCTGCGGTTTTACTTTTAGTAAAAATCTGAACAATTTCACGTCCCGGAATTATCTGGAGTAATCTTTGGTACTGAGGTGCATCTGGATCTCCTTCCTTGAAATGTTGTATTGCATCGACAAACAT
>DOSU01000105.1:7650-9497 GCA_003513895.1 Rikenellaceae bacterium
CATCCGGGTTTCGCTGCAACAACTCCTCCGGTGGATCCTGCCACTTCGAAAACCCATGGTTCGTGATCGGCTAACCATTTACATATGTAATCTTCAATGAATGTAGCTGTACTTTCAAATTCAGTCTGTTGGAATCTAGCCCAGACATAATATGCAACTTCCAAGCGTGGTGAATATCTTTCAAATTTCTCTCTAATCCATTTCTCAACCATTTTTGTATCTATGGAATTAACGTGAATTGCACTGTCATTTTCACAAAAATATTCGGCAATGATAGCGAGACTTGAACCGATAGCAGGTCCTGCCATACACCAATCTGCGCGAACGAATTCATCTAATCCCGGTAATTGTAGGAATCTTGCAAGTTTTTCACCTGTCATTCGTTTGGATTGTGGTGTTTTTCGTTCAACTAAATTGTCATCTTCCGGCATACCATCGTGATGAATTGCAGTCGGATCCGCCAATAAGAAGTACAGACCGTCGTAAAAAGGTTCTCCGCCGTATCTATTAATGGAATCTTCTGAAAAACCGTGGCTAACGGTTTCTACTATAGGATGTCGAGAATGTTCGGTTAAAGATTTCCATTTTTGTGGTCCGAATTTTTCCTCCAAAATTCTCTTTTTCTTAGGCCAGAAACACGACATATCAATGACATGTACTCTATCATAATAATCTGTTTCTCTCAGTCTATCTAAAACAGAGTGTCTGCGCTCTCCTTTCAAGCATTCTCTCATGCAGTATGTTAAATAACCGTATGCAGTAGTTTCCATTTGACGAGGAGTTTGTGCGTTTGGAAGCATAACATCGACCAAAAATCTAAACGGGACGCTTTTTTCAGGGTCTGCGCAATCCGGATCTACATCTAATTCTTTGCCTAATCTATCAACTTGAGATCGAATATATGTGATAATATCTTCAACGACACCTGTTCTCATCAACAATTCAAAAGGATTAAGGCGTTTTCCGGGGACAGAAGATGGTATAAGTGGCCAATTATGAAGTTCTTCATCATCAAGTTTGTCTTCCGGTCTTCCGTCATTTGATCCATCAAAACGTAAAGCCATTTTTTCCTATCTTATTAAAAGAAATCGAGTCTATATTGACAAAATAAATCTGTCAAGTTAGGTTGATATCCACGCTTAAAATTAACAAACAATGTTATGACAAACCGCTTAGATAGACCGAGGACAGGTATTCGTGATGCGTTAACAGATGAACATAGAACGTCTTTGCTGGATGCGTTGCGAAAAGGACGTCCACAGGAAAGAGAAGTTTCTGCAAGAGTAAGGCTTTTAACAAGTACTGAAGTTATCAGACTTAGTGAATTCCTTGATCAAGGTGGTTGGTCGCAAGAATTTGGATCAGAAGTGTTGGATTTGTTAAAACAGGTTTTGGCAACGAGAAAAGCTGCATCCGATGTTTCTGGGCAAATTGGGTCAAGGCCGGTGCAAAGGTTCCCTTCTTCCGTCGCAGAAGTTGCTACTACTAGGGCAGTTGAACCTGCTGTAGTTAGTCCTGCTAATGCAATAGATGTCGAGGTTCGAGAACCAGTAGTTCAGTCTGTACGTGAAAGACGTGTTCCTTTATCTGAACCGAGAGTTGCTGTGAGTAGGTCATGTGGTAGAACAAGTGAAGGTAGGCGTAATATTTAATGCAATTTGGTTTTGACAATATTGTGTTATAAGGGTTATTAAGATTGTGTTTTAATGCAACCTTTTTTTATGGCTATCATCGATATCATTCGCTCCCGCAGATCGGTTCGTTCTTATAAGCCGGACCCTTTGACTGAGGATCAGATAAAGGCGATTTTGCATGCAGGAATGTTGGCGCCGTCGGCTCACAATCAT
>DOSU01000105.1:9564-9778 GCA_003513895.1 Rikenellaceae bacterium
TGGCGCCGTCGGCTCACAATCATCAGCCGTGGAATTTTATCGTTATTACAAATAGAGATGCTATAAACAGATTAAGTATGTCTGTTCAGGGATACCTTGGAGATAAATTGTCCGCTTCCGATGCTATTTCCTATTTTGGTTCGCAGGAGCGTGTTGATAGGGTGAAGAAAAGGCTTGAGTTGAAGGAGGATACGGTTTTTTATGGGGCGCCTTG
>DOSU01000105.1:9893-10420 GCA_003513895.1 Rikenellaceae bacterium
TAAAGCGAATCTTGAGTATGGACCGATAGATTGCGGAATGGCGGCTGAAAATATGTGTTTATATGCACGCGAGCAGGGGATTGCGAGTTGTATTATCGGTTACGCGCGTCATGCTTCGCGTGAGGAGTTGATTCGAGTTGGGATGAAGGAGTCGCAGGAGTTAATGTTTGGGATGGTTTTTGGATATAGCGATCAGATGGATGGGGATCCGGATAGAGATTTCAATAAAATTCAGAAATGGCAAAAATAAAAAATGTTGTTATAGCGCATTGTTACGGCTGCGAGCCGAGTTCGCATTGGTTCCCGTGGCTTGAGAATGAATTGAAGCATGATGGATTGAAAGTTTTTGTGCCAAATTTCGGGCAAGATGAGGTGCCGATGTTTGATTAGTGGGCTTCTGCATTGGAGGCGGTTTTGCAAAAAGTGGATCCTTCGGAAACCGTTTTGATAGGGCATAGCCTTGGAGGTGCTCTTATTCCGAGAGTTTTGAGTGGATGGAAAGGGGAGAAGTTTAAGGCTGCGTTTCT
>DOSU01000105.1:10522-13422 GCA_003513895.1 Rikenellaceae bacterium
TACAGATTTGGGATGGCCGACTTTGAGGCCGTTTTTTAAGAAGGGAGTTGTTGGGGCGAATGTCGTTGAGAAGGTTGGAGTTGTGAAAATTTTTGCTTCAGATAACGATCCTTATGTTCCGCTCGAACATGCTTATAAATACCAAGAGATTTTGGGTGGAGAGGTTGTGATAGAGAATGGAAAAGAGCATTTGTGGCAAGAGGAATATGAAGGGTTGCTGCATACAGTTAGGCAACTTTTTGCAGGAATGAAAATCTAAAAAGTTGCTTTTGTCACTATTTATCACTATCATGTAGGCGAGCACTTAATTCACTCACATGTCTGATTTTGAATTTTTCAGTACGGAAGATGTTGCGAAAATGCTTGGTGTGCAGGTTAGAACTGTCTATTTGTATGTTAGGTCGGGCAAGATTCCGGCTCGAAAAGTCGGTAAATCTTTTAAGATTCTGAAAGAAGATTTTTTTGAATACTTATCACAAAACCGCTCAAAAGGTATACTGGTTGTTAAGGTTGGTACTCAAGTTTTGCTGGATTCCGATAATGAACTTGATTTAAATGTTTTAAGAATGCTTTCAAGTGAAATCGCTCTTCTCAGGCGTGAAGGATGGCATATTGTGCTTGTGAGCTCAGGTGCTGTTGGGTCCGGTCGTGAGGTTTTTGATGGGGCGCTTATAAAAGATAAGATTTTACAAAAACAAGTTCTTGCCTCAATCGGACAGGCTAGGCTTATGCATTATTATTCTGAGTTTTTTGGCAATGAGGGCGTTAAGGTGGCGCAGATTTTGCTTGAAAGGGAAAATTTTTCGGACAGAAAGAGGTTTTTATCTGTTAGAAATGTCATGTCCGAGCTTCTTAGTAGCGGTATTGTGCCAATTGTTAATGAAAATGATGTGATTGCCGATAAAGAGTTGCGGTTTGGTGATAATGATGAACTTGCGACTCTTCTTGCAGTAATGTTGGGAGCGAAGAAGCTTGTGATTTGCTCTTCAATACATGGCTTGTGCGATTGCGATCCTACTCTTAATAAAGATGCCAAAGTTATAAAGGAGGTTGATATTATAACAGAAGCAACTTATGAGATGTGTGGTAAATCAGTTAGTTCAAATGGGCTTGGTGGTATGGTGAGTAAAATAAATTCGGCCAAGTTGGCGACGAAAGCCGGAATTGAGACTTTTGTTATAAATGGAAAGAAGAAAAAGAATTTGGTTGATACGGTGATGGATCGAGCGTTTGAAGGGACGAAGTTTTTTGCCCAAGAACAAGGTCTTAAGGGGTTCCAAAGATGGCTTACTGCAGGTGCGCTTTCGTTTTCGCGAATTGTTGTTGATGATGGTGCCGCGGAAGCTCTTTTGAGTAAAAAGAGTTTGCTTTTGGTTGGTGTTAAAGGTCTTGAAGGCGAGTTTGAGAAACGCGATACGGTCGATGTGTATAATGAACGTGGAGAAAATTTAGCGGTTGGGATTGTGAATTATTCTTCTGATGAATTGAGCGAAGCTTTGAAATTGGAAGATAAGAGAAATAAAAAAGAGGTGATTCATGCGGACAATGTTGTTATGTTGTAGATCGTAAGTCGTAAGTTATGGAAAAAATGTTACAAAAAGTTGTAGAGGCGGGGAGGGAACTTGCGAACGAATCTGTTGCAAAGCGCAATAAGTTCTTGCGAGTTTTGGCGAAAAATCTCAAGAAAAATGCGAATAAAATCATAAATGCGAATAAAAAAGATATCGCGAAAATGTGTGCGGATGATCTTATGAGAGATCGTTTGATGCTTGATGAAGTTAGAATTTTTGCTATGGCGGATAGTCTGAAAGAGATTGTTGAGATGGAAGATCCTCTTGGTCGTGTGCTTGATAAACGTGAAGTGAATGGTCTGCATTTGAAAAAAGTTTCTGTTCCTTTTGGTGTTGTTGGTGTGATCTATGAATCTAGGCCGAATGTTACTGTGGATGTCGCGGCTCTATGTGTTAAATCTGGTAATTGTGCCGTTTTAAGAGGTGGTAGCGAAGCTTATCAAACAAATAAGGTTCTTGTTTCGATTATCGTTTCCGCGCTTGTAGACGCCGGTTTGCCACGTGATTGTGTTGTGCTTCTTGGAACGGATCGTGCGATTGTTAAAGAGATGCTTAAGGCGAATAAATATATTGATGTTGTTATTCCGCGAGGTGGCAGAGGTCTTATAGATATGGTGCGTGAAAACTCCAGAATCCCAGTGATAGAAACCGGTGCTGGAGTTGTGCATACTTATGTTGATAACGAGGTTGATATTAAGAAAGCCGCTTCTGTCGTTTTTAATGCAAAAGTTTCACGTCCATCGGTTTGCAATGCGCTTGATACCTTATTGGTTCATAAGAAGGTTGCAGATAGATTTTTAAAAGAATTATTGCCAAAACTGAAGGAAGTCGGAGTTGAAGTTTGTAACGAATATGGCAAGGAGTTCCTATCTTTAAAAATGTCTGTAAAAATAGTTCGTAATATCGATGAGGCAATAGATCATATTTCCAAATATTCTTCCAAGCATTCGGAGGCGATTTTGACTTCAAATAAGTCTCATGCGAGAGAGTTTTCCGAGAGAGTTGATGCAGCGGTTGTTTACGTGAATACTTCAACGCGTTTTACCGACGGCGGTATGTTCGGACTGGGTGCGGAAATCGGAATAAGCACGCAGAAGTTGCATGCCAGAGGGCCGATGGGAATACGCGAATTGACGACTTACAAGTGGCAAGTTTCTTCTGATTATTTAATAAGATAATATGAAAATTGGAATTATAGGTTGTGGAGTTATGGGTGGTGCGATTGCGGGATTTCTTCATGGTGAAGAGTTGATTGGTTATGATACGAATTATGAAAAAGTTGAAGCGCTTGGGATAAGAGTTGTAGATTCCGTTGAAGCTCTTGTAATA
>DOSU01000105.1:13485-14033 GCA_003513895.1 Rikenellaceae bacterium
ATACGTTGAAGCTCTTGTAAGAGAGGCTGATTGTATTTTGCTTGCCGTTAAACCGCAGACTTTTCGTGAGATGAAAGTTGATTTTAAGGATAAATTGGTGGTTTCGATTATGGCGGGTGTTAAGTTGGCCGATTTGCCGAAGAGATCTGTTCGTGTGATGCCAAATCTTGGTGCCAAAGTTGGGAAAAGTGTGAGTTCTTTTGTGTGTGGTCGCGTGAGTGAGGAAGACAAGATTTTTGTTGAAAATTTACTTGAAAAATTCGGTATTGCGATTGAAGTTTTGAGTGATGATGAAATAGATAAAATGACAGCTCTAAGCGGTTCTGGGCCGGCTTATTTGTATGCTTTTTTGCAGGCTCTTAATGAGTGCGCCAATGAGTTTGGATTTGATGCGGAAACTTCACGAAGGGTTTTGAATCAGCTTGTTTATGGAGCATTGCAGGCTGCGAATGGCGACGATTATAACGAGATGATAAAAAAAGTTGCTTCAAAAGGTGGGACCACCGAAGCGGCTTTGAAAGTTCTCGATGATGGTAAGTTTAAAGAAG
>DOSU01000105.1:14058-18165 GCA_003513895.1 Rikenellaceae bacterium
GCTGGCGATGGCGGCGATGGGATCGTGGTGGCGGGCGAGCATGGACAAGGACTTTACAAGGTGGACAGAAAAAAGGCCGCTTGCGCGGCCTATGAAAGAGCTAAGGAATTGTAGATGTTATTTTACCAGAGTGTATGAATCTTTTCCGACTTTTTTGAAGTAAGGTTTGTTCTTGAGGTTCAAGTAGATTGTGATAGTTTTAACTTGTCTTTGTTTGAGCACTTCGCTGATTATCTCTTCACGAGTAAGTACGCGGCCTCCTGCCAATATCTTCTCGATAATTTCCGATACTGTTCCTTCCGAATATCCCCATTTCGATAATGCGTAAATTCCTCGGCCGATTAAGACGAAATCTTTGTTTCTGATAAGTTCGTTGTGAACAGCTTGTGTGTTTACGGTCTTATTGTCGAATTGATATTCAGTAATAAGGTTTGAAATTTCCACGAAATGCAAAGGTTTGTTTTCTTTTGCAAGAATGAAATTTATTTTATCACGGAGTGTTCTTGGGTTGATGTGCCTCCATGTTTTTAGTCCTATTGAATTGTTCTCGGTGAATTTTATTCTTTTGTCGATTCTTAGCGTGTTCGTGATAAGTTCCGGATCTGTCTTTTGAGAAAGCTTCTCTAGGACTTTTGTTGCCAAGCCAATTGGTTCCATGATGTCATTGTTTTCATTTAGAACCTTGATGCCAACCTGAGTAATCTCTTTTATTAATTGGAATGGAATTGTTTTGAGTCTCCAATTTGGTTCGTAATTGATTGTGTTTGGAATCTTGTCTAAGTCTGCATCCAAAGCAAGAGCAAGTTTAAGCTCGTTTATCTCTGTTGTGGAAATGTTTGGAAGAGTGTTTATTACTGCTGCGGTGATTGATTCTTCCGTCATTATTCCGGCATTTTTCTTTATAATTTCTTTTGCATATGCGTTCAAAATCTTAAGATTTGTGTTTTGCGCGTTTCGCGTGAGCTTCTTAAGTGCATTTTTTTCTATTTGTCTGATGCGTTCGCGTGTTACAGAAAATTTCTTGCCGATTTGTTCGAGAGTTTGTTTCGGCTGATTGTGAAGCGCGAATCTTTTTTCGATAATATCTTTCTCTTTTTCGTTCAATACGATAAGGAGATTTTCAACAAGATCCTTAAGCTTTATATCGTTTGCCGTTGCAGTAGTGCTTACTGTGAAATTTGGTGTGGTCATATTTTTGTATTTTATGTTAAATGATCAAAGGGTATTCGCACTTTAGCATCATGTTTTTAATTAGTAAAGAGCTTGTGCCATTGGAATAGTGGAGTCTAGTTCACAAGCGTAAATGGTCGAATTGTTGTGGAATAGAATTGCAGAATTACAGAAAATAGAGTTGCAGAGCTAGAAATGTCAGATTCTGTGTTTCTCACTCCAATCTATATCCGACAAATGGCACTGTATGAATTAGTTTTCTTTTGAATTCTCGGTCGATTTTTTTACGCAATTTCGACATGTGGGATTCGAGAGTGTTGCTGAGCAATGTTGTTTGGCTATCCCATAATATTTCCGTCAATTCTCGTTTGGTGACTGTGCGG
Source organism: Rikenellaceae bacterium (assembly GCA_003513895.1). Taxonomy (GTDB): domain Bacteria; phylum Bacteroidota; class Bacteroidia; order Bacteroidales; family UBA932; genus Bact-08. Next base: position 15,612 of record DOSU01000105.1, read on the forward strand.
CCTTTTTTTTCCATGAGCAGTTCGAGCATGCAGAATTCTTTATTGCGCAGTTCCAGTGTTTTTTCGCCTCGTTTTACAGTTCTTTTATCGATGTCCAATACCAGATCTTTATATTTGATTCTTATTTTTGGAGTTATGGTTTTTGGTCGTGCGATCGATCTCATTAGAAGGGCGAGTTCTTTTGGTTTTGTTGATTGCGGAAGAATGCATGAGTTGTGAATTGTTTTTTCAGGCTTGTGGTGCAGTAGAATTGGTATTTGCCAGTTTGACCCTCTTACTTTTTTTATACATTGTTCGTATTCGAATTCATCCATCGGTGGTTCGATATAAACCAAATGGAATTGAGTGAGCCAGATTTTTTCAAAATCTTCCGGATGGCTCATGAACGAATTGATGTTTACGTTTCTTAGAGCTTGTTTGACATCTCCTGTTGCTCTCGGCGTTTTAGTAATAATTAAAACGTTAAGCATGTGTAGAGTGGTTATTTGGTGTTTTATGGTAGGTTGACCATTTTTTGCTTATAAAGTGTGTTTTGCAAGTGCGGTAAGCCAAAATCTGTCACGAATTTTTGACAGTCAAGAAATAACGGATTGAAAAAATAATTTATCTGTTATAAATTTGTGACAGTAAATTTGCGAATATGAAAGATTTTTCTGAATTGAAGGCGATTTTTGAGGCGCAGGGGCATCCGTCTTTTCGAGCAAATCAGCTTCTTCATGATGTTTGTCAAAGAGGTGTTGCCGATTATAAAGACATGAGTAATTTGCCTGTTACCCTTAGAGATTATTTGAATGAAAACTTGCCGATATTATCTATTGAGGAGAAACAGTCTTCGGTTGCTGTAGACGGTTCTGTCCGCAAGGTTTTATTCAGGTGCAAAAAAGATGGCAAGAAAATCGAGGCTGTCCTAATGAGGTTTAAGGACGGAAGGAGGACTGTTTGCGTTTCGTCTCAAGTAGGATGTGCGATGGGGTGTTCGTTTTGTGCGACCGGAAAGATGGGTTTCAAGAGAAATTTAACTTATGAAGAAATTTCCGATCAGGTACTCTATTTCGCTTCCGATATTAGGAGTTATGGTGAAACTATCAGTAATGTTGTTTTTATGGGGATGGGGGAGCCTTTTAACAATTATGATAATGTTATGCGTGCCGTTAGGTTTCTTAATGATGCTCGTGGTCTTAATATAGGTGCTCGCAATATTACGTTATCGACTTCCGGTGTTGTTCCGGGGATTCTTAAGCTTATGGATGACGGGTTGCAGGTTAATTTGGCGATTTCGCTTCATGCGCCGAATCAGGAATTGCGTGAAAGCATGATGCCTGTTGCGAAAAAATACGGTCTTGATGAACTGATGGATGCGGTTACCAAGTATACGAATAAGACGCATAGGCGTGTTTCTTATGAGTACGTGATGATTGCCGGTGTGAATGATGATTTGTCTCTTGCGCATCAATTAGGGAATTTGATTGAAGGCCAATTGTGTCATGTGAATTTGATTCCTTATAATTTGACTGATGGGAATAAGTTCAAGAGATCTCTTAATAGAAAGATGGATGATTTTGTAAAAATTCTTGAGACTTATAGGGTCCCTACGACTATCAGGGTTAGTCTCGGACAAGATATTGATGCGGCGTGTGGGCAGTTAGCGGGCGGAAAAGTGTAATTAGCGAACAAATGGCTTCGCGCTCTGTTTTTTTGTCTTGCCGAGTGGTTGACCTGTTTGAAAAAAGAGCTGTGAGTTCTGCCGGCGGAGGATTCTAATCTGTTGCTTTGTTTAGTAGCAATATCGTTCGATATGTGCTTAAATATAAGTAGTTTTTTATCCTTAAATTGTATCAATATGGCTGACGCAAAAGTTGATCCAAAGAAAATCAGAGTTTCAATTGCTGAAGATGTTCAGGGAGGAATTTATTCTAACGCAGTTTCTGTAAATGTTTCTCCTAATGAAATTGTTCTTGATTTCGGATATTTGATGCCCGGTGGACAGGAGAAGGTTGTTAAGATAATGCAGAGAGTTAATATGACCCACAGAACTGCAGAATCTTTCTTGAAAGTTTTCCAAAATGCTGTTTTGGATTTCAGAAATAAGCAGAAGGAAGCGGGGAAGGCATAAAAGGCAGAAGGCATGAGTGAAAATTAAGAAAATTTTATGAAGGCTTTAATTCAGAGAGTTAAGAAGGCTTCTGTATCTGTTGATGGCAAGATTGTCGGCAAGTGCGGTCAAGGATTTTTGGTCTTGTTGGGAGTTGGGAAAGGCGATTCCTCCCAGCAAATTCCTTATATTGCGAATAAGATTGTGAACATGAGGGTTTTTTCAGACAGCGATGGGAAATTTAACCTTTCGTTAAAAGATATTAAGGGCGAATGCTTGATAGTTTCACAATTTACTCTTTATGCGGATACAAGGCATGGGAATCGTCCCGGTTTTACAGATGCGGCTGAGCCTGTGATTGCAAATGAGTTGTATAAGGAGTTTTGCGAGATTGTTGCAGGACTTGGTGTGAAGGTTGAGAGAGGAGTTTTTGGGGCGATGATGGATGTTGAACTTGTGAAT
>DOSU01000062.1:0-609 GCA_003513895.1 Rikenellaceae bacterium
ATTGCAATTACGATCAACAGCTCGATAAGTGTAAAACCTTTTTTGGTTCTCATAAATCAAAATTAAATTAATTAGCTTAATCACAGTATATCATCTACGCAGATAATTGTGTATAATATAAGTAATGTTTTCCACAACCTATGTTTTCAAAAAAGGAGGACAAGTCAGAAAAATCAGCAACTGCAAAATTAGTTGTTAAAGCTGACTTGGAAAAAATGATTCAATCTGCATCAGGCAAAGAGCCAAAAGAGACTCTGGTCATTGATTTTGTTGATTCACTGATGGTTTACGCTGATAAGGCCAGAGCATCAGACATTCACTTCGAACCAAAGCCAAACGGTAAAGCGATAACTCGTTTGCGCATTGACGGAATGCTAAGAGATGAATTTGAGTTACCGATTCAACTTCATTCGCAATGTATTGCTCGTTTAAAAATCATGACTGACATGAGATCAGATGAGCATCGAGCTCCACAAGATGGAAGATTTTCGTTTCAAACTGAAAAAGAAATAGTTGATGTGCGGGCATCGTTGATCGCCACGGTTTATGGAGAAAAGGCCGTACTTCGACTTTTGTCAGGAACAACTCATGGACTTTCATTATCTGAAC
>DOSU01000062.1:687-968 GCA_003513895.1 Rikenellaceae bacterium
TCTGAACTTGGATTTTCAGAAACTGACCTTAATCGTTTACAGGCTCAAATCAAAAAACCGTGGGGAATGATTTTGGCTACTGGCCCAACCGGATCTGGTAAAACAACTAGTATTTATGCAGTGCTTGAGGAATTAAACCGAAGAGAAGTGAACATTTCCACAATTGAAGATCCAGTTGAATTTAAAATTGGTGAAGTAAACCAAAGCCAGGTTGATCGAGCGGCAAAGTTTACTTTTGCCACTGGACTGCGATCATTGTTGCGACAAGATCCTGATATTAT
>DOSU01000062.1:1043-5091 GCA_003513895.1 Rikenellaceae bacterium
CAAGATCCTGATATTATTATGGTTGGAGAGATTCGTGACAGTGAAACAGCTAAGATTGCTGTTAATGCTTCGCTGACAGGTCACAAACTTTTATCAACATTACACACGAATGATGCGCCAACTACTATTCCTCGACTAATGGATATGGGTGTTGAGCCATATCTGGTTGCATCAACATTTAATTGTGCGATTGGACAGCGACTGATGCGACGCATCTGTGATAAATGTGGAAAAACAATTTCAGTTTCAAAAAAAGATTTAGAGGGAAAAATGCCAGAAGCGATATTATTGGCATTGTTTGAAAAATCAGAAAAAATCGAAGTGGCTCAGGCTGTTGGCTGTGAGGTGTGTGGAAAATCAGGATACATCGGTCGAATTGGAATTTATGAAGTGCTCGTTAATACGGCCGAGATTCAGAAACTTATTGCACAACACGCCGAGAGCACAGATATAAAAGAAAAAGCTATTCAGCAGGGAATGACCACCATGGAACAGGACGGGGCAAGAAAAGTTTTGTTAAAAATCTCCACTATTGAAGAATACATGAGAGTTTTACATGAATAAAAAAATCGAAACAAAAAAACCACAAGAAAAAACCGCTTCCATAGCCAAGCGGAAAATTTCAGCTTGGGAAAAACTAAATATTCGTCTATCAGCAAAAGAAAAGGTTTTGTTCATCAAGTACCTGCATGTTTTATTAAAATCAGGACTTTCGCTTAACGATGCACTTGATGTACTTTTGAGTCAATCAACCGGACCTTTGAAAAAGATTTTAGAAAGACTTGTTAGAGAAGTTGAAAGTGGCCGAACACTGGCTAGCGGATTATCATATTATCCTCATATTTTTTCCGATGTCTTTGTTAACCTTGTTCAAGCCGGAGAAAACTCTGGCACTTTGGAAAAAAATCTTGAGTACCTAGCCGAGCAAACACAAAAGCAATATGATTTGCGACAGAGTATAAAAGGTTCAATGATGTATCCAATTATTGTACTTGTTGGCGGACTGGGCGTGAGTATTTTTATAATTGTCTTTATTTTTCCAAGCATTATTTCACTATTTGAAACACTCAATGTTGATCTGCCATTTGCTACTCGCATGCTTCTATTTATTGCCAATACCATTACTGGCCGACCGTTGGAAATAGTTTTGGGAATTATTTTGGTAATAATTTTGTTTATTATTGCTGCCAAGATAAGACCAACGAGATATATTTTAGATTCCATACTACTAAAGATGCCAGTTGTGGGCACGATAATATGTGACAGTATTCTTTCCAATGTTTTTAGACTTTTAGGAACTCTTTTACAAAGCGGAATGCCATTAAAGCAGTCAATCTATATTACTGAATCAACTGTTAGTAGTTTGCCATTTCGAAAAATGTTTGATGATTTGGACGCCAAAGTAACCCAAGGTGGCGAGCTAGTAACGGTTTTGCGAAATTATGATGGTATTGTTCCAATAATGGCTATTCGTCTTATCCATGTTGGAACACAGACTGGGGAATTAGAAAATATGCTTTTGTATCTTGGAGATTTTTACGGAAAAGAAGTCGATGAATTGTCAAAAAGAATTTCAATCATTATAGAGCCAGTATTAATTATTGCTATGGGCGTTATGGTTGGATTTTTGGCTTTTGCTGTTATTTCTCCTATTTATCAGGTTATTACAAATGTCTCATGAAAAAAGGTTTTACTTTACTTGAGATTATAATTGTTATCGGCATTTTTTTGCTACTGGTAAGTATTGTGTTTTCATCAGTGAGAGTTGCTAACGACAGCTTAAGAGCAAAAACACATCAAGAAATTTATACTCAACTTTTAGGTGCCTCTCGCAGGGCCCGTGATGGAGCATACAATTCCAGCTGGGGAGTTTATTTTAATTATAATGAAGTAACCAAAGAAGCTGATTCACTTATACTTTATGCTGGCGATAATTACGCTTCTCGCGATGTAAATTATGATCTTGTTACCAAAATCGATCCTCAAATTAATTTTTCCAATATAAGTCTCGAAGATGTTGCCCTTTTTGTTGGTGATGGCAATGAAGTTACATTTGAAGCATATTCTGGAGATCCGCATCAGATTGGAAGTATCATATTAAAAACCGGAAATAAGGAAACATTAATCACTATTGATTCAACCGGTGTGCCACTAATTAAATATGTTGAGTAATCGTTGGAAAAAGGGCAGTGTTATTTTGGAAGTGCTAATTGCAGTTGGACTTTCTGCTTTTTTCTTTTCCGCCATTGCTGGCCTAATGATGGCCTCAAATAAAAGCATGGAATCACTTTACAATTCACAAAAAGCAATTTGGCGCGCACAGGAAGGACTTGGAGCTTTGCAGTCAATGAGTTTTACGGATCTTTCAACCACTGAAAATGGGCTTGTAACATATTTGGCTGTGAATGAAGGTTGGACTTTAGGATCAGGAATTCAGGAGTGGGATGATGGGCAATCGCGTGAGATAGTTATTTCTGAAGTAGAGCGAGATAATTCATGTCAAATTATCGAATCTGGCGGTCAAGTTGATCCTGACACTTATCAACTTGAAAGTACTGTTTTTTGGACTGGTCCCACTGGCATAATTCATAACCGAAGTTTGCAATCATTAGTTGTAAATTGGGAGGATCCTCAAGGAGATTGTTTTAGGCCAACAGATGCTGGTGGGATTCAATTAGATTGGTCTGGTGGTTACTGGGGTGGTTCAAAACAGCTTCGTGGAGTTTGGATTATAAATAATACGAGTAGAGATATTACCATTACAAAAATGACAATTTGGTGGAATCGTCCGGCTGCAAAGCTCCAACAAATATTTGCTATTGGAACAAAAGTTTGGTCAGACTCCGGACCAGGCACGCCGGGAGGATTGCAAACTTCTGGGACCGTAATCGACACTCTTGATGCAATAATTCCGGCCGGATTTATAGACGACACTCATAAAATTCAATTTACTGACGCCATGGATGAATCGACATTAATAATTTCATTCGAATTTGCTGATGGATCAATTCTAATAACTGATCCATTTACTCCATAGTATGAAAGCAAAAGGATTTACATTGATTGAAACAGTTTTATACATTGGCTTAATCATGATTCTTTTGCCATCTATTGTTTTAATGTTGCTAGAAGTTCAAAAAAATCAAGCACATACATACAGCCGAATGTTAATTGAACAAACAAGCGCGATACTTCTTTCAGAATTTGAAAATGAATTACTTGACGCCTATTCAATTGTCTCGTCAAGTTCGACCTTAAATTCTGATCAGTCAATTCTTGTTTTTAAAAAAGTTGACGGTGGGTTAAACTATGAATTATCTTTTGAAACAGATGTGGTTGTAATCGGAGACATCCAACATAACATTGGTAGAATTAATTTTTTCGACGGATCTAATCATTGGCTAACTCCAGAACAAATTAATGTGACAGTCTTTAGAATCGAGCCAGCACGAAACAGTGATGGGGAATTAACAGGATTAAATATTGAACTTGAGCTTTCACCCTTAGCTATATTATCCGATGAAGATAGGGCCAATATTCTTAATACCCAAACAACACTTTATCTTTTTCCAACCGTTTCTGAGCAATGATATGCAAAAACATAAATCACCAAAAGGAGTAGCACTACTTATTACCGTTGTTGTAATAGGAATCACTGGTTTTGCAGTGATGGCCTTTTTGGCCCGTTCAGGAATAATTTCAACACGCAATACCCAATTGCAAAATATCGGAATAATCGCCAGAAATCAGGTATTTGGATGCGTTGATGAAGTTATGGCTCAGCATTTGCGAAATCCTGATTTTAATCAGTCCACAGTGACACTTGGCTTTACAGATTGTACAATAACAATACTTGATTCAAATCCAAATGAGAAAACACTGGAATTAGAAGTCTCAAAATCAAATGCTACGCAAATAATTCAAATTATCACAGGACTGACACCAGTTTCACTAATATCAATTGAATAATATGAGCACACTTGGCTTTACAATTCAGACCATCGGAGAAGTTATGATTGGTATAACGATTTTATATGTCCATCACAAG
>DOSU01000062.1:5190-5769 GCA_003513895.1 Rikenellaceae bacterium
ACGGGAAAAAAAATTTGATAAAAGCGTCTTGACTGATATACGCATAGAACAATGGACTGGACTGATTGGTATTTTAATGATAATAATTGGATATCTAATCCAAGTAACAAATTAATATGAAGAAATATATTTTGTTCCTTCTTCCTTGTCTTTTGCTAATTGGTGGTGGTTGTTCGTCGTCTAGTGACTCGACAAATAACGACTATTACGACTCCTATGATTCCTATGACTCATACGATTATTCTGACACTGAAAATATTCCTCAAGGTTCAGCGACAACTCTTGGCTGCAATCTTGATACTGAATATTGCGCATCTTTAGATGTTTATATCGAAGGTAATGAAGTGTCTTCTGTCTTTGATAACGATAATTTTGAGTATGTTTCAGTTGACTATTCAGTATGCGACGAACTTGGTTGTGTATTTCATGATTGGTACGGTGATCAATGGTATTTTGAGTTTTAAGTAAGAATAAAAAAATCGACCAGAGATAATCAAAGGTCGATTTTTTTGTTTCCTATAAACTATAAAGTGCGATAGCCAGAGCACTGGCAACATTTAAAGATTCAAGTTTTGGATT
>DOSU01000116.1:0-4906 GCA_003513895.1 Rikenellaceae bacterium
GGCTTCGACGTGAGGCGCACAAACATGTTGCTTGCCGTTCTTGAGAAGAGGGCAGGATTCAAACTTTCCGTAAAAGATGTTTTCTTGAATATGGCCGGTGGCCTCAAAGTAACCGACCCTGCCTGTGACCTGGCGGTTGTATGCTCAATACTCTCTTCCAACTTTGACGCGCCAATTTCGCAGCGATATTGCTTTGCCGCAGAGGTTGGGCTTAGCGGGGAGATTCGTCCGGTGAGTCAGATTGAGAGGCGGATTGCCGAAGCAGAAAAATTAGGATTCGAGAAGATCTTTATCTCCTCGTTTGGCAAGCCAAACGGCTCGTCCACCAACGCCTCCCTGAGTTCAGCAAAAAATGCATCTGCAGACAAACACAAAAACAAAATTGAAGTAGTAACCGTTCAGGACATTCCCGAACTAGTGAGAAAACTGTTCAAGTAAAGTCTCACCCCTGGGGTCATTTGGTACAGCTCACATAATCAACAACTTACTCAAAAAGCATTTTTCGTAAACAGCTAATCTATAGACATTTGCCAAATGACCCCAGGGGTGGTAGGGCGCTACAAGAAGAATAAAGCTACACCTCCGACACTGAGTACTGCACCTACGAGTTCAACCAGAGTTATTTTCTTTTTATAGAAGAGGATATACGGAATGAGAATTATTATTGGGGTTGTTGCCATAATCGTAGATGCTATGGCAGTATTTGTGTACTGAACAGCCATAAGTGAAAGTGAAACCCCTACAAACGGGCCGAATATGGCACCCATGAAAGTTGCTCCCATTGCCTTTTTATCTTTGAGGCCGGCCCATACAGTTCCGGTCCTGCGAGTAATAAGAATTATCACGGCAAAACCAATTGCACCGGATATGATTCGCATTTGTGTTGCGGCAAAAGGTATGTAAGAGGCGACTTCTGTCCCCTTTGCGGCGATTGAATAGTGGTTCATTCCTATTTTGCTGAGCACAATGCCAAACCCCTGCCCCAGCGCAGCACCAATTCCAAGTAAAATCCCTTTGAGCGGCAGATTAAGTTCAACATTAGGCATCAGCTTGCCAACAGCATTTTTTCCACCGTTCATCACACCTGCAATCACCCCTCTCTTCATAAATGTGGCTCCATTCTGTCCGTTTAGTGCTCCTCTTTGCCCATTTTCCAATCCATTTCCATCTTTCTCGCAACTAGTGACCACAGCGATATTGCTCACACCGCCAACAATAGTACTTTCTTCGATTTTTGTTCCGCTTCTTTTTAATACAGAAATTGCGATACCTAAAAGCGTTACTGTCATGCCTACAAACCCCATTGGAGATAGTTTCTCCCCAAGCATCATCCAGCCAAAAAAAGCAGCAAAGGGTGGAGCAAGTGTCATGAGCAGCTGGCCGAACCTTGCTGTAATAATGGTATACGAATAAAACAGACAAAAATCTCCAAACACAAAACCAACTAGTCCCGATAATGACATCCAAATCCATGTGCTGGTATCTGCATTTTGCGGCATGTACGAACCTGTGGTGAAGTAAAGCATTGTTCCCAGAAGGAAAAAACCGAAGAATAGCCTGAGCAGGTTTACGACTAAAGAGCCAATTCTTTTACCGGCAAATTCAAAAAACAGAGCCGTAAAAGTCCAGGAGACCGCAACGGATATTGCTATTAGTTCACCAAAGTTTTGCATTCAGATAATTTTTTGAGACGGCAAATGTAATAATAAATTATATAATAGTAGCATATTGCTACTAATTAATACCCTTTCATGATGTACACAAAGAGCGGCAAAAAAATGCCGCTCTTTGTGTAAAAATTTCATTACCCCTGGGGTTAATTACCGGACAGGAAACTAAACAGGTTGAACAGCCTTGGGATCGGCGCCGTATTGGTTGTCTCCAACATCACCCTCCTGCAGGAAAAGAATCAGTAACCAGATAAATCCGATTACCGGAATAAGAATAAGGAGAATGTAGAATCCGGATTTGTTGATGTCGTGCAATCTTCTGAAGGTTACTGCCAGTGAAGGAATGAGCACAAAAAGAGAATACAGCCCGCCAATAATGCTATATGTCCACATTGCCCAGTCCAGCAAGGCTAACACGGCAGAAAAAATTGCATTAAAAAGCATGAACATCCAGAATTCGGTTCTTCTCGCACGGCCTTCAAAGCCTGCATAATTTCTTAAAACTTTTAAATACCACTCCATAGTTTTTAGGTTTAAGGGTTTGCTCTCCAAATTTAGAATATAAATACCATAATTCCAAGTGCCCAGGTTCTCCCCAGGGGTGGGTTTGGGCTACAAGTACTCGTCGTATGCTGCCATATCGAGCAATCCGTGACCGGAAAGGTTGAAAAGTATCACTTCGCTGCGGCCTGCTTCGCGGGCCTTGAGGGCTTCACGGATTGTAACGGCAATTGCATGACACGATTCCGGTGCAGGAATTATCCCCTCGGTGCGGGCAAACAGGAGTCCGGCATTAAAGGTTTCGGTCTGCTCCACAGCAACACTGTTTATAAAACCATCTGCCTTAAGCTGGCTAACAAGCCGTCCACCGCCGTGATACCTCAACCCTGCTGCGTGAATCTGATCCGGCACAAAATCGTGGCCAAGCGTGTACATGGGAATAAGAGGAGTCATCCCGGCGGTATCCCCAAAATCGTATTCAAGAACACCATTTGTGAGTTTTGGACATGCGGCCGGTTCGGCAGCAATGAATTCCACCAAGGCCTTTTTACTACCGGCCGGAGAGGTAAACCTGTGTCTTAAAAACGGGAACGAAATCCCTGAAAAGTTAGATCCGCCTCCAAAGCAAGCGATAATTTTGTCGGGATATTCACCTGCAAGCTCCATCTGTTTTTCGGCCTCAAGACCAATTATAGTCTGATGGAGGAGCACATGGTCCAGCACGCTTCCCAGGGTATACCTCGTATTGGGGCTGGTTACGGCCATCTCGACTGCTTCAGAAATTGCAATTCCCAAACTTCCCCTGCAACCCGCTTCTTCGCTTAATACTTTTCGGCCATATTCAGTAATATTTGATGGAGATGCTTGAACTGAAGCTCCATAGCTGTTCATTACGATTTTCCTGTATGGTTTGGTGTCGTAGCTCTGCTTAACCATAAACACGTTAAGATCCATGCCGAATTGTTTGCACGCGATGCTCATTGCCGAGCCCCACTGACCCGCTCCGGTCTCGGTTGTTATATTGGTGATTCCCTGTATATGATTGTAGTACGCCTGAGGAATTGCTGAATTCAGTTTGTGGGAGCCAACCGGACTCACGCTTTCGTTCTTGAAATATATTTTTGCCGGGGTATCCAATGCCTTCTCCAGAGCAGTTGCCCTTACAAGAGGTGTGGGCCGATATATTTTGTACAAATCAAGAACCTCCTCAGGGATATCGTGCCATCGCTCTGTAGAGAACTCCTGTGCCACAAGCGCTTTTGCAAAAAGGCCTTCCATCTCCTGAGGAGTTACAGGTACCTTTGTTTGTGGGTTAAGAAGTGGCTTTGCCTTGTTAGGCATGTCGGCCGCGATGTTATACCATTGCTTTGGTATTTCGCTCTCCGGGAGCACGATTTTTTTTGTTCTTTTCATTTTAAAAAGATTTTTAGTTTGAAGTTTGCACCTCAGGGATTTCATGGTATAATCCTGAGATTCATATATTTAATAGTTAACCATGTTTTTCATAATAGCATAAAAAAAGAGTCCGATGCGTGAGCACCGGACCCTGTATAATATGGTTTAGTAAAAATCTACCTAAAACCTACCTATCAATACACATACAGCTTAGCTCACAAACCGGATAAAGTCTGTGCCACCACCATGATTGTGTATTAAGAAGTGTGTTGATCATACTGCAAATGTATAAAAAAATTTAAATCTTTAAAAAAAAAATTATTCGCCAGGCAGAATGTTTTGTTGGCCACACAGGCCGTCTTCCACTAGGCAGACCGTTTTCCCCTGGGGAAATTTGTTCCCCAGAGGCAAGAGCAGGAGCACCACCCCTGAGGTGGTGTCCCTTCCCCTGGAGAAGAACGTTCGTCATTGTTCTTGGGGAGGACTCACTTCAATGGACTATGCATTTGGGGCCATAGCCCGCATCATTCTCTCGCGGCCATTTATGTCCCGGCGCAGTAAAATGTTGGAATATCCATGCGAAGCAAGCATTTCGGTTGTTTCTTTGCCAAGAGCTTCATTAATTTCAAGAAAGAGCAAGCCTCCCGGACGGAGTAACTCAACACCCCAGTTTGCAAGTGCTTCATAGAAAACGAGCGGATTGTGGTCCGGGACGAAAAGCGCCAAAGAGGGTTCATAATCCAGAACATTCTTGTGCATAAGTGCCCTTTCCGATTCGCGTATATATGGAGGGTTGCTTATTAAAACATCAAGAGAAGAGTGTCCTATTAATGTTTGGCTAGAAGGACCGGCAAGCAGGTCCCCATAAAACAACTTAGGCATGACAGAGTGCAGCCCGGAAGTTTTAGTCTCAAAATCGGTAATGTCTTTGCCAACTTTTTCTTGAGAAATTCTATCGTGAAAGATATTATCTTGATTAATAGTTTTTTCCCGGCAAATACCGGATATGTTAATTGCAGAAACTTCCAATGCCTCACTTGAAATATCGCACATAAAAACTTCTGAGTCGGGGAGTTCACAAGACAGAGAAATACCGATGCATCCCGATCCGCATGCGGCATCAAGTATTCTTATCGGCCTATCGTTATGAAGTGTTTGAATTGCCCTGTCTGGATGAGATGATTCGTATGATTTAGGAAGCTGAGGATCTGATTTGTTTTTCATTTCCGCTATTTCTTCTGCGGCCCATCTGACCAGTTCTTCGGTTTCGGGGCGGGGTATAAGGACGCCTTCTTTTACGAAAAACTTGTGGCCACAGAACTCTTGAAAGCCCAGTACAT
>DOSU01000116.1:4975-5195 GCA_003513895.1 Rikenellaceae bacterium
ACTCTTGAAAGCCCAGTACATACTGGAGTGGGCGGGCGGCAGCAAGCTGCCCGGCAGCACTTTGAAGCAATTGTAGTTTTTCTTCCGGTATTATCCCGGAGGGCTCCACAATATGTTCATAAGAACTCAGCCCGCAAAAGTGCTGCAATAGCCTCACGGCTAACGCCCGCCCCTCCTCTCTCGGATAGACCTTCGCCAGCTCCTTTTTTGTCTTGTCTAT
>DOSU01000088.1:0-2120 GCA_003513895.1 Rikenellaceae bacterium
TTAATTTTAGCGGGCATCCTATTTCTTGTTTGCTTTAGTGAGAATCTCGTCTATCATCCCGTATTCCTTAGCCTCAAGAGCATTCATCCAGTAATCTCTGTCGGCATCTTTTTGAATTTGTTCAAGAGGTTTTCCTGAGTGAAGAGCAATAATTTCATACAGCTCTTTTTTAAGGCCAACTATTTGACGGGCAGTGATTTCAATATCACTTGCCTGCCCTTCTGCTCCTCCCATAGGCTGATGTATCATCACCCTTGAGTGTGGCAGAGCCGATCTTTTTCCGTTTGCACCTGCTGTCAAAAGTATTGCTGCCATAGAGGCTGCCATTCCTGTGCAAATAGTAGCAACCTCGGAAGAGACCAGTTGCATTGTGTCATATATACCCAGGCCTGCATAAACCACTCCACCCGGAGAGTTTATATACAGCTGAATATCCGATTTTGATTCGGTTGAATCCAGATAGAGAAGCTGTGCCTGAATAATGTTGGCTACGTCGTCGGTGATTGGTACTCCCAGAAAGATAATCCTGTCCATCATCAGACGGGAAAACACATCCATTGCAGCCACGTTCAGTTGTCTCTCCTCAATAATTGTAGGATTGATATATGCACTTGTCAATGAATTGAATCTGTGAAGTGAGATTCCGCTGATGCCTTTGTGAAGTTTGGCATATTTTTCAAAATCTGTAGCCATATTTTTTTTAATTAGTTGTTCATTTCGTGTAGTTTCTCCAAAGAGATATCTTTTGTATCCAAAGTTATAACCGATCTTACATAATCGATTACTTTATCTTCTTCTACCTTGTCAAAAATGCGCTTGCCCTCTTTTTCGTTTGAAAGTATAGATTCGGCATATTGATTGAGTTGTTCTTCAGGTGCGTTTGGAAGCCCGTACATTGCAAACTGATAAGAAGCGATTTTCTTTGCCTGCTCAAGCAGTTCTTCTCTTGTAATTTCAAGTTTCTGCTCTTTAATGAAGTATTGACGAATCATTTGCCAGCGGAAATCCTTAAGGAAAAGTCCAAAGTCTTTTTCGATGTCTGCCATTGTGAACTTGCCTTCGTTTGCACTAAAGAGCCACCTTTTAAGAAACTCTTCGGGAACTGCAATCGCTGCCTTTTCGATTAAATATTCGCGCGCGTCAAGCATAAAGCGGTAGTCGCTCTCCTGAGCATATTCGCTCTTCATCTTTTCAACAATTTTTGCGTCGAATTCCTCTTCATTATTTACAACGCCTGCTCCAAACATTTTGTCAAACAGCTCCTGATTTAACTCTGCATCAACAAATCTCTTCACCTCTTTAACAACTACGGTGTAATTTGGTTCTATTGAAGCCAGCTCTTCTTTTTTAACCTTGAGCATAGTTGCTCTGTCGGTTTCGTTTGTAAAAGCTTTGTTCACGTCAATCACAAACTCATCCCCGACCTTTTTGCCAACGAATTGTTTTTTGATCTTCTTGTCTTCAATTGACCTTAAGGCAATGTATGTTCCCTCAATCCTGTTATCTTCCTGAACCAGGTCTGCAATTATGAAATCCTCTTCTTCAATTGTGTCTGCTTTTCCAAGTTGACCAAACTGCTTCAGAATATTGCTTCTGTATTTAGATTTCTCCTCTTTGGTTACCGCAACTTCGTGATAAACAATCTTATCTTTTGAAGTGAGGTTTAACTCAATTGTTGGAGCAAGCGCAAGATCAAACACAAATTCCATATTATCGGGGTTTTCCCAGTCAATAGGCTTTTGTTCGGTTTCATTAGGCAGAGGTTCGCCAATGATGTTGAGCTTGTTGTCGTTGATATAGTTATTCAGGCCGTCGGAGATTAGTCCGTTTACAGAGTCTACAAGTGCTGCTCTTCCGTGCATTTTCTCAATGATTGAGATAGGAGCCATCCCTTTGCGGAATCCTTTAATGTCTGCATTTTTCCTGTAGTCACCTAGAATCTTTTTTACTTTGGGGGCGTAATCCTCTTTTCCAACGTTAAGAGTAACGATGAGGGTTAAATCTTCTGCATTTTTTTGTGTAACATTCATAAATATCTATTTTTTGTCTTCTTCAAATAAAAGCAAAGCAGACCACCCAAAGGGTATCTGCTTTGAAATGTGCGGGCAAAGGGACTCGAA
>DOSU01000088.1:2219-11011 GCA_003513895.1 Rikenellaceae bacterium
GGCACCAGATCCTAAGTCTGGCGCGGCTACCAATTACGCCATGCCCGCTTTGGGGAGTGCAAAGGTAAAATAAAATTTTAAACTTACAACACTGTTTCACCCTTTTTTAGCTTTCTTAGCTTTACCAGTGCCCATTCGTCCAATGTTTCACAAGAAACGAAAGCCATCCCCGCTTTCGCCCCGGCTTGTGCAATCATATCCTTCTCCTTAAAATAAAAACCGCTTAACAGCATAATGCCTTCCGGCCTGAGAGAATCCGAATATTTCTGAATGTCTGCAATTATTATGTTTCTGTTGATGTTTGCCAGAATGAGGTCAAACTCCCCATTTTTCAATATCGATGAATCTCCCTCAAAAACCTTAAGTTTTGACGCAACTCTGTTTCTTCTCCCGTTTTCTAATGCAGAATCGACTGCTATAGGATCATTATCAATAGCTACTATCGGAGACATTGCCCCCATCTTTGCTGCAAGAATCGAAAGAATTGCAGTACCGCAACCCATATCAAGCACGCTTTTCCCTTTTACGGCTTCGTTCATTAGACCCTTAACCATAAGGTGGGTTGTTTGATGATGCCCTGTACCGAAAGCCATTTTGGGGTCAATTATTATATTGAACCTTGTTTTAGGAAGTCCGCGATGAAAACTTGCCTTGATTGTGCAAAGACTGCCTACCACAATAGGGTTAAAATTTGACTCCCATAGCGAGTTCCAGTTTTCTCCCCTGATAATATTATATCCGAATGTTGTTGAAAAATCACCTTCTCCGCGAAATGACGAGAGCATGGTCTTCAGGTTTGGTGTGTGGAAGTTCTTTTGTGGGATGTACCCTTTTAAAAAGGGATCCTCAGTCAAAAAACTTTCAAACCCAAGATCTTCTATGCCGGCAATAACCTGCTCGGCATATTCTTCGCTAAAAGGGGTAATTCTAACAGAAACCTCAATATAGTCCATTAAAACGATTTTACTATCCCGATGAAATCCTGAGCAACAAGTGATGCTCCTCCAATAAGACCGCCATCTACATCCTCTTTTCCAAAAATTTCCTTTGCATTGGATGGTTTGCAGCTGCCGCCGTAAAGAATTGGAATATTATCCGAATAATCCCCGAACTTGTCTCCTATAACTCTCCTGATGTATGCATGCATCTCGTCTGCCTGATCGGCTGTTGCTGTTTTTCCTGTTCCAATTGCCCATACAGGTTCGTATGCTACAATGACTTTTGCCAACTCTACACCTCTGAGACGATACAGTACATCTTTGATTTGTTGTGCGACAACCTCAAAATGTCTGTTTGATTCTCTCTCTTCAAGCCTCTCCCCTATGCAGAAAATCGGAGACATCCCTTCATTTAATACCAGATTGATTTTCTTGTAAAGGCTCTCACTATTCTCGCCATAATACTCCCTTCTTTCCGAGTGGCCAAGAATTACATATTTGCAACCCAAATTGCGTAACATTTTTGCAGATACCTCCCCGGTATATGCTCCCTGCTCCTGGTCTGCACAATTTTGAGCAGCTATTGAAACGTTCATTTTATAGTCCTTAATATACTTTCCAAGAGTCGCGATATGCGTAAACGGAGGTGCTATTATAATTTCGACATCTGTTTCAAGTTCTTTTGCAAGAAAGTCAATCTGTTTAAGCAAAAGCTCTCCCTCCGGCAGCAAAGTGTTCATTTTCCAGTTGCCGGCTACTATTTTTCTTCTCATTTGAACGAATTTTAGTGATTTGTAAAGTGGTGCAAAATTAACAATTAAAATACAAAAAGGGTTATCTTTTTTTGCACTATCTTAGAGGCCAAATTGAACACCGAGCTACAGTGAAGAGAAAAAACGGGTACATAAAAGAGTATGTGATTGTTTCCATATCTTTATTGATATTGCTTTTGCTCAATTTAACGCTCGGTTCTGTCATGCTCCCGCCAAAGGAGATTTTCAGCTCGCTT
The DNA here is from genome assembly GCA_003513895.1 of Rikenellaceae bacterium. Lineage (GTDB taxonomy): Bacteria > Bacteroidota > Bacteroidia > Bacteroidales > UBA932 > Bact-08. The sequence goes on from DOSU01000088.1 coordinate 4,167, forward strand.
TTCGGGCAATCTTCTCACACCTTCGTAAATGAAATTCTTTGGGATTACAGAGTTCCAAAAGCCATTACCGCATTTCTGGCAGGAGTTGCTCTTTCTGTTTGCGGGCTACAGATGCAGACTCTTTTTAAGAACCCTCTTGCAGACCCTTTTATCCTTGGGATTAGCTCCGGAGCAGGACTTGGAGTTGCACTCTTTGTCATGGGATTCTCTGCTTTTGGAATAAGTTTTTCCGGTTCGCTCTTTATGAATATGGGCATAGCAGCTTCTGCCTGGATAGGAGCTTTTGCAGTTACACTTCTCATCCTTCTAGTTTCTTCCAGGTTAAAGGAGAGTACTTCCCTTTTGATTTTTGGAATAATGCTGGGCAGTGTTACAAGCGCTTTAATAACCCTTTTACAGTATTTTTCATCTTCTTCGGCACTTAAAATTTTTGTTGTGTGGACCATGGGGAGTTTTTCCGGGCTCACAACAAATCAGATATGGATTATGAGTGCTCTAATTCTGCCCGGATTAATCCTGTCGGTATACAACATTAAAGAACTTAATATATTACTAATGGGCGAGGCCTATGCAAAAAGCCTGGGCGTTAATCTGGAGAGTACCAGAAGACGAATTCTTATTGCAACAACACTTCTTGCAGGGAGCGTTACAGCTTTTTGCGGGCCGATTGGATTCATTGGAATAGCTGTCCCTCACATTGCAAGAATGTTCTTTAAAAATGCCGACCATAAAGTCTTGATTCCTGCGACTGCACTGCTGGGGGCTGCAATAATGATTATCACAGACACAGTTGCCCAGCTTCCGGGCCAGTCCGGTATAATTCCTATAAACACAGTAAGTGCACTGATTGGTGTTCCAATAATTTTATTGATAATCTTAAAAAGCCGTTTTATCTGATATGGAGAGAGTACTTGAGCTTGATAAACTTTGTCTTGGATACAATAAAGTAATATACCAAAACATTTTTGCCAGTGCAGGCGAAGGTGAGGTTGTTGCTGTGGTAGGTCCAAACGGCATAGGTAAAAGTACGCTTCTCAAAAGTATCGGAGGGATGATAAAATACCACAGCGGCTCAATTCGTGTGTTGTCAAAACCTCTTGGCAGCTATTCAACCAGAGGACTTGCCGAAAAAATATCGTTTGTACCATCTCAGAGTCCCAGGGCAAGAAACTTCTCTCTTTTTGACATGATAGCAACAAGTTGTTACAACAGGACAAACTGGCTTGGAACAATAAACAATCTTGACAAAGATTTCATATACAAAACACTGCGAAGGGTGGGACTTGAGGAATTTGCCGAAAGGGATTCAAGCAGCCTTAGCGATGGTGAATTTCAAAGGGCAACAATAGCCCGGGCACTTGTTCAGGACAGCAAAATTATTCTTCTTGACGAACCCACTGCATTTCTCGACATTGAGAACAAACTTATAATTACAAAACTATTAAAGCAAATTGCCCACGAGGAGTCCAAATGTGTAATATTTTCTACTCACGACCTCCAGCTTGCAATAAAACACTGCGACCGCATCTGGATCATGGGGAGAGAATCTTTCAAATGCGGAGAACCGTCTGTATTAATAGAACAGAGAGCCTTTGACTCAATGTTCAAAGACTCTCAGCTAAAATTTGATTCTGTATTGTTTACTTTTGTCTAGAAAGTTGTCGGTTGTTCAACCGGTGCAGTTTCAAGCATCTTTTTTATTGCTCTTGCAAGTCTCTTAACACCCTCTTCTGTCCTTTCTTCGTTCATAAATGAGAAGTTAATCCTCATAGTATTCTTGCCGGAACCGTCACAATGGAACGCTTCGCCAATAACGAATGCAACGTTTTCTTTAATTGCAACATTGAATAGAATTGTGGCATCATAACCTTCGGGAAGTGTAACAAACAAGAATAGCCCGCCTTCGGGTTTTGTCCATTTAACTCCCTCCGGCATATATTTTTCGAAGCAGGCAAGCATGTGGTTTCTTTGCTTTCTGTACAGTTCAATTGTGGTTTTAAGATTTTTGTCAAAAAGACCTTTTTCCATATATCTGGCAGCAACAGCCTGGTCAAACACCGGTGCGCAAAGGTCGGTTGATTGTTTTGCAACAATCAGTTTCTCAAGAATGTTTGCCGGCGCAATAATCCATCCCAAACGGAAACCCGGTAGGAATGTTTTGGAGAATGTTCCAAGAAGAATTACCCTTTCGTTGTCCATTGAATACATCAGTGGTTGGGTTTCGCCCTCGAATCGCAATTCTCTGTACGGGCTGTCTTCAATAATCAGCAGGTCATGTTTTTTTGCAACTTCCAGAACAGCTTTTCTTTGTTCAAGGTTCATGGTTATTCCCGAAGGGTTCTGAAAATCAGGAATAGTATATACAAATTTGGGTTTTTTCCCGCTTCCGATAAGAGCACGCACAACAACATCAAGTTCCTCGTCCTTTGTTACGCCTATCGGTCTAGCCTGATATGACCAGAATGCCTGAAGTGCGCCAAGATAGGAAGGAAGACCGCACACGATAGTATCGCCCGGATCGATGAACACCTTTGTAATGAGATCTATCGCCTGCTGGGAAGATGTGGTAATCATCACATTATCTTTTGTAATATTCAGGCCCTGAGCAATGTATCTTTCGGCAATTAGCTGGCGGAGTTTTGAGTTACCTTCTGTTGGTCCGTATTGAAGAGCCGAAGTGCTGTCTGATTCAAGAACTTCCTGCATAATTATTTTTAGATCCTCGACAGGAAAGGTTGCAGGGTTTGGAAAACCACCTGCAAATGAAATAACTTCCGGCCTGTTTGCAACGCTAAGCAGGTCGCGGATTGCAGACCTCCTCATGCTTTTTGCGTTGGCAGATAAAATGTTTTGAATATTAATTGCCATATCTCTGTTTATTTTTCACAAACATAAAGAATTGTTACAAAAATTCAAAGTTTAATTTAATATTTCAAGCAAATTGTTAAAATTTCTTATCATCCATCTCTAAGAACGGCAATAAACTAATATGGAATATTTTCCTATTTTTGTAAAAAAAGTATGTCAATAATAAGAATAACGAAAGAGTTCCGGTTCGAAGGAGCACATGCGCTCACCGACTACGACGGGAAGTGCAGGCATATTCACGGCCACTCATATAAACTATATGTCACGCTCAAGGGAATGCCCCGGGATGAGCTCCACCATCCAAAAAATGGTATGGTAGTCGATTTTACAGACCTCAAGGGCGTTGTAAACAGGCTCATAGTAGATCCTTTCGACCACGCCCTGCTTCTCAGGCAAGATGCAAAACTGGCTTCTGAAATAAGCGATGCTTATGAAAATGTTATAATACTTGACTTCCAGCCAACCTGCGAAAACCTGACTATCTATTTTGCAAAATTGCTCCAGGGAAATATGCCTGCCGGAGTTTCTTTGCACAGTATCAAACTTTACGAAACGCCAACATCTTTCGTAGAGTGGGTGGCATCCGAGAACAACTGATCATGAAAAAGCTATATCTCATAGACGGGCATGCGCTCATTTTCCGTTCGTATTATGCATTCATCCGAAGGCCGATGATAAATTCCAAAGGGATGGATACCTCGATACTTTTCGGGTTTACCAAAACTCTCACCGATTTAATAATAAAGGAAAAACCAACACACCTTGCAGTTGCATTCGATCCTCCGGTAAAAACATTCAGGCATGAACTTTACCCGGAATACAAGGCTAACAGAAGCGAGACTCCCGAACAGATCAAAGGTGCCCTGGAACCGCTCACAGAACTTGTAAAGTCGATGTCAATCCCTGTGATCATGAAAGATGGATTCGAAGCGGATGATGTAATTGGCACTATTGCAAAAAGAGCAGAAAAAGAGGGCTTTACAGTTTTTATGCTCACTCCCGACAAAGACTATGGGCAACTGGTTTCCGAAAACATTTTTCAGTGCAAGCCGTCCAGAACCGGAGGAGATACAGAAATTCTCGGAAAAGAACAGATATGTTTGGAGTATGGCATTGAAAACCCGTCACAGGTAATTGACATTCTCACATTATGGGGAGACTCATCCGATAATGTACCCGGTGTAAGAGGCATTGGCGAAGTAGGATCAAAAAAACTTATTCAAAAGTATCATTCTGTAGAGAATGTTTACAAAAATCTCCATCAGCTTCCCGAGAAACAGCAGACTGCATTCAGAGAGGCGATGCCTCACCTTCCGCTGAGCAAACACCTGGTTACTATTGACACAAATGTCGATATCAACTGGAGCGAAGAAGAGGTAAGACTTCAAACTCCTCATTTTATGGAGTTGAAAAAACTCTTTTCAAACTATGAATTCTCATCTCTTTTAAGGCAAATACCGCAGCTTGAGCAAATATTCTTAACAGATAAGCGCATAGATGAGGTACCATATATCGAGCCTGCTGCAAAAAAGACAAACATCATTGAACACAAAACAGCTCTATTGCTTGAAGTCTTAAAAGCAGCAACCGGGACGAAACAAATCGCAATTATGGCAGAGGGCGACAAGATCTTCATCTGCTCCGGGGGACTGGTTTCATTCACCGAAAAGAACAATCTGCAGCCGCTTAAAGAGATAATGGAAGATGAATCCGTTTTGAAATGCGGATACGATCTTAAACCTGCAATAAACATATTCAGAGAGGCTTCTGTTGGAATCAAAGGATATCTGGCAGATATTGAACTTATGCACTATCTCATTATGCCGGAGAGGTCGCATAAACTGGAAATTCTGTCTCAGTCGTACCTTTCGGTTGATATTGAAAACCATCAGGAGATGGTTCAGGCAGATCTTTTCTCATCTCAGGCTTCAGTTGACAACACAATAGAAATTGATCAGGTTGCCGGCAGAATTTCTGTGATGCTGCCACTGTTTGAAAAACTGAAAACTCATCTGGAAAAGGAAGATCTTCTCTCTCTTTATGAAAAAATGGAGATGCCTCTGATGTATATCCTTGCCGACATGGAATACACAGGAGTGAAGTTAGATGTGGAGATGCTTAAGGAATATGGCCGGACGCTCAGCATAGAACTTGCTGCAATTGAAGATAGCGTGAGGGAAATGGCATCCGATTCCACTCTTAACCTCTCTTCTCCAAAACAGTTGGGAGTGATTCTTTACGAAAAACTTAACCTTTTGCCAAAAGACAAAAAAAGCAGCAGTAAAAGCCTCTCCACCGACGAAGAGACACTTTTGGAGATAGTGGACGATCATCCGATTGTCGCACAGATTCTGGAATACAGAAACATAAAAAAACTCCTGAGTACATATATTGAACCCCTGCCCTATCTCATTTCTGCAAGATCAGGGAAGATTCACACTACATACAACCAGGCACTTACTTCAACCGGGAGGCTGAGTTCAATCAAACCAAACCTTCAGAACATTCCTATTCGTACAGAGCGTGGACGGGAAATCCGGAAAGCGTTTATTCCTTCTAATGCCGGAGGAGTAATTATGTCGGCCGATTATTCGCAAATTGAACTGAGGCTCATGGCCCATATGAGCATGGACAAGGATTTCATCGATGCATTCCTTTCCGGAAAAGACATCCACTCTGCAACTGCATCCAAAATTTTTGGAATCCCGGAAGAACAACTGACCCGAGAGCAAAGGAACAAAGCCAAAGTAGCCAACTTTGGCATAATTTACGGCATCTCATCTTTCGGACTCTCTCAAAGACTTCATATATCCAGAGGGGATGCAAAGCAACTTATTGAAGACTATTTCAGAAATTACCCCGGAGTAAAAAACTATATCTCCGAAATGATTGAACTGGCAAGGAAAAACGGATTTGTTTCGACTATTTACGGCAGAAAAAGGTATCTCCCGGACATAAATTCCAAGAATCAGATTGTAAGAGGCCTTGCCGAAAGAAATGCAGTTAATGCGCCAATTCAGGGAAGTGCCGCAGATGTAATTAAAATTGCGATGGTGCATTTGTTTGACCGGATGAAAAAAGAGGGGATTAAAAGCAAAATGGTGCTTCAGGTGCATGACGAACTTGTCTTTGATGTCCTGCCATCAGAAATTGAGTTATTATCTGCAATTGTAAAGAACGAAATGGAATCGGTTGCTAAACTTTCTGTTCCGTTAACCGTTGAATGTCAATATGGAGAAAACTGGCTCGAAGCACATTAAAAAAAGTTCCGACAAGTCACTTGTGGAACAGGCTCTTCAAAACAAAGAGAAGGCCTTTTCCGCAATTGTGTCCCGCTACGAGGAGAGGGTAAAAAAGTACATTATGCTTTTTGTGCCAAACAGCGACGATGTCCAGGATATCTCTCAGGAGACCTTTGAAAAGGCTTTCGGCATGATTCAAAGCTATGATTCAAAATTTGCATTTTCCACATGGATATACACAATAGCAAAGAACTGCAGCATAGATTTTTTACGGAAGCAGAGGCTCAATGTAAGATCTATAGAGACAATAAAAAATTCCGATGATCCCGGAGGAAGATCATCGACAGTGCCAAGTCCAGAAGAACACTATATATTTGAGCAGGAAATTGACAAACTCAAAAAACACATCGAAAAGTTGCCGGAGCTGTACAGAGAAGTGGCAGAATTGAGATTTCTTCATGAATATGCCTATGAAGAGATTGCAAAAGAGTTAAATTTGCCCCTTGGAACAATTAAGACCCGTATAAGAAGGGCAAAAGAACACCTAATTAAAGATGGAAAATTTAATCTATACATACTTTCCTGATCTCACAGAATCCCAGAAGAGAAAGATATCTGCTCTTTATCCGCTATACAGCGACTGGAACTCAAAAATCAATGTCATTTCAAGGAAAGATATTGAGAATCTTTATCTTCATCATGTATTGCATTCAATGGCAATCGCTAAACTCATAA
>DOSU01000088.1:11153-26610 GCA_003513895.1 Rikenellaceae bacterium
CCTCTTGCCATATTGTTTCCGGATGTCTCTTTTTATCTTTGCGATTCAACCCTAAAAAAAATTACCGTTGTAAAAGAGGTAGCGGCATCTCTCGGACTTAAGAATGTGAAGGCAGCGCAAGTGCGTGCAGAAGAAATAGATGGTAAATTTGATTTTGTTGTTTCAAGGGCAGTCGCCGAATTAAAAAAGTTTTTACCCTGGGTATGGAACATAATAGAGAAGGGCGAAAAGGGAGGAGTGAAAAGAGGAGTGCTGTATCTTAAAGGAGGTGAACTACTTGATGAAATTTCGGAGGCTCAGGCTCTTCTTAAAATTGCCCCGGAAAAGATTGGCAAATTTGAAATTTCCGACTGGTTCAAAGAGCCCTATTTCGAAGAAAAAAGTATTTTATATATAAAACGGTAGCATAATATTTGCGATTAAAAACATTTTATATATCTTTGCACTCCATTTTGCGAAACAAATAATAAGTTAAATATATCATGAAACGCACTTTTCAACCATCATTACGCAAGCGTCGCAACAAACACGGGTTCCGCGAGCGCATGTCAACACCTAACGGGCGTCGCGTATTAGCAGCTCGTCGTCGTCGCGGACGCAAAAAATTGACAGTATCTTCTGAAGATCGTTTCTAGTCCGTATACAATACACTTTCAAACAGGCTGACCCTACAAGGTTGGCCTTTTTTGTGTATTGATACCAATAGTCGCAAAACAAAAGCTATCATTGTTTGTTAGTCATCCCAATAACCCATATGTTTTAAAATCTCTTTCATTATCAGCATTTTGTAAGCATTCTGTATGCAAAATAATCTTCTTATATCAATAAATTTGAGGGAATAGAAAAATACTCTCACGAAAATAGAATTTGGCTATTTAATAAGTGAATATCATGATGGTATTATAACTTATGCAAACATAATAGGTCCAACAGCATTATTAATAGATAATGAGACTCAAAACCAGTTGTGAATAATGATAAATAATAATTCTATAATGAGAAAAGCCACCTTTATTCTTGCAATCTTAATTGGAATTTGTTCAATTTTTACATTTTCAAAAAACCCCTATTCTGCACTCGTAGCCTCTGTATTTCTCTTGGTATGCTCTCTTCTTTGGTGATAAAAAACAAATACGCCCTTTATATTGTGGTATCATTATTTATTTTTGCAATGGCAATATTCACATATTTTGCAATAAATTATCACAATCTTAAAACTTAAGATATGTCCCGTCCTGGCGTTGTTTTGGCACTTCGATAAGTCGTTGTCTAATAACCTATTTATCAACTATATGCTAAGAAGACGCAGAGAATATCTCTGCGTCTTCTGAGTAACTAATTAATAATTAGATGCTTAACGAAACAAAAAACTCTCCTTGTTCAGTCAACCTATTTCAGGAAGAGACACGGATTAAAATCCACTCTGCTTCTGGTCCGAACGGTATTCAGCGGGAAAGACTCTGTTTTTAAAAGAACTGTCTCAATTGTTTTGTGCTATGGAAAAGCTCACTATCAGCAACATCTGTTTTTTAGCTTATTTTCTGAAGGGTTTTTCGGAAAAAGGGTGAGGACCGTTCAACGACCGAAGGGAGGCGTTCCGCAACCCCCNNCCGAACGGTATTCAGCGGGAAAGCCTCTGTATGTACTTATTATGTTTAGATTGTGCGTCCCGGATATTGCTTCAGTGCAACTTCAAGACACTTCATAGCAGCTTTTAGGTCATCAATTTTGAGAACGTATGCTATACGTACTTCTTTTGTGCCTTTACCAGGAGTAGCATAGAATCCTGCAGCAGGGGCAACCATAACGGTTTGTTTTTCATATTGGAAATCTTCAAGCAACCACTGAGCAAACTTATCGCTGTCGTCTACCGGAAGTTTTGCTATTGTGTAAAATGCACCCATCGGTTTTGGACTGAATACGCCCTCCATCTTGTTTAGGGCTTCAATTGTGAAGTCTCTGCGCTGAATGTATTCCGAACGTACTGCCTGGAAATACTCCTTAGGAGTGTTCAAAGCTCCTTCTGCAGCTATCTGGCCATATGCAGGAGAACAAAGTCTTGCCTGAGCATATTTAAGAACGGCTTTCATCACCTCTTTATTTTTGGAAACGATTGCTCCGATTCTCACGCCGCAAAGGCTGTAACGTTTGGAAACCGAGTCGAGAAGGATTACGTTTTGCTCAAGACCTTTCAGGTGCATGCATGAAAAATGCGGTTCGTCGGTGTAACAGAATTCTCTGTAAACTTCGTCGGAATAGATAAATATCTGATGTTTAAGAGCAATCTCTCCGAGTTTTACCAGAGATTCTTTTGAATACAATGTTCCGGTTGGATTTCCGGGATTGCAGATAATAATCCCTTTGGTTTTAGGTGTAATGCGTTTTTCTATCTCTTCCATATCCGGAAGTGCAAAGCCTTTTTCAATTGTTGTTGCAACAGGCTTTAAAATAACATCATTCTGGAGGGCAAACGAGTTGTAATTTGTATAGAAGGGTTCCATTACAATAACTTCGTCGTCCGGATTACAAGTGATTGCGAGAGCTATCTGAAGCGCTTCGCTGCCACCGGTTGTTATGTTTATTTGATCGGCTGTAACATCGATGTTTATTCCCTGATAGTATTTGGCAAGACCCTCCCTGTATGATTCAATGCCGGCAGAGTGAGGATAAGGAATGAGCTCCGGCCTTGCATTTATTACAGCGTCAAGAGCCTCTTTTGGAGAAGCAATATCCGGCTGGCCAATGTTAAGGTGATAAACTTTTACTCCTCTCTTTTTTGCAGCTTCGGCATATGGAACGAGTTTTCTGATAGGAGAAGCAGGCATTGTGTTTGCCTTTTTCGATAGTGTAAGCATCTCTGTAATGTTTAATTTATAATGTTTATTTATGTTTCAATTTCTATTTTAACATCTCTTTCATGAATCCCTCAATTCCTGTTTGCATTTGTGCAGTCCTTGCAGAAAAATTGTTCACGAGAATTGCAAAAGTATACATTTTGCCGTCTCCTCTTTCTACATAACCGGCATAACATCTCACACTCGAAAGCGAACCGCTCTTGGCGTGCAATCTCGATTTAACTGAAGGTTCAACATCGGCAAGAACATTTTTTAAAGTTCCCGGACCACCCGGCTTGGCTAAACTTTCAAAAAAGTATTCAAAGGTATTGCTTTCTTTCATTAAAGTGAAATATTTACAGAAAAATCTTGCTGACACGTAGTTCTGTCTTGAAAGACCGCTTCCGTCGGTTTGAGTGTACCCTCTTGAGGCAAGTCCCATTTCTTTAAATAGTTTAAGAACAGCAACTCTCGAAGAGTCGTAGGACCCTGTTCCGGTAATGGTTTTTCCAATAGTTTTGAAAAGGGTTTCGGCGTAAAAGTTATTACTGATGCGGTTTGTTACATTAATAATCGATGCCAGCGCCGGAGACTGGGTGTGCCCGATTACATTAATTCTGTCTAAAGAGGCTACATCATAGCTTCTCGAATCGTAGGAAAGTGAATTGCAGTATATATTTTGTGAAATAAGAAACTTTCTGAACTCTTCTGCACATGCTACACCCGGAAATTTATTTGATCCCGAAAATTCAACAGTATCCCTTTCCAGCGGAAGTGAACCGGAAAATTTAATCACCCTTGCCAGATCCGTAGTATAGTAAGAACTTCTGTTCCTCGATTTAGCAGGAGCTACTTTCATTTTGTTCTCAATCAACATACCCGGAACAATAGGATAAATTCTTTCAATTCTTACTTCATCTCCCTCATTGCCGGAATGCACAAACTTAAAATCCTGTGTGTTTTCCATAAACGAAAGCCCGGATGGACCGCTTCCAAAAGTTGGTCCCAAATTGCTGATAGCCCAGCTCTCCGGAATTATTTCATTTTCAAAAAAACGTTCATCTCCAATAATATTGCCATTGATTGTTTTAATTCCGGACATTTTTACAGCATTTGCCCAAATGCCAAAAATTGAATCAATAGAATATGCTACTGTGTCGCGGGAACCAAGGGTTGGATCTCCTCCTCCGATTATGTACAAATCGCCGTTTAGAACTCCATCTTTAATAAATCCGGTATACCCGATTTTAGTTGTGAATCTGTAATTCGGACCTAGAATCTTTAAGGCCAGCCCTGTAGAAATTGTCTTCATTGTGGAGGCAGTAAGAAGAGGCATATCCGGATTCCACGATGCCACAGTGCGCCATTTTTCATCCATGACCATGATACTCACAGCGGCATTAGTATACAAAGTATCCTGCTTTAAAGTGTTGATGTATTTTTGAATATTGTTTTCTTTGGCTCCGGCCCGGCCGGTAGAAAAGATGGCAGAAAGAAATATCAGAAGAGTTATGGCCTGTTTCATTTATTTGATTTATTTAGGTTATATGCAAATGTACTAAATTTGAGCTCTCGGTATTTAAAATTTAGTTACATTTGCCCGATTAAAACATAAATACCTATGAGCAGTTTCAGAAAAAGAGCTCTTGATGAGTTCGCGTCACACAAACCAGAGAGATTTTTTGTTGAAAACCAACCTGTATCTGAGTTTTTTGGTCAGAATGTTTTTGATGTTGAAAAGATGAGAAGGTACCTCTCGGCAGAGGCGTTTGATGCTGTGCAATCGGCAATTAATGAAGGTGCCAGAATAGACAGGCAGATAGCTAATCAGATTGCTTCCGGAATGAAGGCATGGGCAGTGGAGAGGGGAGCAACTCACTATACACACTGGTTCCATCCTCTTACAGATGCTACAGCCGAAAAGCATGAGGCATTTGTAGACCCCTCAAAAAACGGAGGAGTATTTGAAAATTTCAAGGGAGATGCCCTTGTTCAGCAAGAGCCCGATGCTTCTAGTTTTCCTCACGGAGGCTTGCGAAATACATTTGAGGCTCGAGGTTATACTGCCTGGGACCCTACTTCCCCTGCATTCATAATTGACCAGACGCTTTGTATTCCAACTGTGTTTGTTTCATACACCGGGGAATCGCTCGACCAGAAGACTCCACATCTTAAATCGCTTCAGGCGCTTGATAAAGCGGCAGTAGAACTTGCTTCGCTTTTTGACCCTGCCGTTAAAAGGGTAAATGTTATGCTGGGAATCGAACAGGAATATTTCCTTGTAGACGAAGCACTTTACAGAGCCCGCCCCGACCTGATGCTATGCAACAGAACACTAATCGGTCATACTGCAGCGAAAGACCAGCAACTGGAAGACCATTATTTTGGAGCGATACCTTCAAGGGTAATGAACTACATGAAGGATTTTGAAACAGAAGCATACAAGCTAGGGGTTGTTCTCAAAACCCGTCATAATGAAGTTGCTCCAAACCAGTTCGAGTTTGCTCCTTACTTCAATGAGGCAAACCTTTCGGTTGATCAGAACCTCATGATGATGATACTTATGAGAAAGATTGCCAAAAGACACAAACTTAAAGCAATCTTTCACGAAAAGCCTTTTGCCGGAGTCAATGGTTCCGGTAAACACTGCAACTATTCTCTGGTTACAAACAGGGGAGTGAACCTGCTCTCTCCCGGAATAACACCCGGAACAAATCTTCAGTTTCTGAGCTTCTTCGTGTCTATTATAAGGGCAGTATATGAGCACCACCATCTTCTTATGGCCAGTGTTGCATCATTAAATAACTCCTACAGGCTTGGCGGAGGAGAAGCTCCACCCGCAGTTATGAGTGTATTTGTCGGCAGAACGCTCTCTTCTATACTTGACTCTATTGAAGAGTTTGCCGGAGGTTCGGGTAAGGATGGAGAACAAATAAATAAAAGACTGAATATTGTTGGTAAGATTCCTCAAATTCTTCCAGACAACACAGACAGAAACAGAACATCTCCATTTGCATTTACAGGTAACCGTTTTGAATTCAGGGCAGTTGGTTCATCGGTAAATGTAGCCTCCACGCTTTTCGTTTTAAATGCAGCTGTTGCACAGCAAATTACTCGTTTCTCGGCACTGGTCCAAACCAGAATCAAAGGAGGAGCAACCCAGAATGCAGCTTTGCTGGATACGATAAGGGAATTTATTGTCGAGTCCAAAGCTATTCGTTTTGAAGGCAATGGTTACAGCAAAGAGTGGCAGGAAGAGGCAAAGAGAAGAGGTTTAAGAGGAATTTCGGATGTCCCTCAAGCTTTTAAGGCTTTTGTCGAAAAAAGCACACTTAAGCTCATGAAAGATACAGATGTCCTCACAGAAAGAGAGGTGGATGCAAGATATGAGGTGATGAATGAAATTTACCTCAAAAAATTGCAAATTGAGGCCAGGGTTCTGGGAGATTTGACTGTAAACCACATAATACCTACAGCAATCAAGTTCCAGAATTCACTCATCCAGAATGTAGTCGGGATAAAAGAGTTATTCGGCCCAGATGAATATAAGGTTATGTCCGAAAGACAACTTATTGCAATAAGAAAAATTTCCGGCTACATTGAAAATCTAAGAGCCGATTTTCACTTGCTTATTGAAGCAAGAAAGGAAGCCAATATAATCGAAAGCTATTCGGAAAGAGCGCAGGCATATTCAAGTACTGTTCTTCCTTATATGGAAAAAATGAGAGTAGTTGCAGATAAACTTGAAATGGTCGTTGACGATGAATTATGGCCACTTCCAAAATACCGGGAACTTATGTTCTGGCGCTAACAGAAATTATAAAATTACTTATATGGCTCTTAAAGACACAGATGCACAGAGGTATGCCGGAAGAGGAGTTTCTTCCTCCAAGGCAGATGTTCACAAAGCAATTGAGAAGGCAGACAAGGGATTGTTTCCAAAAGCTTTTTGTAAAATAGTTCCCGATTATCTCTCAGGTGATCCCGGATATTGTCTCGTGATGCATGCAGATGGCGCAGGAACGAAGTCTTCGCTTGCATATGCATACTGGAAAGAAACCGGCGACATGAGTGTGTGGAACGGAATAGCGCAGGATGCAATTGTAATGAATACAGATGACCTTCTTTGTGTAGGCGCGGTAAACAATGTGCTTCTCTCCTCAACTATCGGCAGGAACAAACACAGAATTCCGGGAGAGGTAATATCTCGGATAATTGACGGATCAAGGGAGTTTGTTGAGAAAATGGCATCTTTTGGAATAAATATTCGTCTTACCGGTGGAGAAACAGCAGATGTAGGTGATCTGGTCCGTACAGTTATTGTAGACTCCACTGTAGTAGCCAGATTAAAACGCAAAGATGTTATAGACAATGCAAAAATTGAAGCAGGAGATGTAATAGTTGGACTTTGTTCTTATGGAAAGTCAATATACGAAGATGAGTATAACGGCGGTATGGGAAGCAACGGACTTACTTCGGCAAGACATGATATTTTTTCTTCATACATTGGGCAAAAGTACCCCGAAACATACAACAATCAGATACCAAAAGATCTGGCATATACAGGGACAAAGTCTCTGCTGGATATTGAACCTGAATCCGGAATCACATACGGAAAACTTGTCCTGTCTCCAACAAGAACATATGCTCCTGTGATTAAAGCAATACTTGAAAAATACCGCGACAGGATTCATGGAATGATTCACTGTACGGGAGGTTCGCAAACAAAAATTCTGAATTTTATAGATAAATTTCAGATCGTTAAAGACAACATGTTTCCTGTTCCTCCGCTTTTCAGAACAATTCAAAAAGAGTCCAACAGCGCTTGGGAAGAGATGTATAAAGTATTTAACATGGGGCATCGTATGGAAATCTATTTGCCGGAAGAGGATGCCGGGCATATTATTGAAATTTCTCAAAAGTTTGGAGTTGATGCCAGAGTAATAGGAAGGGTTGTCTCTTCCAAAAAACCGGAAGTAATTTTAGAAACAGAATATGGAAAATTTATTTACTACAAGTAGAGGCGCATTTGTAATGCTCTTTATTGTAACCCTTTTCTGGAGTTGTTCAGGAAGGAACGAGTCTGTTATATCAGATCATCCTTCAATAATTGAACAGGCAACAGGCGACAGCACATCGCCATATTTTGCAAATTATGCAATATATCCATCGTCCCGGGATACTCTTCCCATTGGAATGTTCGACTCTGGAACAGGAGGGCTAACTGTTATGGAGGCTTTCCTTGCACTTGACGATTTTAATAATAAAACCGGAGAACCATCGCCCGATGGCAGGCCTGATTTTGAGGGAGAAAAATTTGTGTTTCTGGCCGATCAGGCAAACATGCCTTACGGAGTATACAATTCAGAAGGAAAAGGAGATTATCTGAGAGAACTTGTTGTAAAAGACGCCCTCTATCTTACTTCCGGGCAAAACAAATCAAAAATTTTGGTAATTGCATGCAATACCGCAACAGCATATGGGCTTGGAGACATTCAGTATCTGCTGGATAAAAGCAATACCGGCATATCTGTTATCGGAGTTATCAACGCAGGCGCAAATGCTCTGGCACAGGAGATATCTTTTAATGAAGGCAGCGCAGTGGGAGTTATGGCAACCATAGGCACAATTTCATCCGGCAGCTACGACAGAACAATAAGAACCACACTAAAAGAAAAGGGATTTTTAAATAAGCTTGAAATTGTAAACCAGCCCGGTCTTGGTTTCGCGGAAGCAGTGGATTCTGAGTCCAGTTTCATAGACAGAAAAGCAACAGCACCGCGGGATGTTTATAAAGGACCAAAAATTGGTACAGATTCACTTTCGATAAACACAGCGCTAATGGATGTGTACAATTTTGACAGAAAAAACAACGCTTTGTTAATATCTGAATCCAATGGAAAATATTCAAATATTCAGCTTAATTCTCCGGGAAACTATGCCAGATTACATTTGGTGAATCTTATAGAAAAGCTCAGGCAAAGAAATGCAGGTGTAAAACTCAGCAATATTATTCTTGGTTGTACACACTATCCATATTTTACTGATACTCTCAAAACAGTAATTGAAGAGTTGAGAAATTACAGTAAAGACGGAATTTTTCCTTACAGGGATTTAATTTCACCCGAAATAAACTTCATAGACCCCGCTAAATTTGTTGCAAGGCAAACCTACATGGAGCTAAGAAGCGCAAATCTACTCTCTGCCGGTTTTGCCGGACAAAGACTGGTTGGTTATATTTCAGTTCCTGCAGCAGGTCTTGACAGTTCTAAAACCGACAATAACGGTAATTTGAAATATGAGTTTAAGTATGGGAGAGAGACTGGAAGCACAGATAAAAGCTTTGCTGTTGAGCAGTTTAGTAATAAGAACATTAATTCCGATAATTTAAACAGAATCAAAGAGAGACTTCCTCTCACATTTGAGCTCATTAATAATTCAATGGAGAATGATTTTTAATCCTAAAATCTCGCCCGAAGAGATTGAAAAGCTAAAGCAGGCAGAGTTTCACGGAGAGATACGTGTTATTGACACGTTAGGCCACGACTATGATTTAGCAATTGAATATCTTGGCAATCATAAAATTATTGGTTTTGATACAGAAACAAAACCTGTTTTTCAGGCAAACTCAAAAAGAAACGGAGTTGCACTTCTGCAGCTTTCAGGACCGGACAAGGCATTTATATTCCGCCTTACATCATTAGGAATGCCTGAATCGTTGTGTGAAATTCTGTCCACAAAGAAGATAATTAAGGTTGGAGCAGCTGTAAATGAGGACTTAAGAGGTCTTCTAAGATATACTGCTTTTATTCCCAAAGGGTTCGTCGATTTGCAGCATGTTGGGATGAACTGGGGGATTTCAGAAAAAAGTGTTAGAAAGATGGCTGCCATTATTCTTGGAGTTAGAGTATCAAAATCGCAGCAACTTTCAAACTGGGAAGCGGACGAGCTTTCTCCCGGGCAAATCAACTATGCCGCAATTGACGCATGGGTTTGTCAGCAAATGTATTTAAAGCTTTTAAGCACTCCGGTTGTAAACATCAAATCGTAATTGTACATAAAATGAGCCAAATGGGTAGGATTATAATGAGCAGGGGAAGAGAGGAATCTATAAGGAGATTCCACCCATGGATATTTTCCGGCGGAATTCATAAGACTGAAGGTAAGATTGAAGAGGGAGATATTGTGGAAGTTTTATCTTCAAACGGAGAACGGCTGGGATTCGGGCACTATCAAACAGGCTCTATAAGCGTGAGAATGCTCACTTTTGGTGAGGAAGACTTTACTCCGGGTTTCTGGCATAAAAAAATTGATGCAGCATATACTCTTAGAAAGTCGCTGGGAATTACAGCAGGTCTGACTAATGCGTACAGGCTCGTCCATGGCGAAGGAGACTCTCTCCCGGGACTTATCATTGATATTTACAATAACGCGGCAGTCGTTCAGACTCATTCTGCAGGAATGTTTCTTTCAAGAGGAATAATTGCCGAAACTCTTAAAAAGATATTCGGACCTAAGCTCACTTCCATTTACGACAAAAGCGAAACAACTGCTCCTTACAAAGCAGGGCTCGAACTTTTGGACGGATATATTTATGGTTCTTCGCCCGATAATCCTATAATTCTTGAAAACGGAATAAGTTTTTCTGTGGATTGGGAAGGAGGGCAAAAGACAGGATTTTTTCTTGACCAAAGGGACAACCGTCAGCTTGTGAGAAGATATTCTCAGGGAAGGCGAGTACTTAATCTTTTTTGTTATACCGGAGGATTTTCCCTTTATGCACTCGCAGGAGGTGCAAAAAGTGCAGATTCTGTAGACAGTTCTCAGAAAGCGATAGATTTGCTTAACATCAATATGGAAATAAACAGGAATGCCTCTCTGTTTCCAAAAGAGACTCCCGCAAATTCCTTCTGCACCGATGCAATTGAGTTTTTGAAAAATTCCAAAGACGATGTCTATGACCTTATGATAGTTGATCCTCCTGCATTTGCAAAACACAGGGGAGCTCTCTCAAATGCTTTAAGGGCGTATCAGAGATTGAATGCAGCAGCAATAGAAAAAATTGCCCCGGGAGGAATAATCTTTACATACAGTTGTTCTCAGGTTGTAGATAAAACTGCATTTGCCCAGACAATTTTCTCTGCTGCTGCTCAAACAGGTCGTAATGTGAGAATTCTTCACCGCCTTACTCAGCCTGCCGATCATCCTGTAAATATTTATCATCCCGAAGGGGAGTACCTAAAGGGTCTTGTTCTGTATGTTGAATAACAGTCCCTTTTTATATCTTTGCTCATAAGAATAAATAATCTTTGGGATAATGGAAAATCTGGACATACCAAAAGGCAGCAAATCCGAAATTTACAAATCGCTTATTCCTCAAATTGAGTCACTTATAGAGGGAGAGAGTGACCTTATAGCCAACCTTGCAAATACATCGGCAGCGCTAAAAGAGGCTTTTGGTTTTTGGTGGGTTGGTTTTTATATTGTTAAACCGGATACAAATTTACACGGAAGCACACTCATTCTGGGTCCGTTTCAGGGACCGGTTGCGTGTACAAGGATTGCATATGGCAGAGGGGTTTGCGGAACATCATGGAAAGAGGGCAAAACAATTGTCGTTCCTGATGTAGAAAAGTTTCCCGGCCACATAGCCTGCAGTTCGGCTTCTCGTTCGGAAATAGTTGTTCCGGTAATCCGCGACAGTAAGGTGGTTGCAGTTCTTGACATAGATTCATCCGCTCTTAATACATTTGACGAGACAGATAAGCATTATCTCGAAAAGATGATCTCTTCCGAGTATTTCTGGTAGCCTTTACTTTGGTAATGTACTTAATGATTTTAGTTATGGATAAGTTCAGTAATTATGCCCGTAGCCGTAAATTGATGTATAACTTCAAAATATCCGGAAAACTTATCCTGTTACTCCTATTCTTTTTGCTCACAGGTTGCAGAACATCCACTGAAATTCCCGAAAGCGGAGTAAGCAAAAAAATGGCTGCAGAAAGAGTAAAATCTATCTCCGAATTAAGATACACCCTTCATTTTTCCATTCCTGCCGAAAGAGACTCCATCGTTCCGGCAAAGGCGAAAATTGATTTCAAACTCAATAAAAGAGAACCGGTTATCCTCGATTTCCGGCATGATTCAATCTCTCCTGTTAAATCAATAATAGCAAACGGGAAAATTGCAGAATATGAGCTTATCAACGAACATATAGTTATATCTGCCTCCAGCATAAAAAAAGGTGAAAACTCAATCGAAATTGAGTTCACTGCCGGCGATCAGTCTCTAAACAGGAGGGACGATTTGCTCTATACACTGCTTGTGCCGGATCGCGCCAGGACACTGTTTCCCTGTTTTGACCAGCCCGACATAAAAGCCAGATTCAGCCTCTCTCTTGATGTTCCCGCCGGTTGGGAAGGGGTTGCAAACGGAAACGTTTTGAGTACGGAGAATCTTTCCGGGAACAGGGTTAAACTCAGGTTCACCGAAACGGAACCGATATCGACATATCTGTTCTCTTTTGTGGCCGGTAAAATGTTCAAAATCACTCAGGAGAGGGAGGGAAGATCAATTTCCATTTTTCACAGGGAGAGCGACCCGGAAAGGGTGGGCCAGTGCGGAGTAATTTTCGATCAGATATTCTCTTCGCTTAAATGGCTGGAAGAGTATACATCAATAAAATATCCGTTTACCAAGTATGATGTTATAATAATTCCAGGATTTCAGTACGGCGGAATGGAACATATGGGAGCAACTCTCTATTCCGACAGAACCATGTTTATCGAAAAAAATGCAACAATTCAGGAGCGGCTCGACAGAGCCAAACTCATTGCTCATGAAACAGCACATATGTGGTTTGGCGATTTTGTGACCATGGAATGGTTCGACGATGTGTGGACAAAAGAGGTGTTTGCAAACTGGTTTGCCTCACAAATAGTCACTCCGCTTTATCCGGAAGTGAACCACAGACTCAGCTTTATAAATACTTACTATCCTGCGTCATATTCCGAAGACAGGACAGCCGGCTCGAACTCGATTCAACAGGAACTCGATAACTTGAACAATGCAGGCCTTGTTTATGGCAATATTATTTACAACAAAGCGCCGATTGTAATGGAAATGCTTGTTAAAAGAGTGGGAGAAGAGAGTTTCCGAAGGGGAATTCAGGATTACCTTAAGAAATATGCATACTCAAATGCAAACTGGGATAATCTTATTGAAATTCTTGACGAGTTGAGCAGTGAGGATTTGAACACATGGAGCACTGCCTGGGTAAAGGAGAGGGGAGCTCCTGTGTACAACTCTTCAATTATTGAAGATTCTGTTGTATGGGTGCAGTCCGACCCGTTTGGCCGGGGAGTTAAATGGGAGCAGGAATTTAATTCTATAATCGCAAAAGATGACGGAAAAAAAGTCGTAATTCCAAATGTCGATGGCAGGGGATATGGACTTTTTGTTCTGGACTCCAATGCTTCACAGTTTTTGCTTAACGAATTTGAAAATTATAACCCTTCTGTTACCTCTTTAAGTGGAAAATCAATTATAGACAACGAGGTAACAAGAGCTTCTCTTTTAATTTCTTTGTATGAAAATATGATTTCTGGCAGCATTCCTCCCGGGAACTTTGTATCCTCTATGATTAATTATATACAGAATGAGGATAATACTCTGCTTTTTGCAAGAGCATCCGGTTATATTACAGGCTGTTACATAACATATCTTTCGCAGGAAGGCGCTTATGAAGAGCTCGAAAATGGATTCTGGCAGGTATTGGAAAAATCACAAAAAAGCGATCACAAAACAATTGCATTCCGTGCTATATCAGAGATTTCGGATTCACCTGAATGTGCAATGAAAATTTTCAAAATCTGGGACGACCCTTCAAAGTTTAAATCTCTTAACCTAAGCGAAAAGGATCTTATGAGAATGGCATACGAAATTGGCATTCGTTTTCCGGAAAAACACAAGGTCATATTCGATAAGCAACTCGGCAGGATTACAAATGCCGATCGAAAGAGGGAGTTTTCATTTATTTTTCCGGCAACATCTCCGGATGGTGCAGTAAGGGACTCAGTGTTCAACTCTCTGCTTAGTGAAGAGAATAGAGCTGTCGAACCCTGGGCTGCATCTGCTCTTGGGTATCTTAATCACTATCTTAGAGAAAAAGAGTCTTTGAAGTATTTAAAACCCGGTCTTAAAATTTTGCCCGTGATTCAAAAAACCGGAGACATCTTCTTCCCGCGGAACTGGTTAAGAGCGCTTCTTGGAGGGCACAATTCTCACGAGGCAAAAAATGAAGTTAATGAGTATCTTTCTACATGTGAGGAGCTGCATCCACTTTTAAGGCAAAAAGTATTGCAGCAGGCAGATCATTTATACAGGACAGGAAAATGAAAAATCAGTCAAAGGCATTGATAATGGCTGGCTTTGTTGTCTTTTTCTGGGCCACGGTAGCCACTGCATTCAAAATTGCGCTAAACGAAATAAGTAACCTGCAACTCCTTTTGATTGCCTCCTCAACAGCTTTGATTGTTTGCTTCATAGAACTTGTAAGAACTAAAAAATTGATTTTGCTCAGAGAATCCCTCATGTCCAGAAGCACAATCTACAGAGGAGCATGGCAGGGATTTATGAACCCTTTTATATATTATCTCATTCTGTTTAAAGGATACTCTCTGCTTCCGGCCCAGATTGCACAACCGCTTAACTTTTCGTGGCAAATTGTTTTAATGATTTTAATGGCAATTTTTTTAAAGCAGAAGTTGCACTTTAATCAGGTAGTTGGAGTTTTGGTGAGCTTTTCGGGAATCATAATGCTCTCTTTGAACAACTCCGCTGATGTCTCTGGACAGCTATCTGTATTCGGACTGGGTCTCATAATTGCCAGCACAATAATATGGGCAACATACTGGCTGCTTAAAATCAATGAAAAGCAGGATTCCGTAATTGAACTTTTCGTGAGTTTTCTTTTTGGTACAATTTATCTTATTGTTGTGTCCTTATTTACCCCTATGGAGTTTCCCCCGTTAAAGCCTCTGCTGGCCGGAATCTACGCCGGGATGTTTGAGATGGGAATCACATTCATTTTGTGGAGCAAAGCTCTGAAACTGGCTACAAACAGGGTAACTCTAACTCAGTTGATATACCTGTCTCCGCTGCTCTCCCTTCTTCTGATTCATTTCATTCTTGGAGAAAAAATTGGCGTGCTTACAATTGTTGGTCTTTTTCTGATAATCGGTGGAATTCTCATTAGCAATTTGAAGCAAAAGAGTGCAGTTGCCAATACTCGAATTTTGCCGGATTAAAAATATTGCATACATTTGCATCCCCTAACCGGTACCATGGCCGAGTGGTTAGGCAGCGGTCTGCAAAACCGTGTACAGCAGTTCGAATCTGCTTGGTACCTCAAAAAAGAAGTCAGTTGAATATTTCAGCTGACTTTTTTCTTTCTTATATTTTCCCTTTTTCTTTTGATTGTGTATTTGCCTGCATGGGCTATGCACCGCATTTACCTGCTAAAGCTCGCTGAGCTGAAAAACAGATGCCCCAGAGTACAATTTCATACGGATGGGAAGAGGCAGGAAGTCCGATGCACCGGATTTACCCGCTTCGCGCTCGTT
>DOSU01000039.1 GCA_003513895.1 Rikenellaceae bacterium
GTCCGACAGAATCGTATGGGTAATTGCTGCCTGGGAAATTTACAAGGTAACCGGCGACGAGGCTTGGCTCCGGCAAATCTATCCGATTATCAAAAACACACTGGATGACGATTATAAAACCCTTTACAACCCTCAAACCGGATTGTACCGGGGCGAATCGTCTTTCCTCGACTGGAGAGAACAGACATATCCGAAATGGATGTCTAATGCAGACATATATACTTCTGAAAACCTTGGCACAAATGCATTGCATTATCAGGCAAATAAAATTATTGAACTCATTTCCCGTATTCTCGAAGAAGAGGGCGAAGTATATCTGGAGCGGTCTGCAGCTATCAAGAGTGATATAAATAAACACTTTTGGATTGCAGAGCGTGGCTTTTACGGACAATACCTTTATGGAAGAGAGTATCTGAATATATCTCCGCGATTTGAAGCACTGGGGGAATCTCTTTCTGTCCTTTTTGATATTGCAGATATAAACAAGGCTGTTTCCATTTTCGAGAAATCTCCGGTCACTTCGTTTGGAACAACATGCATATATCCCCAAATCCCGGGTATTCCCCCATATCACAACAATGCCATATGGCCTTTTGTCCAGTCGTACTGGAATCTTGCTGCAGCGAAAACAGGAAATGAAAGAGCGCTTGTTCACGGGCTGGCATCAATCTACAGAGCAGGAGCTTTTTTCCTTACAAATTACGAAAATTTTGTTGCCCAAACCGGAGACTATAACGGAACGGAAATCAATTCCGACAGAATGCTTTGGAGTATGGCAGGAAATATTGCAATGGTACACAGGGTTTTCATTGGAATGAATTTCGATGTAGACGGCATCCGGTTTAATCCCGTAATTCCCAGAGTATTTTCGGGTACCCGAACTCTTCGAAATTTCAAATACCGCAAAGCGATACTAAACATAACCGTAAAGGGATATGGCAGAAAAATTCGCTCAATTACATTAGATGGTAAACCCCTTTTGCAAAACTTTCTCCCTTCTGCAATAAATGGAGAGCATGACATCGAGATTAAAATGGATAATAAGAGGTTTGGAGATTCCAATTTTGAACTTGTAAAAAACCATTTTTCACTCACTGCTCCTGAAATCAAAATTGAGAACAATAAAATTTCCTGGAATAAAGTACCCGGAGTCAGTTATTATCTGCTGTACATAAACGGAGACCTTCCGCTAAAAACACAGGAACTTAATGCGATTATTGATTCCGGCGTTTCAGGGGAATACAAGGTAAGCGCTGTTGATTCTCTGGGTTGGGAATCCTTCACCAGCGAACCTTTGATGTTTGTTCCGGTCAAAAATTTAATTACAATTGACATTAAAGAAAACGGAAAACCATATTCGGAAATTTCAACATCCGTCAATAAAAACCTTCATCTTAAAGCGGTAACAGATACGGACGGCAAATATTTATTCAGGCTGCGCTATGCCAACGGAAGCGGTCCGTGGAATACCGACAATAAATGTGCAATACGCACACTCCTGTTTAATGGGGCGGTAACAGGCACACTCGTATTTCCACAAAGAGGTGTGGATTTATGGAACGACTGGGGCTGGTCAAATTCATATACACTGGATTTAAGGAAAGGAATAAATACAATTGATATCGTCTTCGAAGAGTGGAACAATAACATGAACCTGATTGAAAATAAAGCGCTTTTGGAATATGCCGAATTAGTACGGTTATAAAAAATCAGAAATATTTTTTTAATTAGTCTCTACTAACTATATTTGCGCCATGGAAATTTTGGTAAAGCAAATATTGAAACTGTCCCACATGATAGGGCAAATGGAGGAAGCTGCCATAGAGCAATTTAACTTCTCCAATCTCACTCACACCCAAATGCATTACCTCGAAACCATCAGCTTGCTGAGTAATCCAAACATTACCGAACTTGCGTCTTATATGGAACTTTCAAAACCTACCGTAAAAGTAGCTATAGACAAGCTGATAGAGAAAGAGTTAATATTCAAGATTCGTTCCGACGAAGACAGGCGCAGCGCACATATCCACCTTGCCGAGAAAGGTAAACTTATAAACCAGATGCATGATTATGCACACAAAAGGATTGCAGAAGAATTCGGCAACAAATTGAATAAGGACGAAATAGAACAATTAATAAATATATTGTCTAAGGTTTTAAAGGATAAATAATTTTTTTGAAAATATAGTTAGTGCAGGCTAATCTGTTTAATTATCACATTTAATGAATACAACAGTTGATATCAAGAATTTGCAAGGTCTTACCAATAAAGAGGTAGAGCAAAAAATTTCCAAAGAAGGCTACAATGAATTGCCGTCTTCAAAACCTAAGAATGTATTTAACATTGCATTTGGAGTCGTTAAAGAACCCATGTTTATTCTTCTGGTTGCCTGCGGATCTTTGTATATGTTGCTGGGCGATATCCAGGAAGGGATCATGCTGCTCGGGTTTGTTTTCTTTGTTATGGGAATTGAATTCTATCAGGAGAAGAAGACCGAAAAGGCACTTGATGCGTTAAAAGACCTGGCCAGCCCAAGAGCTCTGGTCATAAGAGAAGGTAAGACAATAAGAATCGCCGGCAGAGATGTAGTAACAGATGATATTATTATTCTCCAGGAGGGCGACCGTGTTCCTGCAGATGCTGTGGTGCTTGACTGTGTAAATTTAATGGCAGATGAATCACTTCTTACGGGAGAATCTGTTTCTGTAAGGAAAAGAATTATTAAAGATGGTGAGCAGGCTTTTATTCCGGGAGGAGATGATATACCCTATGTATATTCAGGATCTATGATTGTTCAGGGAAACGGGATTGTAAGAGTAACTGCAACCGCGATGAACACAGAAATTGGAAAGAGAGGGAAAGCGCTGGAATCTATTGTTGAGGAGCCGACTCAACTAAAAAAAGAGATGGGGACACTGGTCAAACGCCTTACAATAATAGGAGTAACACTCTGCTTCGTTGTTATTGGAGTATATTATTTAACCCGTGGCGACTTAATCAACGGATTTCTTGCAGGAATAACACTTGCAATGGCCATGCTTCCCGAAGAGTTCCCAGTTGTATTAACTATATTTCTGGCTCTCGGTGCCTGGAGAATTTCCAAAAGAAATGTTCTCACCAGGAAGCCGGCTGCAATTGAAACCCTTGGTTCTGCAACCGTTCTTTGCACCGATAAAACAGGTACTCTCACTCAAAATAAGATGACAGTATCCAAGCTTTATAATGGTAAAGACATTTTTGAAATTGTAGAAGACCATCATTTTCCTGAGCCTTTTCATGAAATAATCGAGTATGGCGTTTTGTCCAGCCAGGCAAATGCATTTGACCCAATGGAAATGGCAATAACTAATACCCTTAACAGCTACTTGCAAAATACCGAACATGTTCATGAAGACTGGCTCATGGAAAAAGAGTATCCTCTGTCCAGAGAGCTGATGGCAATGTCAAGGGTGTTTACAAATACCGGTACGAAGGAAAAAGTGATCGCAGCAAAAGGTGCACCCGAAGCAATTTTTGATCTCTGCCACCTGAATAAAGAGAGATTAAATCATTATAAGCGCGGCGTGGAAGAGATGGCAAATTCCGGTTTGAGAGTATTAGGCGTGGCAAAAGCAAGGCTAACTCATGAACAGGAAAATCTTCCCATGGAACAGCACGATTTTGATTTTGAATTTGTAGGATTAATCGGCCTTTCCGATCCAATA
Organism: Rikenellaceae bacterium; assembly: GCA_003513895.1. Classification (GTDB taxonomy): domain Bacteria; phylum Bacteroidota; class Bacteroidia; order Bacteroidales; family UBA932; genus Bact-08. The sequence continues at coordinate 3,706 of DOSU01000039.1, forward strand.
AGAGATACAGTACCAATGGCCGTTAAAGAGTGCTACCGGGCAGGAATCCGGGTTATAATGATTACGGGCGACTATCCTGTAACAGCAATTAATATCGGAAAAGCGATCGGATTGAAAAATCCGGATCTTTGTATTTCCGGCCCTGAATTAATATCCATGTCCGAAGAAGAACTCTCACAAAAAATTAAAGATGTCAATATTTTCGCCCGTGTTATACCGGAGCAGAAGCTCAAAATAGTAAATGCACTTAAAAGAAACGGGGAAATCGTTGCTATGACTGGAGACGGAGTAAATGATGCTCCTGCACTAAAAGCCTCCAACATTGGGATTGCAATGGGAGATAAAGGAACCGATGTAGCAAGGGAGGCTTCTTCCCTGGTACTCATGGACGATAACTTTGCATCAATAGTAGGTGCAGTAAAAATGGGAAGAAGAATATTTGACAATCTTCAGAAAGCTCTGGGATATATCTTTGCAATCCACGTTCCAATTGCCGGACTTTCGCTTATTCCTGTTCTGTTTGCAGATATGCCTCTTATTCTTTGGCCGGTACATATTGTCTTTCTTGAATTAATAATTGACCCCGCTTGTTCAATAATATTCGAAATGGAGAAAGAGGAAAAGAATGTGATGTCCAGGCCCCCAAAGGACATAAAAGAGCCCTTCTTCGGAGCGAAAAAGATTTTGTTAAGCTGCACACAGGGTGTGGGTATCTTAATTATCAGTATGCTCGTTTATTTCATCGGATTAGAATCCGGATATTCCGAAAAAGCAGTAAGAACACTCTCTTTCGTAACGCTAATTGTTGCAAATATTGCTGTTATTTTATCCAACCGCTCATGGACAAACAGCATTTTCAAAATCTTGGTTACACCAAACAGAGCTGTAAAATGGGTTGTAGGAGGTGCTATTTTCTTTTTAATTCTCATTTTAAATGTTCCTTTCCTTATCAATCTCTTTCAATTTGAAAAAATTGGTTTTCTGGAACTTGTCATTTGTACCTTCGCCGGACTTTTAAGTATTGTATGGTTTGAAATCTATAAATATGTAACTGCAAAAAGGAAAAAGGCTATCTTGTAGTTATGAAAACAAATGATGTTAAAACTGCTGTAGTTTTTGGAGCAACTGGTCTCGTTGGTAGCGAAGTTGTCAAAGAGTTATTAAATCGCCCGGAGTACGCTAAAGTGATAGCGGTTGTAAGAAAGCCTTTTCCTCTCTCACATCCGTCTCTTGAATTTTTCATAATATCCGATTTTTCCAAACTTTCAGAAACAGCACTGAACCTTTTGGCAGATGAGTATTTTTGTTGCATTGGTACTACAATAAAGGCTGCCGGCTCAAAAGAGAATTTCAGGCATGTAGATCTTAATATCCCTGAACAAATTGCTCTTCTTGCCCAAAAACTGGCCGTCCCGTATATGGCAGTTGTCTCTTCAATTGGAGCCAATATAAAATCCTCCAGTTTTTATCTGCATACAAAAGGGGAAATGGAACGAAGCGTGCAGGATATTTACAGGGGAAATCTAAAAATTGTAAGGCCTTCCCTACTTGTGGGAAACAGAAAAGAGTATCGCTTCGGAGAGAACGTCGCAATAATTTTCATGAAGCTTTTTGGATGGACATTCGTTGGACCATTAAGAAAATATAGAGGAATTCCGGCAAAACAGGTTGCCCGTGCAATGATTGATCACTCCTCCGATTTATTGAAGTTTTAACCAGACATCAGTCATTTCAACAATGTAGAGTTTATGAATGTTACCCTTTTGCCCATATACTGTATCAAAAATATGCCTGTTTAGGAATGACGCTTCCGATAACATTCCTGCATATAGCTTTTTGCATTCAATAACAAGCCTGGCTTCTTCAAATGAAGGAGTTCCTTTTTTTGTAAAACAAGGTGTTAGTGAAGCCTCTGCAACCTTGTTACAATCTCTTCCGGATTTTGTTCCACAAATATTTAATGCATTCCGATATTTTTCATTAAAAAAAGTGAGTGAAAAATACTCCTGTTTTTCCACAAACTCATATGTGTACCTTTCCGGCCTTATAAAAACAAACGCCACTGGTCTGTTCCACAGATATCCAACACCTGCCCAGTTGGCAGTCATCGTGTTAAATTTCTCTTCGTTTCCGGCTGTAACAAGCATCCAGTCGTCAGAAATAAGTTTTATAAGATTTTCATCAATAAATTTCGGGTCAATTTTCTTGTATCCTGTCATTTCCATCTCAATAAATTTTTAGTAATAATAAAAAAAAATAATAAAATAGTGAAATATTAAAAATTTAACTTACATTGCGTCGTTAAATTAATATCATACAATGAACAACGGAACAGTAAAATTTTTTAATGAGACAAAAGGATTTGGCTTCATTAAAGACTCAAATTCACAGAAAGAGTATTTTGTACACTCAAACGGTTTAAAAGACAAAATCAAAGAGAACGACGAAGTTACTTTCGACCTTGAAGAAGGCAGAAAAGGATTAAATGCAGTAAATGTAAAACGAGCATAGTCAATTTTATACACAAGCATATGATTTTTTAAAGCCTTACAGAAATAGTAAGGCTTTTTTATTACGTAAACATTAACAACTAAAATTTAAAAAGTATTTATGGCAAGATCGCAGGAAACATTGAAAAAGAAAGATGTAAAAAACAAAAAAGACAAAAAGAGGAAAGAGAAAGAGCAGAAAAAAATTGGCCGCAGGGAGAACGATAAAAAGAACAGCTTCGAGGACATGATTGCTTATGTCGATGAATTCGGAGGAATCAGCTCAACACCTCCCGATCCGGACAAAAAGAAAAATATCATTTTATCTGAGTCTATTGAAATCAGCACACCTAAACAGGACTCAACATTTAATCCGGATCCGGTGAGAAAGGGTATTGTCTCATTTTTCAACGATTCAAAAGGCTACGGATTTATTAAAGATTCAGAAACCCAGGAAAGTATCTTCGTGCATGCAAACAATCTGCTGGAAGAGATTAAAGAGGGTAATGTAGTTAATTATGAAGTAGAAAGGGGTCCTAAGGGATACACCGCTACTCAGGTAAAGGTTTGTCGTTAAAAAGCAAACCGCCACACAAGCTTCGCAGCAGCATTCGTTTGCTGAACTCTTCGTAAAGGAAGTCTTTCACCATAGTTTTGGTTTATCACGAAATAAAAGTCACTCCCAATTTTTGGAATCCAGTGTAGACGTAAATTAAAACCGAGCAGATCTTCCTCGCTATTCCACTGAGTAAACAAGGATATGTTTAGTTTTGTACTGAAAGCATACCTAACTCTTGCACTTAATTCATTTGTAAAAAGAGATCCTTGCGGCAAATCAAGGTCGTTGAAGCCATATTCTGCTTCTAAATTAATATGCTTGTTAATATTCCATCCCCACTCAACACCAAATGATTTGCCTTTACCTGTATAAAAATCGCCCCAACCATAACCGGCTCTTATATAAACTTTTCTTGCATCGAATGTTCCTGCCGAAATTTCAAAATTGTTCATCTTGTAATCTCCTACCGGAATTGTGATATCATCGCTAATCTCAAATGATTCCGGAGGGCTGTCAAAACTTCGCTCAACCTCGAATTCAAGCCATTCTCCGCTTTTAAAATTAATCGATAAAGGGCTGAATGACATATCGTAGCTTTCAAGTTTACCGGTAATGTCATTCAAGTACAGATCTATTTCGAAAGGTTTAAATCTAAGTTGCCTTATTCCATATTTTGTAAACCAACGCGGAGTAAACTCAAATGAACCATAGTACTCCCGGTAATTTGTCCTTCTTAAAAAGCCAAGTTCCGGATTAAAGTTTTTCTGCACGGAAGCAGTTGCCAGTGTAATATTCAGCAAATCATTCGGATATTCGGCATATAAAAGGTATGTCAAATTCTTGCTGTTGTCTGCGTCTTTTGTAATGCTACCTCCAAAAGAAGCTCCAAAGACAAGATCTTTATTTTTCAGGAATTTTGAGGTGACATATTTACCATCTATACCAAATACCTGATTGCTGGATTTTCCGTTAATAGTAGAGGTTGTAATGAAACCAATGCTGGATCTGGCCCCAATATCCTGGCGAACCCGAATCACTGAATAATTTGTTGATGGCGTTGAATCGTTTGATCCCGTTTGTAAAGATAAGAATCCGATATTGGTCTTGCTCACTTTTCCATATACTCTTGCGCCGCCAAGTACAGGTAAGAGTTCAAAATTGCTTATTCCAATTTTCCTTGAATAAAATAAAGTATTTCCGTTTGCCAACGAAAAATCGTAGTTTCCGGCACCTTCGAGAAAGAAGTCTCTTTTTTCCGGGTAATTGATAGAAAACCTTGAGAGATTTACCTGAATTCTATCCGATTCTACCTGAGCAAAATCTGTGTTTACCGTCAAATTAAGCTTAAGAGTACTCAGCAGATTTTTGTTTATATCCAGCCCGACTTTGCCCAGGAAGCCTGTTTTTTGTTCAGTAGAGAAGTTAACGCCTCCCAGTGCATATGGCTTAATTTCCCAGCGCAGTTTTCCTTTTATGTCCTTTAAACCGGCAAGAATACCTGCTTGTGAAATTGTTTCAAGTTCGTAGTTTCTGCCCCAGCCTTGCCATAGAACCTGTTCATTTTTTCTCCGGATATTTCTTTCAAAATTTATCCCCCACTCCTGTTCTTGTTTTGCCGGGTACTGAAGTGTAGAAAATGGTATATAAATTTCTGCACACCACCCCTTTTCATTGATTATTGCAGCTGCATCCCAAACACCGTTCCAGTTTATATTGAAATACTCTCCTTCATTGGTAATTTGAGCATCTGCCCTTGCCCCGTTTGGATTTACAACAAAGAGATATCCATTTCTTTTATCATTAAATGGAGATATAATAACCTCAAAGTTGTCCTCCTGGCTCCAGTCGAAATCTCGTTGGAGAAATCGTGCAAATAATTTATCGGGGTTTGAATCAAAACACTGAATTCCAATATATAGAGCATCCTGAGTATACAAAACAGATACTTCCGTCTTTTCTGTAGGCTCTGCACCCTCCGTTAGCTCTCTTTGCTTAAAGTTTGAAATTTTATGAGCCGAACTCCACTCTTCTTCGCTTAGCGTACCATTCAGGACAATATTCTGAGAGATGAATTTTGCGTTCAGAGTATCCGGGCTGCTGTGCTGTGAGAAAGATCTTAGAGAAATTAACGATATTAATGATAAAAAAAGAAGTTGTTTATAATTCATAAATATGTCCCGGATTTCAAAGCAAAGTTATAATTTTTTATTATACCTTCGTCATATGTAGCTTCATCTAAACAATGAGAAAAAGAAAGATTATTATACTTTTAAGCTCAATCGGGTTTTTGATTTTGCTGGTTTTCTTGAGGGGCCCTCTCCTGAGAATATATGTTTCCGGCAAAACAGAACAGATTGAAAATCGCTACTCTCTGGAAATCAACTATAGTAAACTTAAAACTTATGGAATTGCAGGCGTAAAACTTGAAGATCTTACAATTAATCCCAAAGGAGGAGATACTCTGTTTTCTGCAGACTATGTCGCCATTAAAATGAACTTCTTTAAACTGCTTTTCCTTACTCCCGACATAAAAAGGCTCGATGTTAAAAAAATGAGCATAAGTTTTATTAAAAGTGATTCAACTTCAAATTTTGAGTTTTTATATAAGGAGTCCAAAAAAGTAAATGCAGATTCTTTGAATGTAGAATCTTCCGGGAGCCGTTTAAATTATGCAAAAAACACAGATTACCTTCTCACTTTTGTATTGGGAATTTTACCTGCCAGAGCAAATATTGATAATTTGAATATTTCTTATAGTAATAAAGGATACAGCCTTGATATAAATTTGCCATCACTTAAAGTAGAGAAAAACAGGTTTGAAACAGAGATAACCGCCACAGAAAATGGGACATCCGAAATACTAAAAGTAGACGGAGTACTGGACGATTCCGATAGAAAAATTTCTACCCGAATTTATTCCCGGGACAGTGCAAAGTTTTCTGTTCCTTTTTTAGATTACAAATGGGGGGCAAAGGTTCAGTTCGACACTCTTGCTTTTGAAATGGCAGGTTCCAAACGGGTAAACGATGAAATACACATAATCGGAAAAGCTTTAGCAAAGGGAGTATCAGTATTTCATGAAAGACTCTCGCCGGAAAATGTTTTACTTGATAAGGGTACATTTGAATATAAATTCAATATCGGGAAAAATTATTTCGAGCTCGATTCTGCATCTGTCGTAAATGTAAACAGCTTTTCCTTTTCGCCTTACTTAAGAGCAGATAAGCTTGCTCACTGGCATTTAATTGCATCCATTTACAAGCCCGGGTTTCCTTCTGACAATCTTTTCACATCGTTTCCCAAGGGTTTGTTTTACAATTTGGACGGGATAAAAACAGAGGGAACACTCAGCTATAAGTTTTATCTTAACATCGATTTTTCACAGGTAGACAGTTTAGAGATAGTATCACTTCTTAAGCCCAAAGATTTTAAGATTAAAGACTTTGGCAATACCGATTTCAGATACATAAGCGGTAGCTTTGAACATACTGTATACGAAAAAGGAGTACCAGTAAGGCGTTTCATCGTTGGTCCTGAAAACTCAAATTTCCGCTCTCTTTCAAAAATCTCTCAATATTTACAAATCTCTGTTTTACAGTCCGAAGACGGGGGATTTTTTTATCACAATGGCTTTCTTCCGGAAAGTATCAGGGAGGCACTGGCCGAAGATATCAAGAAGAGAAAGTTTGTAAGAGGCGGCAGTACAATAAGCATGCAACTTGTTAAAAATGTCTTTTTGAACAGGCATAAAACACTTGCCAGGAAATTTGAGGAAATCCTGATTGTATGGTTAATTGAGAATAATCGACTTGTAGGTAAAGAACGAATGTTTGAAGTATATCTCAATATAATCGAGTGGGGTCCGGGTAGATATGGAATAAATGAAGCTTCACGATTCTATTTTGACAAAGATCCACGGGATCTTACAGCAAATGAATCTATTTTTCTTGCAAGTATCATTCCTTCACCAAAACGAGCTCTACATTCGTTTACAAACGAATTAAAACTTAAACCCGAACTTGAAGGATACTACAGGCTCATTGCACAACGTCTGAGGGTTAAGGGGCTGATTACAGAAACCGAAGAGATGTCAATCAGGCCGGAAGTCCATTTGGCAGGAGAGGCAAGGAGAATGCGCGAAAGCATGAAAATTCCTGCACTGCCCCTGCCCGAACCTATAGAAGAAGATTAAATCAGAACCTTACTCCATATCCTTTTTGAATTTTTCAATCAATCTTTGTGGCCAATCACCTATTGGTTCAAATCGTCCTGTAAAAAATCTAAGCACCGGAGGCTCCTCTGTGAACCTGAATCCGCCTACAAGGTCTCTGTTTGTAAACAGCCAGTGTTTCAATTTCTCTTATTGAAATACCCCCGTAAGTGAGAAAATCTTCGAAAAGCGGGACCAGGTCTCTCATTTTATCGTACAACTCTTTTTTGTTGGTACAAATAGCGCCTCCCCTGGAAGAGCTGACTTTTCGTGCGGAAAAGTAAACAATATCCGCCTGGTCGCACATTTCAATTAAAATTTGTGCTTTTCATTTTTTCTTTGTTGCTACGAAAGTAATAAGAATTATGTATTAACTTTATTGGGAAACAAAATTTGTACAAATTTAAATAAATGAAAAATTCAGTTCTTAAAAATAAAATTATTCTCATAACCGGAGGAACCGGTTCTTTTGGGTATGCAGCAGTTAAAAGGCTTCTTGAACAAGATTTAAAAGAGATTCGTATCTTCTCAAGAGATGGAGTTAAACAGTCAAAAATGGCTTTTCATTTTCAAAAACACAGGGATTCATCTGTCTTGCATTTTTTCAACGGAGATATTACAGACAGCAAAAGTTTAGACAAAGCCATGAAAGGCGTGGATTTACTTGTTCACGCTGCGGCAGTAAAAGAAGTTCCCTATTGTGAGGCAAATCCTCTTGAAGCTGCAAGAATTAACATATTCGGTACGGGAAATGTAATTGATTGTGCGGTAAGCAATAATGTTGGCAAAATAATTATAATCAGCACAGATAAAGCCTGCTATCCTGTTGGAGCAATGGGAATCTCCAAAGCAATGATGGAGAAAGTCGCATTTTCGGCAGCAGAAAAAACTGGAGTGACTAGAAGTCCCGATAAAGAATCTATAACTTCAGTTTGTATTGTACGTTTCGGCAACCTTTTGGGATCTGCCGGAACTGTTGTTCCAATATTTGTAAAGCAAATAAAAGAGGGGAAACATCTCACTGTAACCAATCCTGAAATGACTCGCTTTATGATGACTCCGGATGATGCAGTCGATCTCACTTTCTGTGCGATTCTTGAAGGGAGAAACGGAGATCTGATAATTCAGGAGGCTCCGTCGGCAACGCTTGAAACTCTAACTAAAGCTCTTGTGGATCTTTATGGTTCCGGAAGAAGATCAGAAATTGAGGTTTTGGGCCCACGTCCAGGTGAAAAATTATTTGAAACAATGGCCACTCAGTCCGAAATGTTTAAAGCAACTGATATTCCGTTTATATCTGAATCCACGGATAGTGGTCCGGGTAAAAAATATTTGAGGATTCCATTGAATGGTTCATTTGTAAATCCGGAGGCAATGGAATTCAATTCCCATTCCTCCCCTGTTGATAAGGAACATATGAAGTCGATACTCATTTATCTGAAATTTGTTGCCGAAAAACATTGAAAAGTGGCCTGATTGTTGTAATTTCGCAGGATTAACTAAGTGAAACTAATATTTATCTACCGTTATGATTTTTAACATACTGGCATTAATGGGACAGGAGGCTGTAGAAGCTACGGCTCAAATTGTTGCCCCTGTAAAAGAGGAACTTTCATTTTCATTGATAGGCATGGCATTAAAGGGAGGATGGCTCATGATTCCTTTGCTCTTACTTTCCATTCTTTCAATTTACATCTTTGGCGAAAGGTGGTGGGCAATAAAAAAGGCTACACAAATTGATGATAACTTCATGCGAAATATACATGACTACATTCACGAAGGTAAAATCAAGGCCGCTATAAATCTTTGTCATACTCAAGAGACCCCGATTGCCAGACTTATTGAAAAAGGAATAGAAAGAATTGGCAGGCCGCTTACAGATATTCAAACGGCAGTTGAAAACATGGGTAATGTAGAGGTTGCAAGGCTTGAAAAAGGGCTTCCATGGTTGGCAACTATCGCCGGAGGAGCTCCAATGATTGGTTTCCTTGGAACAGTAATAGGTATGATACAGGCATTTTACAACATGTCTCAGGCTGGAAGCAACGTAGATATTACTCTTTTGTCCGGAGGTATCTACACAGCAATGGTAACTACTGTTGCCGGACTCATTGTTGGAATCATGGCCTATTTCGGATACAACTATCTTGTTGCAAGAATTGATAACATTGTGTACAAGATGGAAAGCAATACCATAGAATTTATGGACCTTCTCCATGAACCTGCGGGAAAATAACCTCGATAATTTAAAGGACTGAAAAATGGCAATCAAACGTCACTCAAAGGTAGATTCTTCGTTTAATATGGCTTCGATGACAGATATAGTTTTCCTTCTGCTCATCTTTTTTCTGGTGACATCTACTCTGGTAAATCCGAATGCCTTAAAGCTGCTGCTGCCTAAAAGTACAAATCAGGTTGCCGCAAAACCAACTGTCAGTATCTCCATCAAACATTATCTCCCTACAAATTCATTCTCATATCACATCAATGGCAGAAACACTCCGGTAGCACTTACGGATATCGAAAGTCTGGTTCAGAAGGAGCTTATGAATGAGGAAGATCCAACCATTTCACTTCATGTAGATAAAACTGTGCCAATGGAACAAGTTGTAAACATGATGAATATTGCTAAAAGAAATCAGTACAGGATAATTCTGGCTACATCGGCAGAGTAATCACTTAATAATTTTAAAAATGGCTCAAATACCAAAAGGCCCTACGAAAGAGGAGAAACGCGCACAAGTTATTGGCGTGGGTCTTGCTGCGGGAGTACACCTTCTGGCTATGGCGCTGTTTTTCTCTACCGGATTTAAATCTGTTTACCCCCCTCCTGCCGAAACAGGCATAGAGATAAACTTTGAGATGGAGCCTCCAAAACCCATAGAGGTTCGTTCCGGTCACGAGCCAAGAGTAGAAAACCCAAATCCTAAAAAAGAGATCAAACTTGTACAAAGATCCGAATCTGCTATTAAAGGTACTGGTGCAAACAAAGGTGATGAGGCAACAATGGGCGATAAAGGAGACATCGAACAATACGAAGCTCCAAGACCTAAACCGATAAATAAACGAGCATTGTTCCCGAGTGCAAAGAATTCAACAGAAACTCAGGCTCAGGTTGCAAAAGAAATAAGCAAAGGCCTTTCGGCAGGTCATGTCGAAGGAAATACCCGCACAGGCAGTATTGAAGGGGAACCCTCTGCCAGACTTGCAGGAAGAAGTCTCATGGGAAACCTTCCGGAACCGGAATATGCTGTTAATGAATCCGGGAAGGTTGTAGTGAAAATTTCAGTAGATCAGTACGGAACAGTAATAGCAGCAACACCCGGAGCTCCCGGAACCACGGTTCAGGACAAAACTTTATGGGAGGCTTCAAGAAGAGCAGCGCTTAAAGCTAAATTCAACCTGAGCGCATCTGCACCGGCAGTTCAGGAAGGAATGATAACTTATATATTTAAATTAAGGTAAATTATTCGTACCTCAGAGCTTCAATCGGATCGAGCTTAGACGCACGAACAGCGGGAATGTAGCCGCTTAGAACGCTTACAATCAAACAAACCAGCACTCCGCAAAACATCCAGAACCAGGGCAAAATAAAAGGGCTCTTCATCAGAAGTGCTGTTAGGTTGCCCACGATTATCCCAAGTATTATTCCAAAAATTCCCCCAAGTTGCCCAATTACAATCGATTCAAATAAAAATTGCTGCTTGATTGTTTTGGAATTTGCGCCCAGTGCCTTTCTTGTTCCAATCTCTCTTGTCCGCTCTTTAACAGATACAAGCATAATGTTCATAAGACCAACTGCAGCTCCGAGAAGTGTGATAATACCAATAATAAATGCCGCAATTGTAACATACCCCATTATTTTCATAATATCTTCCAGCATTGCATCCGATTTTGTTACCCTAAAGTCCGAAACATCAATGGGACTAAGTCTCCTAATCGATCGAAAAAGCTGTTCAGCTGCTTCAATGGCTTTTTGCTGATCAACTCCAGGCTTAGGTACAATATTTATCACATAAAATGAGTTTTCGTTCAAAAAAGAACTTCTTGCATTTGAAATCGGAATCCATACCTGGTTGTCCGGTCCTCCACCAAATGTACTTCCCTGGCTGGCAATAGTACCTATTACTTCATATCGCACTGCCCCAACGCTTAATACTTTTCCTATCGGTTCTTCTCCCTTGAAAAGTGAAGTTTGGACTCCTGAGCCTATCATACATGTAAAAGAACCCGATTCCAGATCCTGAGAACTAAAATTTCGCCCCTTGGCAATTGTAGTTCCTGTAAATGCCAGATTGCTTTCGTCGGTTGCAGTTACTCTAATATTAGGGTTAGTTTTGTTTGAGCCATATTTAATTGTAGCATTTCCAATCGCAGTTGCCGAGATAGACACCACAGCAGGAACTGAATAACTCTCCGCAAAACTTTTTGCCTGAGAATAAGTTATGTTGCGTCGGTTTAATATTCGTGCCCTTCTCTCAGTACTTTCAACATCACTGAAATTTGATCTTACAGAAAAGGAGTTTGCCCCCATCTTTCCAAAGTTCTCGCTTAGCATGGCCTTGAGTGAATCTGTAGCAGTAAGTATTCCAACAAGAGATGTAATACCTATTGCAATAATCAGAATAGTAAGAGAAGAACGCAATTTTGTGCTTTTGATAGATTTCAAGGCGACCATTAGGTTCTCTTTCAAAAGTGGTGTAATTCCCAGTTTATGGGCGATTTGAGATTTTAGAAATGACATATAGGTATATTATTGCTAAATAAGTGTGTAAAAGTAGGAAATTATATCTTATTAGCATAAATTTGCACCCGAATTCATTTATAGATGAGAAATAATCAATCACAAAGTCGTACCGGAGCGGGAGCTTCCGGACGAAGGACCCCATCAAAAGCAGGAGCCGGGAGGTCTGCAGGGGCAGAGAGAAGCGGACGCAGAGATTCAAAACCATTTGATGGCGAACGCAGAGAAGCAAGACCAGTAGGTCGTCCGAGAAAGGATTCAAAACCATTTGATGGCGAACGCAGAGAAGCAAGACCGGTAGGTCGTCCCAGGAGAGAAATCAAACCATTTGGCGGAGAGAACATAGAGGGAGAAAGAACATTCAGAGGTCCTCGCAGAGAGGGTGTAAACGAAGGATCATACAGCCGCACTCCAAGAGAGGGTGGAAATGACAGAAAATTCAGCCGTGCTCCAAGAGAAGGAGGAGAAGAGAGATCATTCAGCCGTCCAAGAAGAGAAGAAGG
>DOSU01000115.1 GCA_003513895.1 Rikenellaceae bacterium
TCTTCAAGCCTGTACACTTCTGTACAATTCTCTTTCCAGAGCGTTTCACCTGTGTATGAGAGTAGATTGTAAGTAAGAACTGCCATGGTGGTGGTTGATTGTACAACAGGATTTATAATTTCGAATTTGTCCATTTTTACCTTTCCTCTCATGCTTTCGTAAAACACTTTTATCTTGTCCCAACCATCAATACGCCTTTCATGGGCCGGGTCGAAATAAGTAAAATCTTTTGAATAAAGTTCAAGATAGGGAGAAGGATCGCCATTGTGCCATGCATCAAGAGCTTTTGTCTCCAAAGCAATTATTGATTCTGCAATAGTGAGTTTATCCATGATATTTTATATAAAGTTGATAATTATTCTGTTTCAATACTCAACACCTTTCGAGTTCAGAACTTATTTTTCTTAAAATCCTTTTTATAGTTCTTCATCACTTTTCCAAACTCTTTATCTTTTTTTTGTCTCTCTTCAATTGTTGATTCAAAATGTGCTTTTTCCCGCTCCATTTTCAGATAGTTTTCATAGGATTTTTTGTCTATATCTCCTTGTTCAACTGCTTCAATTACCGAACAACCGATTTCATTTGTATGTGTACAATCTTTGAATTTGCAATTTAGCGAAAGATGGATAATTCTGTCAAAAGTGGTTTCCAGTCCGCCTGAAGTATCAGCAATTCCTACGTCTCTCATTCCCGGATTATCAACAAGAATACCACCGCTTTCAAGAACGACTAATTCCCTGTGACTTGTTATGTGTCTTCCTTTATTAGTACTTAGGCTAATTGAATCCGTTCTCATTAAAGTTTTTCCTGAGAGATTGTTCAATAATGTTGACTTACCCACTCCTGAAGACCCAAGCATACAGTAGGTTTTACCCTTTTCAATAGTCATTTTAAGTGCTTCGTATCCATACTGAGTTTCGTTACTGATTGCAAAAATTACGATATCTTTTATTCGTTGTTTAATACTGCCAATAATTTCAGAAATTCTTTGTTCATTTATTAAATCAGTTTTCGTCAATACAATTATCGGTTTTACTTTAGACGAATAACAAATTGTCAGGTATCTTTCAAGTCTGTTGATATTAAAGTCTCTGTCAATGCCTTGAAGCAGAAATGCATAATCAATATTTGTTGCTATTATTTGTATCTCTCCAAATTGACCAACGGTCTGTCTAGAAATCATAGATAGTCTCGGTAGTGTTTTATGGATTACCGAAAATTCAGTATCATACGTTGTTAATGCAACCCAATCGCCAACCGCCGGGAAATCTATACGGCTTTTTGCCGAAAATCTTAAATTTCCTGATATTTCGGCTTCATATTCCCCGATTTCGGTTTTTACAATATATCTTTCCTTATGCTCCGCAATAACTCTTCCAATTTCAAACTCTGTAAGGTTATTCTCTACTCTTAATTTCTGGAGTTTGTCATTGTATCCAAAATCTTCTAATTTCATAACTATTGGAATGTTTCGTTTTTGCACTGACCGTTAACATTCTTACGGTAAATTCTCTTTTTAATGGGATTTTACTGCGTGTTATCATGTGTTAATTCTTGGTATTTATCAAATTCACAATGACTTTAATCATAACATCCATTTCCTCCTGCTTACTGACTGCTATCATCAATGTTAAAGCAACTAATGTGTTATCAGCGATTCTTTTATTGCCTGATCTATCGTACAGTACTCCATTTTTTGAGAGGAAGTAAAGAAACATAAATGCAGCAATTCTTTTATTACCATCCGAAAAGGAGTGGTTCTTTGTAATGAAGTAAAGAAGATGAGCAGCCTTCTCCTCTATGCTTGGATAAAGGTCTTTCCCATCAAATGTCTGATAGATTGTTGATATGGAGCTCTTAAACGAATCGTCTTTTTCTCTTCCAAAAAGGTTGCCGTTCCCAAGTGTCTCCCTTACGCTTTTTAGCTGATTAATTGCTTCAGAATATGAAATCCGATAAATATCTTTACCGGAGGTATTAGATATTTTCAAAGACTGATAATCGTATTGATCTAAGATATCCAATGCATAAGAGTAGTCAGATATTATGCTAAGCAAACCTTTACTTTCATCTGATGTCAACTCCTTACTCTGTATAGCAGAACTTAATATCTTAATAGTTTTTTGTAATTCCTGCAACTGATCATTTTGCAGTTTTAGAACTTTTTCATTAATAGAGTAGCCTTGAACAAGATACTCTTTGAGAATTTTGTTTGCCCAGATTCTGAATTGAGTTCCTCTTTGTGATTTAATCCGATAACCAACAGATATTATTACATCCAGATTGTAATAATCAACCTGATATACTTTGCCGTCTGCAGCAGTTGTTGCATATTTTGCAACAACTGAATTATAGATTAATTCATTTTCTTTGAACATGTTAGATATATGTCTGGAAATAACCGACTTATCCCTTTCAAATAACTCGGTTATTTGTGACAGGCTTAACCAAACAGAATCCCGCTCAAGTTTTACCTCAATCTCTGTCGTCCCATTATCTAAACTGAAAATTTGAATAGTCGATTCTTTCATAAATACATCTTTTAATTAAAACAAATTAATGCATGATAACATTCTCATGGTAAGGTGTCGTGCGGGATTACGAAACGATTTTCTATCAGTTAACACCGACTTTTTTACGAGCCACAAATCTTCGAAAACCGCTAAAACCTCCATGCACTTTACCAGGTGTTGTGTGTAGGTTTTAATTTAAATTATAACTCTTTTTCTTTATCACTTCATTAAGTTGATATGATATAAAAGAGAACCAACCAAAGACAACTATTCCAAATAACCTTTGGGTCAAACCACGATAGTTTACTGGGTCTAAACTAGCAATCATTGACCATAAATAAAAAAACATCAGAAAACCAGCAACAATTGATATTCTATGAACAGTTCTATTATTAATTAAATTATTCAATTCATACAAAAAAGCAAAAGGGAGAATCATTATAAATAAACCAAGTCCATAAAACCCGTGCCATGGAGAATTTATTGGATAAATAGCTCCAAAAATAAAAGTCACTCCAAAAGCAAATACCAAAATAGATGATATTGAAAATCTATTTTTAAAATTTATTAATAACCCTAATGCTAATAAAAACAAGGAAATACTTGTTAGTATTATTCCAATCTGGAATAATATCACTGCGCTTTTGTTCGAATTAATTCCTAATTCACTAGCATGCTGCCCTAAATGACTATATTCATTAGCAAAGAATCCTGCAATTATAATACTGCCAAAATAAATAATCGGTAAGAAAATAGCCTGTTTAATTAATAATTGTTTCATAGTTATTTTAATTGTTGATTAATAAGATTTTGTTTTTATAAACTTACACACAACGGTTGCAAATTGGTTGCGTTTGGGAGTTTGAAACCGCTGTCTTACCCCACGAAAGTAAAGCTACCAAAAAGCGTTAAGAACTCTAAATGCGTTATCAACCCAAATGCAATTAATTTGCTGTTAGGTACAGTATATCTTTCAATTTTTTAATAATTCTGATATTGCTTTTTCTAATACAATATCTTTTTTGTCAATAAAACTTTGCTTTGTTTCTTTTACCTCAATGTCAGGAATTACACCTATGCCAACATAAGCAATTCCATCAGGTGAAATATCTTTTTTTGAACAAATATTAGCCGTTGCAAATCCTTCAATCAGGGTAATTCGAACACCATTTCCAGTGCTTCCACCAGTTGATGTTCCGATTATTTTTCCTCGATTCATTCCTCTGAATATTACGCAAAAGTCTTCCGAAGAAGAGAATGTCCCTGCATTAATTAAGACCACAATAGGTTTATCGTATGTTTTCTTTTTTTCAACAGGTGATAAATATTCAGAAGAATTTGAGTACCATTCTGGTGGATAATTCCAAGAAGCATGAGCTGGAATATACATTCTACTAATCCATGAGCTTGTTTTAATAGGTTTGAAACTTAAATGGGTTAAGATATAGTCAGCATTAGCTGAACGTCCTCCTCCATTGTCTCTCAAATCAATAATCAAAGCTTTTGATTGGAGAATTTCCGAATACAAACTGTCAAAAAGTTGAGTAAAAGAATCGTTCATAAAATCTGTGACAGTCAAAAGCCCTATATTGTTATCCAACGTTGTATATCTTAGAGTTGAATAATCATCTGTTTCAGTTTGGGTTGAGTTACTTTCTTTCTCTTTAATATCCCAGTTCGTATTTCTATCAACGTCTAATGTAAATTTTCTTATTCCATCATAAAAATCCACCTTAACATGAATAGTTCTTTTTCCTTTGGTAAGTTCATATTTGTTGAATACTTTATAATTTAACCATTGAGATGTTGATGAAGGAACATATTGACCAAGAACTTCCTCGCCGTATTTTATAATATCGACACCATCTATTGCAGTTACTTCAACTCCTCTCTTCACTCCTTTCAGGATAAATTCGGAACTCCATACTTTATCAACAAACACTTTTCCATCAATGAATTTTGTTGTAAATGGAGCGGGAGTAATTCTGTCTTGCAGGTCAGGAGTCATATCATGCATAATAAATGTGTGTCCGTCTTTTACGGAAGCAACAATTCTTTCCAACTCTTTAATATAAGTATATGTGTCTTTTGTATCCAGTACTTTTTGTATAGATGTAGAATAAAGGCTATCCCAATCAAATTTAAGTTGGTTATAATAGACAAAATTGGTTCTAACCCCTTCCCACAAGCGGGATAAACCAAGTATTTTTTCTGTATTTGATAATACTCTATTCTTGTCCTGTTTTTGTGAAAACAATGACAAAGTACAGAATAATAACAAAATTAATAATGACGTTTTTTTCATTTCACTAAGTTTTAAACTCTTATATTGAACCTAACGTTCGGCGGTATGGTCAGTAAGGGATTGCGAGCGATTTACTATCAAGGTACACGAAACTTTGAAGCGTGCTACAAACCTTCGCATACCTCTGAAACCCTTATTCGCTATACCGCTTGTTGGGCACTGGCATTTTTTGGTTCTATTTTTAAATCTGACTGTACAAGTTGTCCGCTTTTAATGGTCTCTAATAATTGATTCATGAATCGGGTAGCAGGTGCTCCATCAACTATATCATGGTCAAATGATACTGTTAAACATAGATGCTCTCTTGACACAAATTGATTGTCCAACTCAATGATTTTTTTTTCTATGCTCCCAACTGTAATTAAAACTGTAGCTATCCCATGTGGAATAAACCAAATTGGTTCTTTACTAAACATTCCAACTGCAGTAACAGCAATCTTTCCATACTTTTTAGCCATGTAGATATTTTTGTCTGCAATCCGAATAAATAGTCTTAGAAGGAAACTCGGTATTAAACTAATCCATGTTTGACCTGAAAGACTACCAAGTGTGTCAGTATGTTGTTTTTTTGCTTCTCTTATTTCCTGGTGTATTTGAAGATAAGTCTTATCCTGAGTTTTTTTAATTCCGATTGGTTCAGGCACATTCTCTCCGGCAATTTCACGTTCAATTAATACGCTTATTGTAATGTCATCAAGTAATATAAGTTTTCCGCCTTTAGTAAATGAGTTAAATCGAGGATAATCTTTAATAACATATGAAAGACATGTCACAATATAGGCTGTCAAAGAAAGTTTTTCACCTGTTTTTTCGAAATGTTTTTTAATCAAGTCCCTTGGCGCTGTAATATCAACTTCGGTAAAACAATGTATCGCATTTTTATTTTTTGTCATAGTCGCAGAAGCAATAACTGCTCGTCGATTAAAACTTAGTGGTACACTTTTATATCCTTTTTTCGTTGTCATTTTTTAAATAATTGATTCTATCGTGGTGTCCTTCTTATGCTTGTGCCCAACGTTTGGGTAAATGAAAAGTTGGGCATTTCGGAGCGACAAACCTGTCAACCCGCACAAAGTTAATTGCGAGCAACACAGTTCAACGTTAGCACTGACCGCCCAATTTTTTATATAACGTGTTAGCGTTTCGTGCTTTCTTTTCAGGTCTGTCCATATTTCAATTCTTCTGTCTTTCATTTTCTTTTTCACCGTGCAGTTGGGCATTTTTTGAAAATATTTTTTCTTCATTGGGTTTGCTTACAGGCTCTTTGACAAAGTTTTGGTTGTAGCGTTGGATGTTAATATTATTTATGAATAGTTACCATTGCTCTCAATAAGGATGCTGCCCACCAAAAAATATTATGTTTGACAATTGCTTGTCGCATTTGTACCATTCTCAGTTGTTGCTCTTCTATCGGCATTTCCAATGCTAATTTTATTGCGTCTGCCATCTTGTCTATATCATACGGATTTACAATTATTGCTTCCTGAAGCTCATGAGTTGCACCTGCAAAACAACTTAGGATAAGAGATCCGTCATTATGATTTCTTGAAGCCACAAATTCCTTCGCTACAAGGTTCATTCCGTCATGCAGGGATGTAACCATGCAAAAATCTGCGGAAGAATAGTAAGGATTAATTTCCTTGTGGCTGTGATGCCGTTTTAATAATAATATTGCTTTCCAGTTTTTTGTTTTGAAACGCAAATTAATTCGGTATGCTTCATTTTCAACAGCACTCATCATATCAGAAAAGCTTTTAAGGAAAGTACGGCTTGGTGCACCAATTTGCACAAAAGTAAATTTACCGACAAACGATGGATTTTTTTCCAAGAACCGCTCAATGGCAAGAAATTTCTCTATAATACCTTTTGTATAATCAATCCTGTCTACACCTATTCCCATATATTGTGCAATGATGCCATGTTCGTCAAGCAGTTGGGATGGTTTTGATTTCGGTAAATTATTTTCAAAATCTTTTAATGTGAATGCAATGCTAATAGGAAATGGTTTGATAAGAGTTGTATGTGCACCTATTTTCACAGAGAAATTATCCCATTGAACCCTTGATTCAAGTACATTATTGACTGTTTCAAGAAAATGATTACAATGGTATTGAGTATGAAACCCGATTAAGTCTGCTCCGAGCATTCCTTGCAGTATTTCTCTCTGCCAGGGACAAATTCCAAATGATTCGGAATTTGGCCAAGGGATGTGCCAAAAAATAGCAACCTTTGCTCTTGGTTTTTCTTTTTTGACCATCTCAGGTAAAAGCGCAAAATGATAATCCTGTATTAAAATAAATGGAGAGTCCTCATTTTTTGTTTCCTCAATTATGACTTTAGCAAAATTTTCATTTACCTTTTTGTAATAATGCCAATCCTCTATTCTAAATATTGGACGTGTATGAGCGATAAGGCACAATGGATAAATGCCTTCATTAGAAAATCCATAGTAAAAATGGTCTTCTTCCTCTTTTGTAAGCCATATTCTTTTCAAAGTATATTTTGGTTCATCGGGGGGGACTTGGATTTTATCACTTTTGTCGACGGTCTCTTTATCAGCATTCCCTGTTCCTGATGCAATCCACAATCCGCTACATGCTTTCAATATAGGCTCCATCGCTGTAACCATACCACTTGCAGGCATGATGCAATTAATTTGTTTGCCTTCTCGAATGTGCATATATGGCTCACGATTGGAAACAACTATCAATTTTTTGTTCTGCAAAAGATTTTCTATTTCTACTTTCAGCCGCTCGGGTGTCCAGATAGATTCTGCACTTGTTCTTAAACGTGCTTCTTCATCCGCGGTGGCTTTGGCTTCGTGCATTGCCTTTGCAATACCCACAATCTCTTTATGCAATGGGGCTAGGAATTTTGCAGGCGGTTGTTTCTTTAGCAGTTCAATATTTCCGATGCGTGCTGCTTTTACCCAATCCACAATTTTATTGATGGGGCTAAAAATTTCCCATCGAATTATGAGAACAGTAACAAGCGATACTAACAATGCCTGAATAAACCACCTGATAAAATTCCGAAACCAAATACTGCCGCTGATATTATCTATGTATTCAGCGTCTGTGTATATAATAATTGCATTGTTTGATATTTCTTCCCTTTTTATCGGCTTGATATATTGATATATGTTTTTCCCTCCCACAGAAATGAAAGTTCCGAGCGTAGTGTCTGCGGCTATTGATTGAGAAATATAGTCGAGCGAGGAATTAATTAAATTACGAGATGAATTGTTGCATATTATGTTATCGTTGCTGTAATAAATTGCCATGCCAAGCAAATTGTACTTATTGTTGATGCTGTCCACAAAATGCTCAAAGTTTTCCTTATTAATTTTCTCGTAAAATGTATTGTCTTGAAATATTTCTTCAGCAACCTGCGTAGCCCGTATTTCAAGTTCGCTGTTTAGTTTAGACCTTTCTGATGAAATCTGATAAACAGTAAAACCGAATGCCACTAGTCCGACAGCAATTATAATTGAAAATATAAGTGCAATGTTCAATCGCATAATGATAATTGTTTTAATAATATAATAACATCTTTTACATTGTTGAGTTTGTGTTTTGCCAAGGTCGTTGTATTGCCAATTTTAATAGTTTCTGCATTTGGTTGGTCTAAAAGAAACTCAAACATTTCTTCATCTGTCGCATCATCTCCTATTGATAAAATATAATCATAATTGTTTTGCTCGATCATTTTTATTATCGCTTTCCCTTTGCTAATTTCTTTTGATATTATTTCAATACTTTTATTTCCATCTAATATTTTTAAGTTGTAGAATTGAATATAGTTTTCTTCTAATATACGGATTATTTCTCTTGACCGTAAATACCCGGATTCTGAATCTGCATATCTATAATCCCAGTTTAAAGAAAACTGTTTTTCTTCTACAAATGATTTAGGACATGTTAAAGTAATCTGATTCAAAATTGGTAGGACTTTATTTTTCCATAAATCGTTATCAATTGTTTGTTTCTTCCATTTTCCATTTATTTTGAACATTGCTCCATGTTCGGCAATAAGAACTATTGGCAGATGGCCTAGCAATTTGTCAATATCCTGATATATCCTGCCAGAGATGATAATTACTTTTGTTTTTGGATTGTTCTCTAACTTTATAAGAATATCTATCAATTCCTCAGATGGTATTGCTTTTTCAGGTACTGGTGAAATGACTAGTCCTAAAATATGGCTACGGGTTAAAAATTAATTTATGCTACATTTTCAAAAACCATATTTGGTGTTTTATACCCTAAAGATAGGTGAAGTCTTTTATTGTTATATAGTTTGATGGCACTTTTTGCAGCTTGTTTGGCATGTTTTGTATTGAAGAAGCACTGATCCAGGTAAAATTCATCTTTCAGTATGCCATTGACACGTTCAGCGACGGCATTTTCATAACAATGCTTTTCCTCGGTCATACTGATCTTGATCTTTCTTTTTAGCAATTCATTTGTGTACTGATTGCTGCAATACTGTATGCCACGGTCTGAGTGATGGATGAGTCCTGCCTTTGGCTTGGCTTTCCAAAGAGCTTTCTGGAGGGCACGTTGACAGCCGACAAGTTCGAGTGAATCACTCAGGTCATGACCTATTATCTTTCTTGAATACAAGTCAGTTATCATCGCTAGATAGCAAAACCCTTTTATGGTCCTGATATATGTTATATCCGACACCCACACCTGATTAGGAGCCGATATCTCCATGTCCTTTATCAAATTGTTGTACTTATGGAAACGATGGTATGAATCGGTTGTCTTGCATGTTGCTTTCTTGCGTTTTACCAGCATATCATGCTCGCGAAGAATGTCGAACAACTTGTCTCTGCCAATCTTCAGGACGGGTCATAATAAACGATAACGGTAAATTGTATGAGTAGTGGCAGGTTGCGTGGTAGTTTCCTGTCAAACCGATACGCAGTTTAAGCGGGCTACAAACCTTGATATTTAGCACTTTCCCTGCCATTAATTATACAAAATGTTGGGTGCTGGCCTTTTTTACATAATCATTATAGTCGCTTTTTATAAACTCGCAAGGCAAAGATATAAGCAACAACCATTATTCCTATACACCATGCAAGAGCTATCCAGATATCGTTACCTACTGGCTGATTATTGAGTAATGCTCGTATTGCATTTACTATTGATGTTACAGGCTGGTTTTCGGCAAAAACTCGGACTACTTTTGGCATTGTATTGGTCGGTACAAACGCAGAACTGATAAAAGGTAAAAGATGAATTACAAAAGCAAATGCACCTGCGCTATCTGCTGATTTTGCGGAAAGGCCCGCAATTACAGCTATCCATGTCATGGAAAGGGTAAACAAACCAAGAATACCAACTACGGCAAGCCAAGGCAATACTCCTGCAGGTGAATGGAATCCCATAATGAAGGCAATAAGAATGATTATGGTAACCGAAATTGCATTAGATACTAACGAGACAAGCACATGCCCCCATAGTGCAGCCGAACGGGCAATCGGCATAGAGTGGAAACGCTCAAAGATACCACGTTGCTTATCCAGAAGCAATCGATAAGATACGTAGCCGATACCATTAGCAATGGTCATCAGAAGAATGCCTGGCAACAGGTAATTCACATAATTATCTGTACCTATTTGAATTGCTCCACCTAATACGAAAACGAAAAGTAGCATAATCGCAATTGGCGAGATGGTGACTGTCATGATTGTATCCAAGCTACGAAATATATGGCGCATGGAACGACCAAACATAACACCCATATCTATGAAAAAATATGTTTTTATAGTTTCCATTTTAGTTTTCCTCCTTTTTTGCAACAACTGCAAGAAAAATATCTTCCAGAGTCGGTTGTTTTTCAATATATTCAATTTTTACAGGTGGGCATAGTTTTTTAAGCTCTGCGAGAGTGCCATTTACGATAATCTGGCCTTTATGAAGAATGGCAATTCTGTCGGCGAGTTGTTCTGCTTCATCCAAATATTGCGTGGTAAGAAAAATCGTTGTGCCATTAACTGCAAGTTCTTTAATAAAGTTCCAAACCTCTATGCGAGCCTCGGGGTCAAGACCTGTGGTTGGCTCGTCAAGGAAAAGAAGCGGAGATTTTCCAACAAGGCTCATGGCAATGTCAAGTCTGCGACGCATTCCACCTGAATAAGTAGAGACCCTGCGGTCGGCAGCATCAATTAAATCGAAACGATTAAGTAGTTCATCTGCAACCTTATTAGGATTATTGAGATGCCGAAGTTTGGCAATCATTATGAGGTTTTCCCTTCCAGTTAATATTTCGTCAACTGCTGCAAATTGCCCTGTTAAACTAATTGACTGTCTGACATTTTCAGGATTTGAAATAACATCAAAACCGTTTACGATGGCAGTTCCACTATCTTGTTTTAACAGTGTAGTGAGGATTTTAACTATCGTTGTTTTTCCTGCACCATTAGAGCCAAGCAGTGCGAAAATACTGCCTGTTTTTACTTCAAAATCTACTCCTTCCAATACTTTGACGTTTTTATAGGATTTTATCAGATTTTGTACTGATATTGCTATTTCATTATGTATCATTTTCATTTCCTCCTTTATTCAGATAATAATGTTATCCCTGTTAGATTTGCCAGATTGTTTTTCAAAAAGGCATAGGTTATTTTATCGGCTTTACAGTCAATAAACTCAACCTGTTTCATTTTCTTGTTATTTTTAAAGAAGGTATTAATTAATGTAGCATTTTGAAATTTAACTTTTTTAAATCCACAATTTTCAAAGGAACAATTTTCCAATGTGCCTTCGAAGATAATATCGCCAAAATATGTATCAGTAAATGTGGTACGATTCCACAAAGCATTTGTAATTGTATTTTTCTCTAAACCACCTGATTTAACTTTAGCTCCTGTAAAATCGGCACCTGTAAAGTTGCAATTTATTATATAACTCCCGATAAATTCAGTTTCTTTCAGTGAACAATTATTGAATTGATTATTAGCCAAATTCGATTTCTGTATAAGACTTTTACTGATGTCGGAGTTTGAGAAGTCGCATTTATCAACATTATTGTTTTTTAGCAGAAGTCCCGACATTTCCGAACCAATAAACTGACAATTCTGCATATTTGACGAACTGAACTTTTCGTGTAGGTTCTTCAACCCTGAAAAATCGCTATCCACCAAATTCAACTTTGACATATCCCAACTAAGATTTTTCTTTTGTTTTTCGGTAGACAATTTAGTGGATTGATTTTCCAATGATTCATTGGATGACATTTCGGTAACAGAGGATTGGAAATTATCTGAAAAATAGTTAAGGTCAACACTAAGAATTTCAGCCAGACGATTAAAAGTTGTGATATCTGGCATTGATTCTCCACGTTCCCATTTACCAACTGCCTGAGAACTAATAAATAGTTGTTGAGCAAGCTCTGCTTGAGAAAGATTTATTCTCTTTCGTGCTTTGGCAATCTTATTGCCAATTTTTTTTGTTTCTAACATAAATGCAATTTTAAAATTTATGATGAAACAAAGGTATTTTGATATATGTCCTGAATCAAAAAAAAACAGTTACTTTTAGTTGTAATCAAGCTACATTTGGTTGTTTTCTGAAACTATTAGTAGTATAATTGGTGTTCTAATCCTTTTTGTTCTTCAATAGGAATTTTCAAGTTAGAAAAGAACCATCATCGGAGCTCTTTTAGGCTTACACCCAACGTTCGGAACTATATGTAGTTGGGGATTGAGGGCTGCTTTCCTGTCGAACCCCGATGCCGTTGTTGCGGGCTAAGGGCTTTGTTGTCCGCACCGAATCGAAGATCCGCGGAGCGAAACCCCAATTGACACATAGTTTATGTTAGCGTGCGTTTTAATCAATTTCTTTTTTACAATTTAAACAAATATCTCTGTGAACACACAATCCAAAACCACACTCTGTGCAAGTCCAGCGAATCTCTTCATTTTTCAGAAAATAGTTAAAGCCGTG
>DOSU01000170.1 GCA_003513895.1 Rikenellaceae bacterium
CCAATCTCAATTGTTGCAGCAACTCCGCTTGCGTTGTCGTCTGCTCCGTTGTGCACCTCGGACATTTTTGGAGCCATACTCCCAGATCCCTTACCACCAATTCCAATGTGGTCATAATGAGCGCCTATTAGTATAGAGTTTGAAAATTTACTCTCCCCCAGCTGCATGATCACATTTTGAGACCGGCCTTTTACGCTGTTTACAACAGTTTTGATAAAAACTTCACTCTCGGGAGTAGAGAGAAGTTCTGCTGCCAAAGCAGAAGTTATCTGAAGAGCAGGGATTGAAATAGAATTGGTACCTCCTCTTCTCCCTCCGGAAATTTCTTCATTTGAAAAGAATAGTACAGCAGATATACCTTTGTCTTTTAATAAGGTTACCTTAAAAGGTATGCTGTCTTTGGTGCATTTTATGATTGCCACTTTTCCCGATACGTTGCCGGGAATAGAATCGATATGAGTTATGTAAACAATTTTTGCAGTAATTTGAGCCGATGGAGATTCCGGCACTACAAGAAAATCCTTGCCTTCCAGCTTAGAAATTTTGCCTGTTTTAAACTTTGATCCAAATCCCACTTCTCTGTAGAGAGTAAACTCGAAATGAACGAGCGGATCATCTCCTATTAATGGTTTAAACCCAATCTTCTTTAGTTCAAAAGCTATATATCTGGCTGCTTCTTTGTCTTCTTTACTCCCCGACTCTCTTCCCTTCATTTTATCATCTGCCAGGAATGAGATTATTTTTACTAAATCTTCATCTCCTTTTTGTGTAGTTTGTGCAAAAATTGGGACAAAAGTGATAGATGTAAGAACAAAAAGAATTGAACAAAATTTATTTTTCATCAAATTTAAGTTAAATTATAAAAAATTTTCTCCCACATTTTCAATTAGTTATCAAAAATATTGAAAAATTTTCGTACAAATTTACAAAAATATTTTGAGGAATAAAAAGTATGCTTACATTTGCAGTGTACTACTTCACTAACACACGAAGATAATATTAAACATAAAAAATATGGTAACAATTGAAAATCTACATTTTAGCTATTCAAGACACATTGTATTTAATGATGTCAGCTTGTCTCTCGAAGGAGGAAAAATTTACGGGCTCCTCGGACAGAATGGAGTTGGAAAGACTACTCTACTTAAAATTATAAGCGGCTTGCTCAAAGTGAGTTCCGGGAAATGTTCTGTTATGAACTATGATCCCTCTAAAAGGGAACCCGGGTTTTTAAGCGAACTGTTTTATATTCCGGAAGATTTTGTTGGCCCGGATATAACAATAAATCAATTTGCAAAATTAAGGGGCGATTTTTATCCATCTTACGATGCGAATAAATTCAGCCGCCTGATGACAGATTTTGAAGTAAACGGTAATTATAAATTTACCAAGCTTTCGTTTGGCCAGCAAAAAAAGGCAATTATTGCATTTGCCCTTGCAACAAACACAAAACTGATACTGATGGATGAACCAAGTAATGGTTTGGATATTCCATCCAAAGCTCAGCTGAGAAGAGTTATTTCCCAGGCATCTTCGGATGAAACCTGCATTGTTATTTCGACACATCAGGTGAGAGATCTTGAAAACCTTATCGACCCTATTATAATACTTGATAAAAACGGTGTTCTGTTAAATGAAAGCATCGAAAGCATTAGCAGAAAACTTTGCTTTGAATTCAGCCCGGTTCCTTCCGAAAGCGCTATTTATTCGGAGCCTGCTTTGGGGGGATATGTAGTGGTGAACAGAAACACTTCGGACCAGGAGTGTAAAGTAAATATTGAAGCTCTATTCAATACAGTTTTATTAAACAAAGAGGTTATTAAAGACATTTTCAAAAAATAGTAAAAGCCATGAACGAAATTTTTAATAGAAACAGATATTTCAAACTCGTAAAAAAAGAGTTTTCCGAAAGAGCTCCTATGATTTTCAAAATAGCTGCAATCTTTTCTCTAATGCTTGCTGCATTCTGGGTTAGTATGTTAATTTTTGACGGAAATCCGGTGAATGCCGAAGCAAGAGCAAAGTATCTTTTTATGGCTACATTCATAACAATGATAATAGCCCCATTTAATCTATACAGAAGTTACAACCACCCGAAAAAAGGAATTGATTATGTTCTTCTTCCGGCCTCTGTTACAGAGAAGTTTCTGAGTATGCTTTCAAACACCGTTATATTTCTGCCTGTAATTACCTTTCTTTCCATTATGGCAGTAGACAGCATCCTTGCAACATTTACTCCAAAAATGTTTACCGGTTATATATTTAGTGCAATTGCAGGATATGAAAAACCTTTTGAAAATATTATTGAAGCAATTATTCTGCAATTTGGCTGCATTTTTGGCAACTTTCTCTATCGTAAAAACAAAGTGTTTAAAACAATGCTTTCAGGAGCCGGCTTGTATATGGGGCTTGCTTTGATACTTGTTTTTCTTATAACAGTCGTGTTTAAGAGCGATTTTCAAACTATGCAGAATATGAATATGAGCATTCATATTGGAAACATCTCCGATTTGAATAACTTAAAAGGATATGAATCAGTGGGATCTATAATAAAGAGTTTTTATTACGCTTCACTGGTTTTGTTTTACGGCGTTTTTCCTGTCGCTTTCCTTGCCGGTACGTATTATAAAATGAAAACCCAGCAATACTAACGACTATGGAATTTAACGAACACAAACCGATATACCTCCAGATCTCCGATACAATTTGTGATAAAATTTTAGGTGACGAATGGAGAGAAGAAGAGAGGATTCCCTCTGTAAGAGAACTGGGCATTAGCCTTGGAGTAAATCCCAACACAATAATGAGAACATACGACCACCTTCAGACTACCGAAATAATATACAACAAAAGGGGTGTCGGCTATTATGTGGCAACCGGAGCTAAATCAAAGATAATTGGCCTTCAGAGAGATCAATTCATTAAAGAAGAGCTTCCTAAAATAACTAAAAGAATGAACCTGCTGGGTCTAAAGCCCGAAGAGATCTTCAAATAACTCAAATTATTTAAAAATATTTCCCTAAGAGTGCAACTAATAAACATTAGTCTACGTCTAAAGGTGTATAAATTATAAAGTGCAACGCAAAGTATTCAATATTATTTAGAACTATGTATAACAAATTTTTCGCATTAATTATCTCAATTTTAATTTTCAGCAGTGCTTTTGGAGCAAAAAACAATGGCATCATTGTAGGAAAAGTAACTGAAAAAAGTAATGGCAACCCTCTCCCCTTCGCAACCGTAAGCATTCAGAACGAAGAGAAGAAAATAGTAGGTGGAGCTACCACCGGTGACGATGGAAACTTTCAAATAAACAATTTGATTTTTGGCAAATGCAATGTAAAAGTATCTTTCATAGGATTCAAAGACACAACATTTGTTGTAGATATAAAAGAGAGTGCAAATAACGTAAATCTTGGAGTTATAAAACTTGCAACTGATGCAATAGCGTTGCAAAGCGCCCTGGTCGTCGCCAAAGTTCCTGTAATTGAACAGAAGCTCGACAAAATTGTAATGAATGTTTCTGAGGCGGTTTCTACACAGGGGAGCAATGCACTTGATGTTCTCAAGAAAGCTCCCGGAATAAGTGTTGATCCTTCCGGCAATATCCTTTTGAACGGTGCTGCTGTTCAGGTTTGGATAGACGGCAGACCATCAAATCTTTCAGGTGCCGAACTTGAAGCCCTCCTAAGCGGAACAGATGGTTCCACTATCGATAAGATTGAAATTATTTCTCATCCTTCGGCAAAATATGACGCTGCTGGGAGCGGAGGCATAATTAACATCAAAACAAAGAAGAACTTTGCCAGAGGGTTGAGCGGTTCTATGAAAGCTTCGTATACTGCTGCTCCTTATACCAATTATTACCAGGGTGCCGATGGTAGTCTCAATTTGAATTACAGAAGCGAAAAAACAAATACTTCTATCACATACAGTCCAAGATACAACGAGTTTTTTGAGCATTTCTATTCAAAAACAAATTTGGGTAACGGAATGATAATTAACGGAACTACCGAGTCTGATGACTTTACAAGGAATCATTCGTTCAGAGTTGTCAATGATATTTTCTTAACCAAAAAAGATGTTTTGGGTGTTATCGTTAACGGATTTATAAGAAACTCAAATGACTTTACAGATGATGCAGTTACCGGAAGCGAACTGCTAAACAACGGGGTTCTTGTAGAAAAAACAAAAACAGGAATTGACAACGACGACATTTTCGACAATATCTCAGGAAATCTCAATTACACCCACACCTTCAAAGACAATCAGGAGATAACGCTAAATGCAGACTATGGTTATTACAAAATTGGCAAGAACAGCTTCCAGGACAACTATTTCTCGGACAAGGACGGTATTCAAACTAGAGTTCCCTCTATATTCAAAAGCAACTCCGATCAGCTTATCAATATCATGTCTTTTAGAGCCGACTACGAGCAGCCAATTTTTAAAACATTCAAGCTTGAAACCGGAATAAAATGGGCTCAGAGTAATACAAACAACGACCTAATCCGTCAGGATCAGATAAACAATAACTGGGTAATAAATAATCCGCTGAGCAGTAAGTTCGATTACAAGGAGAATATCTCGGCAGCATATCTGTCACTTGCCAAACAATTTGGCACTAAATGGAGTCTTAAAGCAGGATTAAGAGGAGAACTCACTCAGGCAACAGGTGAATGGATAAGCGCAGATACTACTACAAACAAAACATATCTGGACGTATTTCCAACTGCATTTGCAGGCTATACACCTAATAAGAATCTGAGATTCGGATTGTCTTATACAATGAGAATCCAAAGACCGAATTTCAATCAGCTTAATCCTTTCAGAATGTACATTGATGCAAGCAGTTCACTTGAAGGAAATCCAAATCTGAACCCTCAGTATAACCATCAACTCAGTCTTTCTCTTGGAATTAAACAGCACTTTTCTGTGAGTATGCACGGGCAGTTTATGAATGGTGTTATAATTCAGAATGCACATTTTAATCCCGAGACTGGTGAAAAGATGCTTGTTTGGGAGAATTTCGGAAAACAGTCTTTTGTTGGAGGTGCTCTTTCTGTAACTGAATTGCCTATAACCAAGTGGCTCATTCTTAATGCGAATGTGTTTGTAGCAAACGTAAGTAATTCAACAGAAGGATATGAAAGCAGCTCCATTTTTTCAAACGCAAATTTCAATGCTGCTTTCCTTTTGCCGAAAAATTTCAAGATTGAGGCAATGGGCTTTGCTCAAAGTGGAATTCCATACGGATACTTTTTAGTTGAACCTACTTTTGAGCTTTCGCTCGGGATCAAGAAAACCATCATGGACAACAAAGCTACAATTGCACTCAATGTTAGCGATATTTTAAACAGCAGGGAAAACAACGTTAAACTGAATAGCGGAATTCTGGAATCCTATAGTTTTAATTCGAATTACAGAAGCCGCCAGATTACATTAAGCTTCCAGTATCGCTTCGGACAGAGCAAAGCTATGAAAACAAGAAAAGTAGGCAATACCGAAGAGGCAGCAAGAGCCGGATCGGGAAACTAATATAATGAATGGCAAAGGAGAATTAAATAGTATTTAGGTTTAGGTAAACTTCATAAAACAATGTATCCTCTGCCAAAAGAGGCTGTCTATAAACAGACAGCCTCTTTATCTTATAAATCAAATGATTAAATTAATTTCCGGTTGCTTTTAATGTGTTTTTCAACAATGAAATTATTGTCATTGGACCAACACCCCCGGGTACCGGAGTTATATAGGAACATTTTGGAGATACTTCACTGAATAAAACATCACCAACCAAACGAAATCCCGACTTATTATCGGCTTTCACTCTTGTAATACCTACATCTATAACAACGGCTCCCTCTTTTACCATGTCACCGGTAAGAAATTCAGGAATTCCCAGTGCGGCAATAATTATATCGGCGTCCAGAGTGTGTTTTTTAATGTCTTTTGTACGGCTGTGGCAAATCGTTACAGTACAATCGCCGGGTTTTGATTTTTGAGAGAGAAGATTTGCAACCGGACGGCCTACGATATTGCTCCGGCCTATAACCACACAATGCTTTCCGGATGTTTCAATTTTATATCTGTCAAGGAGCTCCACAATTCCCCATGGTGTTGCTGAAACAAACGAGGGAAGTCCAAGTACCATTCTGCCTACATTTTCGGGATGAAAGCCATCGACATCCTTTCGCGGATCAATAGCTTCGACAACTTTCTCTTCGTTTATGTGCTTTGGAAGCGGTAACTGAACTATAAGTCCGTCTATTCCTTCGTTTTTATTAATTTTTGCAATTTCTCCTAATAAAATTTCTTCCGAAGTATCTCCCGGAAGTCTGATAATAGTCGAATCAAAACCCACTTGTGAACAAGCTTTCTCCTTATGTCCGACATATGTTTGGGAAGCTCCGTCTTCACCAACAAGAATTGCCGCAAGATGAGGCCTTTTTCCGCCGTTTCGGACAATCTCTTCCACTTTTGAAGCTATCTCTATCTTAATTGCATCTGCTGTCGCTTTTCCGTCCAGAATTGTCATGTCTTGATTTGAATTTAAATGAACTGATATTAAAACACAAAAGTTATCTGCGCATGCCGCTCATGGCTTTTAATGCATTTTTTCCGCCACCGCCGGAAAAGTTTTTCATCACTTTACGGGTGTCTTCAAATTGTTTAATAAGCCTGTTGACTTCGGCAATTGTAGTTCCGCTGCCGCTGGCAATTCTTTTTCTCCTGCTGCCATTCAATATTGCAGGATTATCCTTCTCTTCCACAGTCATCGATTGAATTATCGCCTCAATGCTCTTAAATGAAGAGTTGTCCATGTCTACATCCTTCAAAGCTTTACCCATTCCCGGTATCATCGATGCAAGATCCTT
>DOSU01000066.1:0-35208 GCA_003513895.1 Rikenellaceae bacterium
GAGGACGCACAAGCCCGAAGCAATTAGGTGGCAGTGGATAAATGGCAATAATTAAACACAACTCGCTGCCGGAGAGTCGGTGATAGTCATTTTTTAAATAATTGTTAATGGCAAAGAAAATTGTAAATTTGTTGTGCACAAACAGCAATAAATTTTAACGAAGTAAATACCATGATACTTGGCATAATACAAAATATAGCCATCCTTCTGGCACTTTCAATGCTTCATTCTCTTTTTAGCAGAAAATCAAACTTACACTACAACGGGATTAAGGAAATTATACTCGGAGTAGTTCTCGGATTTGTTGGAGTTTTACTAATGATGTCTCCCTGGACATTTATGCCCGGGATTACCTTTGACACAAGAACCGTTCTCCTCTCTGTTTCAGGTCTTATTATAGGAGTTATCCCCACCATTATTGCGATGGCTACAACTGCACTTTACAGAATATATCTTGCAGGCGATGGTTTGCTAATGGGTGTGGCAACGATACTGGTTTCCGGAACAATAGGGATGTTATGGGCATACCTTCGTCCCGAGTGGAGAAGAAAAAATTACAAGCTGGAAATATATTTGATGGGGGTATTGACTCACATTGGGATGTTGCTTTGCGCATTTTTGCTGCCTCCTGCCCTTCGTGTCGAAACTATTAAAAACATAGCTTTCACAGTACTTTGGATTTACCCAGTTGGAGTTCTTTTGCTTGGAATAGTACTCACATCTAACAAAAAAAGGCTGGAAGATGAGAACAAATTCAGGGAAGCCGTAGAGCGCCGTACATCATTTTTTAATGCCAGCAGGGACATGATGTTCATTAAGGACGAGAAGTTCCGTTACATACTTGTCAATGACGCAATCTGTAAATTTTTCGGGAAAACGAAAGAAGAAATAATTGGGAAAAGCGATCAAGATCTTATTCCACAAACTCCTCTTGACGACGTTCTTGAGTCGGATCTAAAGGTATTGAACGAAGGAGTTACAATTACCCTTCAAGAAAAAATTGGTGACAAAATTTATGAAGCAACAAAATTCCCTACTAAACTGGAAGATGAATCTTATGGAATCGGAGGAATTGTTAGGGATTTAACTGCTGTAATCAAGAAAAATAAAATTCAGGAAGCGATTCTGAATATATCCAGGAGTTCACTTTCCGATGTTGATTTCAAGAGTTTCCTCAAACAGGTACACATTCAGCTAAGTAAAGTCATCCCTGTTAAGAACATATACATTGCCCTATATCATAAAGATTGCGACATGTATAGTTTCCCATATTACGCAGATGAGTATGACGAATTAGAAGAAAATGCCATGGAGGTACTGCATGGTTCTCTCACCGATTATGTAAGAAGAACAGGAAAAAGTGCATTTGTCACGGACGAATTTGCAAAGAAGCTCAAATCGGACGACATTATTTTCGTTCCATACGGCACAAGTTCTCCGCTATGGCTTGGTTCCCCACTATTCGACTCTGAATTCAAAGAAGTTATTGGAGTCATTGCCATTCAGGAATATGAAGACAGCAATATTTATACTCCTGAGGATCTTGACCTTTTGGAGATATTTGCAAACAACATCGGAATATTTATTGAAAGGGTCAAAAACATTGAATCCTTGAAAGATGCAAAACTAAAAGCAGAAGAAAGTAATCGTTTAAAAACTGCTTTCCTTGCAAACATGAGTCATGAAATCCGGACACCTATGAATGGGATTATGGGTTTCGCAAACATTCTGCTCGATGAGGTTACGGACGATTCCCATAAAGAGTACCTTACTATTATCAAAAAGAGCGCAGACAGGCTTCTTGCAACAATCAACGATGTTCTTGATATTTCCCGAATCGAAGCCGGGCTGGTAGCAATTCAAAAGACCGAGTTTGACATAAATGAATTGTTTCAGGACCTGTTTACTTTCTTTAACGGAAGTGCTCACGATATTGAGATAAAACTCTCCATAAACACAACTTCTCCCCTGTTAATTGAATCCGACAAGGTAAAACTTCAGCAGATACTAACTAATCTCATTGGCAACGCCATTAAGTTTACTAAAGAAGGATATGTAGAGTTTGGTTTTAAAAAACATGAAACCAACCTTGTTATTTATGTCAAAGATACCGGAATGGGAATTGACAAGGAGTTTCACAAATCAATTTTTGAAAGATTTGTTCAGGCAGACTCCAGTCGAATTCGTGAGTTTGAAGGAAGCGGACTTGGACTGGCTATTTCAAAATTGTACACCGATCTTTTAGGCGGGAAAATCTGGTTAGAATCTGAAATTAATATTGGAACAACTTTTTTCGTTCATCTCCCGCTTTAATTTCCGTCTAAGAATAAAAAGAGGCGCTTATTATTAAGCGCCTCTTGAAAACCATTATTATAACTTACTTATTTACCTCCTCTGTAGCCTTTACCTACATTTCCCTGTTTGTTTTGTGAGCCCGAAGCAGTACCATTCGAAGATGAGTTACAGTTACCCTGGCTGTTAACAGATCCTTTTTTTTGTCCGTTACCTCCCAGTTTATTGCCACTGTTTGCTGTTGATCCATTATTTTTACTCATGTATCTTTTGCCTTGTTCAAAGCCAATTGCAATTACTGCCCTGTATTGCTCCTGAGTCATAAGTGCGGGCGCATATGTTCCCCCTAGTGCTGTAATTTGTCTTATTGCAGCTTTAAAATGATTTGCAGATGCCTTTGCAAGGTTTTCAATAACTATTTTAATATTAGGATTAACAATAGTTTTTAAAACTTCGCCATATTCAACGATATTTGATTCTTCAAGAAATGCCATTACCTTAAAAGCCTCAAGTTCCGGAGTCCCTTTCAATAAAAGAGAGTCATATAACTTCTGGCGAATTGCATCTTCAAATTTGCCATTATCACTCAATGCCGGATAATCTATTTCATAATAGTCAAAGAGTCTTTCAGTCGCCTTGATGTGATTATCCTCTGCTTTACCAATATTTTCAAATGGCTTTAGACCGAATTTTTGGAAAAAAGAAAAGTACAAATCTCTGGCAACTTTTTCGTCTTCTCTAACGGCAAAGATAAACTCAATTTCGTCGGCAGTAAGATCGGCAGTAGAGTCAAATGCTGGAGTAACTCCTGCAAGAGCAAAGGTTGTTGCCCCATCACTTTTAACCTCAATAATATCAACAGGTGTTCCGGGAACTACCAATTCAGAAGTATTAGGGTTTGTTTCCTTTGAGCAGGATGCAAGAGAGAGCGATATTGCACAAATCGCAACTAGAGTTCTAACATAATTTGTTTTCATGATATCAATTATTTATTTTTAAATCTATAACTCTATACCGCTTATATCTGGCTAAACCCTACTTTCTATCGAAAATTACAAATCAATCTCAAGGTAGAGTGTAGGAGTAAATGGAATTGATTCCGAATAAAGGTTTAAAAACATGTTTTGGCCTGCCTTGTTTGGCGATGGAAGAATGTCGAGTGTCTTGGCATTTGAAGTGTTGAAAACATTTAAAACAGACAGACCGGTTCTGAATTTTGATTTTTTGATTTTAAAAGAATAAGTAGCCGAAACATCAAATCTGGAATAAACCTCCCCTCCCAAATTTGAATAACGCCCAATTCCAAATGAGTTCAAATATCCACTCCCGTAAACAAAGGATGCAGAAAAAAAGAAAGGGTTTAAGTTCAATAGAGCCCCGAGCTTTATTTCTAATGGATTAGAACTTCTGGTTCTCTCGAGTTTAGTATCGTAAGTTTCTGTCATCTTTGCCAGACTGAAAGCCCCGAAAACCTGACTCCCCTTTTTCTCCCATTTTAAAAACAAATCGGCTCCGGCAATGTCCGATTGCCCGTTTTCGACAGCAGTAGTGTTGCCGCTTCTGATTATCTGAGTCAGTCCCTTGTTGTTCTTGTTAAAACCCTCCAGAGATATTAGCCATTCCTTACTCGAATACGAAAAAGAGATAATTGAATGAATCGAGTTCATCACTGGATAATTTTCTTTTCCAAGTACTTTCCAAATTAGAGCCGGTGCAATTTTATCATAAATTATTGGAACCTTTCCAAAAAACTGATTGTAAATACCCCATGAAGCGCCTAAAGATAAATTCTCAAGCAAATTATACTTTAAAGAAAACCTTGGCTGTAAATAGAGTTTTTGATTATAGACATCTCCTCTTAATCCCAAATGGAGCGAGAGTTTTCTCAGATTTATATTGTCGTTGATGTAAAAATTAAACTTGTTTTCTTTTGATGTTGAATCATTAAAAACATCGGAAAAATTATCGGCACCAATACCTGCCTCAATATTGTTTATTGACAAAACAGTGAACGAATGGCGAATTTTTACGCCTGTTTCAGTCCCGATGTTGTCTGTGTCAATGGTGTAATAATTCTCCTTGTTTAGCCTTACTGCTTTTGAACTATTGTTATCCAATGCAGAATATTTAAAATTGATACCGGAAGATGAACCATCTTTCCAGTTTTTGTCAAAGCCGGCAGAAGCACTTATTTGATTGTTCAGTTCAAATGCATCAAGACTAAATTCTTCACCCGAAATTGAATATTTAAATTTGTCCGAAGCACCGTAAAGAGAAATGTAATAACGACTGTTGTCACTTAAATCTCCTGAGAGTTTCAGATTCGCGTCTCTGAAATTATAATCCGGAGTTATATATATAGATTCCTGATTATTCCCTGGATTGCTACTATTGCCGTTTCCCGAAGTCTGAATCTCGCCTCTTTTCCCGTATGGGTTCAAAACATTAACGTCATATAAGTCATAATATGTTTGCCTGTATGCTGCCGAAACTGTCGCCCTTTTGCCAACTGGTACCGATCCGAAAAGATTTGCAGTCAGGTTATTCAGGTTGAGTTTGAACTCCGGTTTAGTTCTGTTGCCATTAATCCCTACAATCTCGGCTATTCCTCCCGTTTGATTCCCGTATTGCGGCCCATAACCTCCCTTCATAAGTCGAATCTCTTTTACCATATATGGGTTAATTGAGCTAATCTGTTCATTAAATCCGCTCATTGAAAACAAACGGCTGCCGTCAAATACAACAGAACTCTCTCCCGGTCTGCTGCCCCATACCGAAAGACCCGATGGTTCTCCTGTGGCTCTTATACCCGGCATAAGTCTCAATAAATTAAAGACGGAGTTATCGCCATTACCTGGCAAATATTGAGCAATAGCATGGTTTATTCGGATTACTCCGGACACATCGCCGATTTGCAACGCCTTGCCAGTTTCATAATCTTCAAAAAGCAGTTCTTTAATTTCGAGACGGGTACTTTTTAGAAAAATAATGCGCCCTGTACCGGGTGAAAGAGTCGTGTCAACCTGTCGGTAGCCAAGATATCGAAATGAATATCTCAACCCTTCGGAATGTTTTGCCGGGAGCCTGAAATATCCGTTTTCATCCGATATATAAACTCTGTTGTCAAACAGAATATTCGCAAAAGGGAGCCTCTCACCACTCTCTTTATCGGAAATAATACCGCCAATAATATATGCATCGACTTTGGGAGAAATCACTATTACACCGTTTACTATATTCACGTTTAAGGGAAGTTCTTTCACTAAATACCGGATTGCACTAAGTCCATCTGTAAATGTAGAATCTACAGTAACTTTGTATCGGGAAAGTTCTCCCTGATTAAATGACAATGAAAGAGGCGCCTGATCTCTGATAATTATCAGCAAATCACTTAAAGGATACTTTGAGTATCTCAAACGAAGTTCACCTGCATTGCAAAATGTGCTTAGTGAAACTAAAAAAACAGTTATGGCAGCCTTAAATAAGAATCTCAAGTTATTGACTTACTAATTTATATCCATTTCCCAATTTCTCCGTACGGAGTCCAAACGGGAGTGATACAATTTCCAATACTTCCTCAATTGTACTCTCTTTAGAGAAATTTCCGGTATAAATGTAATTATTATTTGCGGCATATTTGATTTCGATATCATATTGCCGCATAACTTCCTCAATCACTTTATTTAACGGTACAGATGTAAAGTAAAAAACATCATCTTTCCATGAAATTACATTTTCAATTTCAGGCTCTGATATCAATTTTAACTCTCCGTTAATTGCCATCTTAACCCCTTCGTTTTTTTCAAGGATTACCCTATTGCCACTCTTAACCTCAACTTTTCCTGTTATACATGTAACCTCAAATTCACCTTCTCTTGAAAAAACATTGAATTTAGTTCCAAGGACTCTAATATCTCCATTTTTTGTGTTTACTGTAAATTTTGAACCTTTTTCTACTTCAAAATATGCTTCCCCATCCATCTTAACACCTCTGCTTATAAACCAGATTAAAGAATTATATGTTAACTTACTTTGTGCATTCAAATTTACTCTCGATCCGTCGGGCAATACGCATGATATGTGTTCACCTCTTAAGGAAACAACATTTCTCGTAAAAAGCATTGGTAAAAGAGCAATAACAACAACTGCTGCTGCATAATAAAAAGCATATTTTTTTATTGGGGTAAAGTCAAATTTGTTCACTTTGTCCATAGAAGTGATCTCTTCAAAATGGTCCCGCCAAATCTCTGCACTGCTCCTCACCCATTTTGGTTCAATTTTTATTTTCTCTTTCATCTCCAGATGATTTAATTTCCTGTTATTCAATTTACTTCAGTAACTCTCTTCTCAATAATGCAAGCGCAAGGTTCATTCTTTTCTCAATTGCCTTAATACTCACATTTAAACGCTCTGCAATTTCCGAGTATTTTAGCTCCTCCCCCCTGCTCATTAAAAATGTAGTCCTAATTTTTTCAGGCATTTTAATTAAAACTTCTGAGTATTTCACCTTTAACTGACCATATTCAATATTCGTTTCCGGTGTACTTTTATATTCTTCTACTATTATGGAATTTGAATAATTTAACTCAACTTTCCTTCTCCTTAACTTGCTTATAATCATATCAGAAGCCATTTTATAGAGAAGTGCCTTATCTTTAACAGGATCAATGTGCATCGATTTTTCCCAGATGCGTGTAAACAGGTCCTGTGCAACATCAGAGGCCAACTCGGCGTCCGAACACCGGTAATAGAGAAAGCGCCTGATTGCGTCAAAATGTGTATCAAAAAGCTTTTTAAACTCCGCCTTTCCCAATTTTCCTTCTTTTAACATTATACCGAATTAATAGACTTGAACCCTACTGCTAAGTTATAAAAAAAAGGGGCCGACCAAAAAATGGCCCGCCCCTTAAATTAATTAAGTAAGAAATATTATTTTGCCCACCAAAGTTTAGTAGCGTAAGTGTCGCCACCGATGCTGGTAGCAGCAGCCTCTACATTTGCTTTGTTAAGGGTGTATTCGTTTGAATCATACTTCAGACGAGGAACGATGTCTGTTCCGGTAGGGTTAGCTGTTACAAAAGTAATTGTCCCGTTAGTTTTCTCACCAGGTTTTACGATTGATTTAGGATAACCGGTTCTGCGGTATTCACTCCATGCTTCAAATCCTTGAGTAAACAGGTGCATATACTTTTGAGTAAGCACAATTTCTTTCTTGCCCTCTGTTGTAGCTGCATCAAAATTTGCAAGAACGCCATCTATATAATTCTCAACGAGAGTTTCGTATTCAGTTGCACTGTCATAATCATTTGCAGCATTAACACCCCACTGCTCGAAAGAAGCTCTCAAACCGTCTTCAAATGCACCTCTATCCCAATCGTTTACTTCACTAATCATGAATGAAACAGTTGCATAATCGAGGAATACACTCCAGAAGCCTGCCTGAATAATCTGTGGAGAAGGTAGTCTGTACAAACTGATAACCTTTGCTGTGTTTGAAGCAACAAATTGTTTAGTGTCTGCATCGGACATTCCGTAAGGAACTCCCATTGTCCGTCCAACATCGTAATTTGTTGCACCAATATAGATTTTAAACCTTGGGTCTTCAAGTCCCAAAAATGGGTTTGTGAACCCTTTATCAGTGTCGTTCTCACCACGCAGCAAACCAACAAATTGTTTTGTAAGAGTAAAGTCATTTCTTTTACTTACAATAAATCCATTGAACAAAGGTGCTTCGTTAGGTGCACCAGGGCCTGAATACTGAATTAGAGCATTATCGTCGTTGGATTCCATTACGCCTTCGGCTATAATAGCTTTAGCAACAGTTTTCCAGTCCGACTTTACGTTAGATTGACGAACAACCAGTCTAAGACGAAGTGAATTGCCAAATTTGATCCATTTGTCAATATCGCCACCAAACATAACATCCCCCTGAACCCATCCATTGCTGGCTGTTTTCAGAGCGTCAACTGCTGTTTTTGCATCTGCAACAAGTTTTGGGAACAGAGTGCTTTGTTTGTCATATTTTGGCTGTAGAATCTCCATTATTTGCAAAGCCTCGGTATAAGGTATATCACCAAAAGTTTCGGCAAGAAGTTCAATGGTCCATATTTGCATCAGTTTAGATGTCGCAATCTGAACTGCATTATCGCCATAAACAGTCATTGCTGCTTTAGTGTCAGCATTTGTGTTCAGGTTGATAATATCCTGAAAGTTCTGAAGAATAAAATATGTATTTCTAGAAAATCCGTTAGTAGTTTCCTGCCTGAAGATATATCTGTCTTCGGAGGTGTAGTTTCTCTGACACCAGTGCTGAGCAGCCAGATTTGACTGACGGCCTGAATACCAAACGTCGAACAGTGTAGATCCAAGCTGCCTTTGACTATATGTCATAATATAAGGAGTAGGAACCTGAGTTGTTGAGTTGGGGCTAGAGTTAATTTCGTCAAAGTTTTTGTCACAACCTGTCAATAAAATAGGCAGTGCCAAAAGAGCATAAAATAGTTTTTTTATTGTATTCATATATAGCATCTCCTATTATTTAAAAGTTAAAGCTTAGGCTGAAACCATAAGATCTGGTTGATGGAATGTATCCACCCTCAATACCTTGTGCGTTAGATCCGGCCATTTGTAGATATTCTGGATCAAAATGCTGAGTTGCAGCTCCGAAGATGGCAAGGTTACGGCCAAAAGCAGAGACGCGCAGCTGTTTGATAGGACCAGTGAATTTCGAAGGAACAGTATATCCCAAACGAACTTCACGAAGTTTAATGTAATCTGTGCTGAAAACATTGCTTTCATCATTTTGGTCGTAGTGGTATACTCCCCATGATTCGGCATCAAGAACTGAAGTGTTTTTAACAGGAGTTGTAGATACGGCACCGGTTGCTGTTGTATAAATGAACTTTTGGGTAGCAGCATCGTATTTACCATAATAACTGTCGATAGTAACTCCGTTTTCACGAATATCAATACCATCCTGAATTGCAGTTTCTGCAAGCAAACCTGAATACATACCCCACATGTAAGATGTGTAATACATATTTCC
Organism: Rikenellaceae bacterium; assembly: GCA_003513895.1. Taxonomy (GTDB): domain Bacteria; phylum Bacteroidota; class Bacteroidia; order Bacteroidales; family UBA932; genus Bact-08. Next base: position 9,338 of record DOSU01000066.1, read on the forward strand.
GCCTCTTTGCATGTCAAACAGAATGCTCATGTCAAATCCTTTAAAGCTGAATGAGTTTGTCAAACCTGCAGTAAAGTTAGGAGTCGCATTTCCAATAGGTTTAATTGGAGTAGCAGCATAATAACCTGTTGAAGGGTTGATAAGCTTGTTGCCTGCGTCGTCATATACAAAGCCGGTACCATAAATAACCGGATATGAAGATCCTTTCGAAGCACCTGCTTTAACGCGGAAAGGTGCATTTTGAAGGTTCAGATAATCCAGACCTTCGGCGATTGTAACAACTTCGTTCTTAAGTGTAGCCAGGTTAAGCTGGATATCCCATGTAAAGTTGTTTGTCTTAACAGGAACAAGGTTTAGAGTTAACTCAAAACCGCTGTTGTCCATTTGACCTGAGTTGATATACATGCTTGAGTATCCGGTTGCGCCTGGAACCATAACGGGAACAATTTGGTCATAAGTGCTTTTCTGATAGTATGATGCATCAATACCGACACGATTGTCAAGGAAACGAGCTTCGATACCAACTTCCCATGACTTGGTGGTTTCCGGCTTAAGCAATGCATTAGATAGAGTAGTCGGAAGGTTGTAACGTGGATCTCCATCCTTGCCAAATGCTCCGCCTGTAGATGCGGCATAGTATGACTCAAGATTATAAGGATCGGTATCGTTACCAACTTGTGCCCAGCCACCGCGTAATTTAGCAAAATTCAACCAGTTGAGCTCTTTTAAAGCATCAAGGGAAGTAAGTACTAAACTTAAGTTAGCAGAAGGGTAAAAATATGAACGGTTGTTTGAAGGGAGTGTAGATGACCAGTCATTTCTGGCTGTGATATCAAGATATACAAACTGCTTGTAGTCAAAAGTCACATTTCCAAAAACTGAATTAATCCTTTTGTTGGATTTGCTGTCATATACAGTCGCTTTTGTTGCTGAGTTTGATAGATTGTAAAGGTTAGGAATAAGCAGACCACCAATGGTGATTCCACCTGTTCTCCAAGATTTTCTGTCCGAACTGGCTACACCAACTAAAGCAGAAACACCAATATTATCACTCATAAACCTCTTGTTAAAGTTTGCAAACAATTCAGATGTAACTTCCAGAGCTTCACGATTGTCAAGATAGTATTCAGATGTTGCCTGTGATCCAATTGCAAACCTCTCTTCCATAGCAAGGCTATAATAGTCCAAACCTACGCGTCCGGTAATTTTAAACCAGTCTGTAAATTTAATATTTACACCTGCGTTTCCGTATACACGGTTCCTGCGGTCATTCTGGTAGTTTTTGTAGGCAGACCAGTATGGGTTATCGGTGTACAAAGGTGTAGGATCGTCATAAGCCGATCTGTTCCATGTACGCTGGCTTCCGTCTGGATTCTCATAAGATCTTAGAGCTTTGTAGTCCAAAGATGTCTGAGACCACTGCCACATTTTCTGAACAGGGTTTCTATCGCCATAACCAGTTTCCGGACGGCCTAATGTGTTGTTGTTTACGTAGTTAACCGAAGCCCAAGAATCCAGGTATTTGTTCAAAACAGAAGTACCACTAATACTTACAGTATTTCTTTTCAAATGGCTGTTAGGAGTAATACCTGTGATGTCGGCATTTGTATATGACAACCTGAATGATCCGGTTTCTCCGCTTTTAGCAATCTGGAAGTTGTTTGTGAAATTTACGCCATTCTGGAAATATGTCATATAGTCATTTTCCGGATAGATCCATGGCCTTTCAACCAGATAGTTAGCTGTATCCCATGAATCAAATGCATTCCAATGAAGTACTTTTACGCTTGCATTATACTTAGGGCCCCAGCTTTCGTCTGTTCCATAGTCAACAGTTCTGTAAGTTTTTCCACCTATGGTTGCTGTAATGAAACCATCAAGTGTTCCGGATCCTGAGTATGCATAACCTGCACCATACTCTTTCTGCAATTTTGGAATATAAGCAGCTCTGTCAATTGTAACTGAAGAGTTAACGCTTACTCCAAATGTTTTTTGAGAAGCTTTTGCTTTCTTAGTTGTTACCATAACAACACCGTTAGCTGCTCTTGAACCGTAAAGCGCGGTTGCAGATGCACCCTTAAGAACAGACATAGACTCGATGTCATCCGGGTTGAGGTCGCCGGCAAGGTTACCCATGTCGTATCCACCACCACCGGTTGCACCGTATGAATAGTCGGCGTTGCTGATTGGAATACCGTCAACAACAAACAGAGGCTGGTTGCTACCGGTTAAAGAGGTGTTACCGCGAACATTGATTTTGGCACCACCGCCCATTTGACCTGAAGCAGCAGAAATCTGAACACCTGCTACACGGCCGGAAAGGGCAGAAACAACATTTGAGGTACGAACTTTTTGAAGTTCATCTCCTTTTACATCCTGTACGGCATAACCCAAAGCTTTCTTTTCACGGGAAATGCCAAGGGCGGTTACAACAAGTTCATCAATGCGAATGGCATCCTCTTCAAGAACCATTTCCACGTAGGCTCTTCCGTTAAGAACCACCTCGATTGTCTTGTAACCAATTGAACTAACGATGAGAGCGCCGTTGCTCGGAACGTTATTTAAGGTAAATGTTCCGTTTTCAGCTGTGTTTGTAGCTGTGGTCGTTCCTTTAAGAACAACGGTAACAAAACCTAAGGGCTGTCCATTTACATCTATTACCTTACCGGTAACGCGTACCTGCGCCCATGAATAGACTCCTACAGTGAGGAGCAGCAGAGTTAAAGCAAATAATTTGCTCACCCTTTTTAAATGCTCTTTTACATTCATAAAACAGTTTTTAGTTTAGTTTGATATTTAGGTAGCTATATCTTTCAATACAGCAGAACAAATTTAATAAAAAAAAATTCACATCAAAGTGTTTCAATTTAAAGTTATTAGTGACACATCAATTTATTTAAATAATAAATTAACGAATAAATTTAACATTTTGGCCATGTATATAACTTTTTGATTAACATTTAATATTATTTTCCTATTAGGTCAACTCAAAAAAAAAGTAAAAAAATATTTTGGTACAATTTATGTTCATTCAATTTTTTAATACATAACAAACTGATTTTGATATTATGAAAAGAATTACATTACTTATTACGGCGTTGTTCTTCTTTATGGCCGGAATGGCCCAGGAAAAGAATTTTATCGACTGCAACTATATTGAGATTACAGGAAGAGCACAATCAGAGGTCTCTCCCGACGAAATTTATCTGAATATAACAATTAACGAAAAAGAGAACAAAGGAAAGGTATCTCTCGAAAAACAGGAAAAGGATATGTTTAAGAAACTTACTTCCCTTGATATAGATTTGGAAAAAAACATGACTATACTGGACATGAACAGTTTTTTCGAAAAATATATTCTTAAAAAAGACCGGATACTCCTTACTAAATCCTATGTTTTAAAAGTAGGTTCGGCGGATATGACTGTAAAGGTTTTTACAGCACTGGAAGAGGTTGGGATATCAGAAGTGAGTATTGCAAAAACATCATTGAGCAATGTTGAAAAAGTTCGTGAAGGAGTAATGGAAAAGGCAGCCGTTAATGCAAAAGACAAAGCAGTTTTACTTGCAAATGCTTTGGGAAGGAAGGTTGGAAAAGCAATCTTCATTCAAAACTATGACAACTACTCAATTATGGTAAGAGGTGTACAATCGATGTCAAAAATGGCCATGGCCGAAAGTGCCGATGGATTTATTTCTCCTGTACTGGAATTTGAAAAAATAAAATTTGAACACTCTGTGCTGGTAAGATTTGAACTCGAATAGCGAAAAAAAAGAAGGCAGGCATACAAACTAACCCCCAATTTGTATGCCTGTCTCAAATGTGACTAAAAAACCACTTTTGTTGCACAAATGTATAAATAGATTTTTAATAAAAGTAATAATTTTGTGTTTTTTATAAATTAATTATTACAATTTTACCCAAAGTAGTTACTATTTGTAAGTTATAATGCAATATTCCTCACACTCACCAATGATAGATAGATTTGAACAATAGTTATTATAAAAACAATCTGAACATTGCCCTGCCCATTATTTTGTCATTGGCGGGGCAATCTGTTGTTCAAATGGTGGACAGCATTATGGTTGGCCGCCTTGGAACAGTTCCGCTGGCAGCTGTATCATTTGCAAGTGCAATCATAATGAATATAATGGTAATCGGAATAGGGCTGTCTATAAGTCTCACACCTCTTGCGGGCAAGTTCTGGGCAAGAGGAGATTATCGTACAGTTGCGGGATATTTCCAGAATTCAATAATTGTTAATTTTATTGTAGCACTTCTTCTTGTATTGATATTGATTTCAATAATTCCCTTACTCGGATTGATGGGACAACCGCCTGAGGTTGTTGAAGTGTCTATAAACTACTATATTCTCGTAAGCATCTCAATAATCCCGATGATGATTTTCCTCACTTCAAAACAGTTTATGGAGGGAATCGGGAATACAAAAATTGCTATGTATATTACCCTTATTGCCAATGTCCTAAATATTGCACTCAACTATGTCTTTATATATGGCAAAATTGGATTTCCACAAATGGGAGCAACGGGAGCAGGTATTGCAACTCTTATTTCCAGGCTGGTAATGCCGGTGATATTTGCAGCCATTCTTATCCGGCAAATTAAATACCGCCGTTTTATATATATGTTTGGAAAGAGTGCATTGTCGCTTAAAAAACAGTTTGAACTGATAAAAATTGGATTTCCAATATCCGGGCAAATGGTTATTGAGTTCTTCTCTTTAAGTTTTATCACAGTTATGATGGGGTGGATCGGGACCAAGGCACTTGCCGCAAACCAGATTGCTCTCACAATGATTAACCTTACATTCATGATTTCAAACGGGATTGCAGGTGCTTCCACGATACTTGTCAGCCATGCAATAGGGATGAGAGACATTGCTAAAGCAAGAAAAAGCGGTTTCGCGGGAATGCATATCTCGCTGGTATTTATGGGATTTTCTGCATTAATGTTCCTGTTTTTTGGAGAAGAAATTTCTTTATTGTTCACTATGGATCGCGATGTTATTAAGATTGCCGGAAAAATATTTATAGTTGTCGCTATGTTTGAGCTGTTTGATGGTTTGCAGGTTACTGCCCTGGGTGCACTAAGGGGGTTACCGGACGTAAAAAAACCTATGTGGATGGCGGTATTTTCTTATCTGTTTATCTCTTTGCCGGTTGCATATGTTTTTGGATTTGTGTTCGATCTTGGAGAGGCAGGATTAATGTCCGGATTTGCATTCGGTCTTTTAGCCGCGTGTGTAATGTTCATAATGAGATTCAATTATAAAACAAAACTCAGATAAAATTTGCAGTCAACGCTATCTTTTTATATTTTTGGGGTATGAAAAGAGGCAAAAAACTAACCGGTGGAAAATTTCTTGTATTATCTCTGTTTTTAATAATTTTCATAAGTGTTGGGTTCGGATTTCGCGATATTATAAGTGGCAAATCCGGGTCAACATCTCCCGAAGTGGAGTTGCCTACAGCGCTTAATCAGCTTTTAAGCAATGAACTGAACAATTTCCCGCAAACAGAAAAACTAGACAGGCAAATTGTGGCTTTCATGCGTGAGTGGAGGATAAAAGGGGCATCGCTTGCGATTATGAAAAACGAAAAGCTTATCTATACAAAAGGATACGGATGGGCAGATGAGGGCATGCAGGTAAAAACAGAGCCAAGTCACATATTTAGGATTGCATCCGTATCAAAACTTATCACTGCTTCTGGAATAATGAAGCTCATCGAAGAAGACAGTATATCCCTGAAAAGTAAAGTATTTGGCGAAGGAGGAATACTTGACTTACCCCAGTTTAAAAATATTTCGGATAGAAGAATAAAATCCATTACAATAGAAGATTTGCTAAGACACAGAGGCGGGTTTACGCTCAGAGCAGGCGATCCTTTGTTTAACACGGCAATGATTGGAAAACGCATGGACTTAGATGGTGTCCCTTTAACTGATGATATTATTGCCTACTCAATTAAACAAAAGCTGGGTTTTACTCCAGGCAATGGCACAAGGTATTCAAACCTTGGATATGTAATACTTTCGAGAGTGATTGAAGAGGTAAGCGGAATGGAATATGAAGAGTTCATAAAAGTACGGATTCTTAAACCTACAGGAATTTATGACATGCACATTGCCCGAAATCTTTACAACGATAAATTTTCTAATGAGGTCCGATACTATGAACCCGAAAACGAAGTTCCTGTAGAAGCATATGACGGAAGCGGAGCAATGCTTCCAAGGTGCTACGGAGGGAATAATATTGAAGGACTTGTTGGAGCGGGAGCCTGGGTTGCGTCTCCTTCGGAACTTTTGCTGTTTGTTGCATCCATAGACGGAAAGCCGGGAATACCGGATATTCTTTCGGACAAAAGCATTGAGATAATGACAACTAGTTCTCCTCAGATATTACCGATTGGCTGGGCAAAAGTTTCAAAATCCGGAGACTGGTCAAGAACAGGCACACTCTCTGGTTCCAGTGCTCTTCTTAAGTACCAGAGGGATGGCATTTCCTGGGTTTTTGTTACAAATACAAGCTCATGGAAAGGTGCTACTTTCCCTCGTCAAATTGATGCGATGTTCCGAAAAGGTGTTCAAAAGGTTCAACAGTGGCCGGAAAGAGATCTGTTTGAGCTTAAAACTCAACTGTAATTCCCAAAGTTTATCTGGAACGAAAAAGTTCCCCAGCCATTAAATGTAAAGTTATTTCCGACACTTTTGCCTGATAAATTGCTTTGAGTCTTCTGTCCGAAGCATCCATATAAGAGAGTTGGATATCCCTGAATTCAATTCCGGAGAGAGCACCCAGCCTGTATTTTTCCATTGCAGCTTCCAGATTGAGGAATGCACTCTCCCTGCTCTCGTCTTCAAACTCAATCATTCTTAAATTGTTTGAGTATATGTTGTAGAGCTGGTATAGTTCGCTTTCAATCTCCTGCCTGGCCTTCAGGTAATTCAGAGAGGCGTTTTCCTCAGTTATTCTTGCATTTTTTATTTTTCGGTTTATTTCATTACCGTCAAAAATAGGAATCGAAAGAGATAGTCCCCAGTTCAATCCGTTTGATTCATTGAATTTTGAAGGGAAATACTGACTTTGATTAAAGTTATAATTATATCCGGTTGAAAAATCAAGAACAGGATATCTGGAAGCTCTTGCAATCTTTGTATCGAGCTTTGCAATTTGCTCTCCTGCTTTTATTCCTTTTAGGGTTGTATTGTTTTCTATTGCAGATGAGATTAAATCGGCTACGACCATCTGAGGCTCCGGTATTATCGAATCTTTGATTGAATGAACAGAGTTTAAAGGCAAATTCATTAGCCTGTACAACTCTATGTATGCATTTTTCAAGTTTTCTTTTTGGAGCAGAAGCCTTGACATATCGCTGTTCAGATATATTTTCGCCTGCTTGTATTCCAGCCCGGAATCGCTTCCTATGTTATATCTTGTAAGAGCTTGATTATATCTTATTTGTGAAATCGAAACCAGTTCGTCGAGCAAATTTACCTGATTCTGAAGGCTAATAATCAGATAGTACTGAACTGATATTTGCATAACCAGATTTTCAAGCACAGACTTGAAATTGTTCTCTCCCTGCAAGAGGAGTGACTCTTGTTTACTCCTTTCGGCAAACATCGAAAATCCGTCAAAAAGCCTCCAGTTTAATGTTGCACTGTTTATTATCGAATTACTTTTAGATGTACTCTTTTCAATATCTCCATCCTGAGTAAAGTTTCTCTGCTGCATGTTATTTGAACTCTGCCTGGAACCAACAGAAACATACGGCATAAATGGGGCCAGCGTAACATTGTTCCTTACTATTTCGAGGTTATTTTCCGAAATTACAATCGAATAGTTCGCTTCCAGAGTTCTCTCAATACAGCGTTCAAGAGTGAGAGAAAGGGTATCTCTCCCTGCTGCAGTTTGAGCACCGGCATTCACTGCCGAAAATATAAAAAGTACTGCTATGGTAAAATATAGTTTGATGTATCTCATTTTTCAGATTTAATTATTGCTTTTGAAGAGGAAATATATGAATACATAGCCGGGATGATGTAAAGCGTGAAAAATGTGGCAAAAACAAGTCCACCGGCTACAGATACTCCCATTGAAATGCGGCTTTCCGCGCCTGCTCCGCTTGCAAATACCATAGGAGTAACCCCGAGAATTGTTGACAGGCTTGTCATTAAGATTGGACGAAAACGCGATGCCGCTGCTTCAAGAACAGCTTCATTTTTTCCTTTGCCTGTGAGTTTCTTCTGGTTTGCAAACTCAACCATGAGAATACCATTTTTGGATACAAGTCCAATCAGCATAATCAAGCCTATCTGGCTGAAAATATTCATTGTTTGGCCAAATACTTTTAATGAGACCAAAGCGCCGATTAGTGCCAGAGGAACGGTGAGCATGATGATGAGAGGATCTCTGAAGCTTTCGAACTGAGCCGAGAGAACAAGATAGATGAGAATCAGGGCGAGAACAAATGCAAACAGTAAACTTGATGTGCTCTCTACAAAATCTTTTGATTGTCCGGATAGTGTCGTAGAGAAGTTGTTCGGATCCAGTTCTTTTTTCGCAATTTTGTCCATCTCTTCAATACCCTGCCCAAGAGTATAACCTTTGGACAAAGATGCAGACACAGTTGCAGATACAAATCTGTTGTAGCGGAACAGCTGAGGCGGAGTGCTGCTCTCATTCATTGTTATGAGATTATCCAACTGAACAAGTTCACCTGCATCGTTTCTCACATAAATATTTGCAAGGTCAACCGGTTTGTTTCTCATACTCTGGTCTATCTGACTCATAATCTGATACTGTTTTCCGTTTCTTATGAAGTAACCTATCCTTTGTTCACTCATTGAGAGCTGCAGAGTTTGGGCAATGTTCTGAATTGATACTCCCATAAGCGATGCTTTATCCCTGTCTATATTGATGTTCAATTCCGGTTTTGTGAAACGCAGATTAACATCTGAGTTGGCAAAAACTTCACTTTGAGCAACAGCTGTCATAAACTGAGGGATAACTACTTTAAGGGAATCCAGATTTTTTGCCTGAATTACATATTGGACCGGCATCCCCCCTCTTCTTCCGCCGAATGTTTGTTGCTGGTTGACGAAACTTCTGGCACCCGTTAGCCTGGCTACTTTAGGAGAAAGATTGTCGGCAATTTCCTGCTGACTTCGTTCTCTTTTGTTCGGATTAATAAGTGTTATTTGGAAGTAGGCCCGGTTTCTTCCTCCCATTCCAACCATCTGAAGTACCATGTCCGTTTCTTTGACCTCTTTTTCTATCGTGGCTTGTACTTCATCGGAGTATTTAACCATATAGCTGTAAGTAGCGCCTTCCTGTGCCGTACTGGACAAACTAATCGCAGAACGATCTTCCAGCGGGGCCATTTCGGATGGTATGTCAACCCATAATAGAACAATAAACACCAGAGATATTGCAAGGAATAAAACTGCCATCCATCTTTTTGTCATAAATTTTGACAGCGAAGATTGATATACATTATTCAACCACACAAAAAATGGTTCCGTATACTTATAGAATGCTCCCTCATGCGCGTCTTTTTTCAAAAGCTTGCTCGATATCATAGGAGTAAAAGTAAGTGCCACAAAACTTGAAATAAGAACAGCACCTGCGATTACAATAGAGAATTCCCGAAATAGGCTTCCTGTTACACCCTGAAGAAATACAATCGGGAAAAATACAGCAACAAGTGTTATTGTCGTTGCAATCACAGCAAAGAAAATCTCCTTTGAGCCCTCTATTGCAGCCTCTTTTGGATTCATTCCTCTCTCAATTTTGGTATAAATGTTTTCCATAACCACTATTGCATCGTCTACAACAAGACCTATGGACAACACCATAGCCAGCAGAGTAAGAATGTTTATCGAGAACCCTGCAAGATACATAATAAAGAAGGTACCGATCAGGGAAATAGGGATTGCTATTATTGGAATGAGTGTAGTACGCCAGTTCCTTAAAAAAAGAAAAATTATGAGGACAACAAGCAGGAATGCCTGATATATTGTAATCTGAACCTCATTTATTGAATCCCTTATAAAGATTGTATTATCAAATCCAACAGCAACCTCAATATCTTCCGGAAGACTCTTCTTAAGCTCTTCAATAGCTTTTTTTGCTTCGTCTACAATATTTATATAGTTTGCTCCAGGCTGAGGAACGAGGTTACAGGAGACCATGGGAACTCCGTTTCTCTTAAGGATGGATCTTGTGTTTTCGGCATCTACCTCGGCAACTCCAATGTCCGAAAACCGGACAATTCTCTCTCCGCTTTTGGCAATAATGAGATTGTTGAAATCATCAATGTCTTTTAACCTGCCAAGTGTTCTCACAGTGAGTTCCATTGTGGAACCCTCTACAGAGCCGGAAGGAAGTTCTACATTCTCTCTAGTAACTGCCTGGCGAACGTCAAGAGGAGTAATTTTATAAGCAGCAAGAAGCAAAGGGTCCATTCGCATCCGTACAGAATACCTTTTCGACCCCCAGATGCCTACACTGCTCACTCCGCTTATTGTTTGCAGCCTTTCTTTAAAGTTTACCTCTGCAAATTCACTCAGGTCAATAATATCTCTGGTTTCGCTCTGAAGTGTGACTGAAAAAATTGGCTGAGCATCGGCATCTGATTTTTCTACTACAGGGGGATCAACATCCTGAGGAAGCCGCCTCATGGCGCCGGAAACCTTGTCTCTAACATCATTTGCCGCAGTTTCAAGGTCTACATCAAGATTGAACTCGATATTAATAGAGCTGGAACCATCCCTGCTGGTGCTTGAAATAGCTCGAATTCCTGGGATACCGTTTACAGCAGCCTCAAGAGGTTCAGTTATCTGTGTTTCAATAACATCGGCATTGGCTCCGGGGAATGAACACCTTACAGAAATCACAGGATTGTCTACACTCGGGTAATCCCTTACACCCAATGAAGTAAATCCGATAGCTCCAAAAATAACTATAAGCAGGCTCATTACTGTCGCCAGTACCGGCCTGTTTATGGTGGTAGTTGATATACTCATCTTTAATTCTTTTAAATGTTAACGGGAATAACAGAAATCCCTTCCCTCAGCTGCATTAGACCTGTAGTAATAACAGTGTCTCCAATTTCTACACCGGAAAGCACTTCAAGCATATCCGCAGTTCTCGTTCCTGTTTGTATGGGAACAAGTGTTGCCTTTCCCTCTTTTAACATCCATACAGAACGCCCCTTTACATCGGGCACAACAGCCTGGTTTGGAACATATATGTTTTCTTTACCGCTTGTAGTGTTAATTGTAACCTTGGCAGACATCCCCGGTTTCAACTTAGAACCTACATTTTTGTATCTTGCTCTCAACATTACAGTTCTGGTTTTAAGCTCAACAACAGGATCAATTGCATATATATTCGCCGAAAATTTGTTACTCATCCCTTCAACTGTAAACATAACATTTCCGCCGGGTTTTATGCTGTTGATATATTTTTCGGGAACCGAAAATTCAAGTTTTAAACTGGCTATGTCTACTAAAGTCGAAATTTTTGATCCGGGCTGGAGAAAAGCTCCCATGCTTATTTCTCTGAAACCCAGCACTCCGTCGAAGGGAGCACGGATCTTCATCTTCTCAATTCTAATTTTAAGTTGTACAATATCCTGATTTAGAACATTAAACTCAGTGAGTACTTTGTCATACTCTTCCCTGCTTACAGCATCCTTTTCAAGCAAGATTTTCTGCCGTCCGAGTCTTTGTTCAAGAAGTGTGTACTGGTATTCTGCTTTTGTAAGCTGAGTAATCAGTTCATCATCGTTAAGCTTAATGAGAATCTCTCCTTTTTTAACAAACTGTCCCTCTCCAAAGTTTATTGCAATTACCCTTCCGGACAATTCGCTTACAACATCAACCTTCTCATTTGCCATAAGAGTTCCCATAGTCATGCGACCATCTTCGTTTGACATAAATTCGGCTATATAAACAGAAACAGGCAGTGACTTTCCAGCTCCGCCTTGTCTTTGGCCACCTGCATCGGATTTGGCAGGGGTCGTTTTACCATCGTTTAAATCCGGTTTGTTTAAAAAACTATTGTAAATAATTACCGAAATAACCAGAACAACCGGGATACTGATATAAAGAATAACCTTTTGCGTTTTTTTCATCAAAGTTTAGTTTACTCATGCTTTGACCAATATAACGCTAAAAAGTTTAAAACCGAAAAGTAAAAAAAGCTAAAAAAAACTAATAGCTTCTCTGAGTATGGGACGTGTCGCAAAAAGGTTGGTTTTTTGACTTGCTGCAACGACAAATGTAGCAATTGTCTTTTTCTTCTGCTCTTCCTCCGGGGAGTACCAGAGTTGTTCGTCCTTCAACTTTAAGAGGACCTTGCGGGATGGCTGTTAGTTTTACCTTATGAACCATAGTCTAAAATTGGTTAGAATTTATGTTTAATCCCTATATTTGCAAATATAATAAATTATGTTCAGAAAATTACTTAACAGCGAATTAGGTCGTTTATCAAAAGAGGAGTTCCGAAAAAAAAAGAAACTTCCGGTGGTAATAGTGCTTGACAACATACGGAGCCAGCACAACATAGGAGCAGCGTTCAGGAGTGCAGACGCATTTTGTGCGCAATGCCTCTTTTTATGCGGTATATGTTCTGTTCCGCCAACTCCCGAAATTCATAAATCGGCACTTGGTGCCGAAGAGAGTATGGAATGGCACTACTTCGAAAAAACTGAGGATGCTATTCTCAAATTGAAAAACGAAGGTTATAAAATCCTTTCTGTTGAGCAAACGGAAAACTCAACCATGCTCAATAAACTTGTTCTCTCCAAAAATGAAAAGTATGCATTTGTATTCGGAAATGAAGTGAAAGGAGTTGCACAGGAGATTGCAGACATTAGCGACTTGGTTGTAGAGATACCACAGTCCGGGACCAAACACTCAATAAATGTATCCGTGAGCATTGGCATTGTATTGTGGGAAGCTGCCAGAGTGCTAAAAGGAATTTAAGATGCTTAATGATAACTTCGGAAGAAAACTTACATATTTGAGAATATCTGTAACAGACAGGTGCAACTTAAGGTGTACTTACTGTATGCCAGAAGAGGGGATAAAACTGTTAGACCATAATAAGATTCTCTCATACTCACAAATTGCAGATTTTACAAAAATTGCAGTTTCTTTTGGGATAACAAAGGTCAGGCTCACCGGTGGAGAGCCTTTGGTGAGAAAAGAAATTTCTACTCTAATAAGAGAAATTGCAAAAATCGAGGGGATAACCGATTTGTCATTAACAACAAACGGCCAGCTCCTCGCCCCAATGGCACAGGAACTTAAGGATGCGGGCCTGCATAGAGTCAATATTAGTTTAGACACAATTGACAAAGAGAGATATATGAATATTACCCGGGGAGGCAATATTGAACGGGTATTCGAGGGCATTTCAGAAGCAAAAAAGGTTGGGCTTAGTCCAATCAAGATAAACTGCGTTGTTCAGCAAAACAGCAGCGAGGCAGATGCCACGGCAGTTGCAGGATTTGCAAAGAGAGAAGGGCTTTATGTGAGATTTATCCCTATGATGGATTTGATAAAAGGAGAATTTGGAATTGTTGACGGAGGAGACGGAGGGAACTGCGCAATTTGCAACCGCTTAAGATTAACCGCAACCGGGATATTAAAACCATGTCTTTTCAACGATTTAGGATTTGACATTAAAGAATTTGGCGCAGAAACAGCAATTAAGCTGGCTGTTCAAAACAAACCAGCAAAAGGGGGCTGCAACAGTTCCGGAAATTTTTACAATATTGGAGGATAGTTATGGAAAATATGGAAAAACTCAGTCATACCGATGCCGGAGGTAGAGTAAATATGGTAGATGTAGGAGAGAAACCTATATCCAAAAGATCTGCAAGAGCAAGAGGTCATATCTCTCTTGCCGCTGAAACAATTTCTCTTATTAAGGAGAATAATCTTAAAAAGGGAGATTTGCTTGCGACCGCAGAAATAGCAGGAATCATGGCCGCAAAGAAGACTTCGGAACTAATTCCTCTGTGCCACCCTTTGCTACTTACCAAAGTGGGAGTTTATCTTACTACAGACCCGGACGGAGTTCGGGCAGAAAGCTATGTAAGCTGCACAGGCACAACAGGCGTTGAAATGGAAGCTCTCACTGCCGTAAGCACAGCCTTACTTACTGTTTACGATATGTGTAAGGCAGTGGACAAAAAAATGGTGATTGACAGAATCGAACTGCTGGAAAAGAGTAAAAAGGCAATTTAAAAAGTGGACCGGATGAAATCTATTGAAATTATATCTGTTAACATCTCAGAGAAAAAGGGAGAAATCAAGCTTCCCACAGAAAAAATAATCCTTACAAGGGAGGGGATATCCGGTGATGCTCATGCAGGAAAATGGCACAGGCAAATTAGCCTGCTCGGAGTGGAAAGCATTGAAAAATTTTCTTCAATTACAGGCAGGTCATACAATAGCGGTGAATTTGCCGAAAACATTACTACAAAAGGACTACAACTCAACAGTTGCAAACCCGGGGATGTATTTAAGAATTCCGAGGTAGAACTCATGGTCACTCAGATTGGCAAAAAGTGCCATGGCGACGGGTGTGCTATCTTTCGCGAAAGCGGGGCATGCGTTATGCCAAAGGAAGGGATCTTTGCAAAAGTAATTTCCGAAGGTCGTTTAAAAGCCGGAGACACTCTTGAGTATGTTCCAAAAGCAATAAAAATTGGAGTTATAACACTTAGTAACAGAGCATTTGAAGGGGTTTACGAAGACCTGAGCGGTCCAGAAATTATAGGCATAATAAATCTTTACGTTTTAGAAAAAGGGTGGCAGACGTCTGTCGTATACAGGCTTTTGCCCGATAGCAAAGAGAGATTGCTCTCCACTCTTACAGAGATGATAAATGAGGGGACTGAAATTATCATAACAACAGGCGGAACAGGTATTGGCCCTCAGGATTTCACTCCTGAAGTTATTAAGCCTTTACTGGACAAAGAGATCCCCGGGATAATGGAAAATATCAGGCAAAAATACGGAGCAACCAAGCCAAATGCGCTCTTAAGCAGAAGTATAGCCGGCCTGGCAGGTGAAAGTTTAATATTTGCGTTACCGGGAAGTGTGAAGGCTGTTAAAGAGTATATGACAGAAATTTGCCCGATGCTTGAGCATATGATTTACATGAAAATGGGGCTGGACAATCATTAATAAACAAGATATGCCAAAGGGAAACAACTTCAATTATACACATTCGCTCTTCGGTTTTCTGGGTGGAATAATTCTTTTGTTTCTAATTGCTCCTCTTGCCGGAATGTTCCTTTCAGTTACAGTTCCGGAGCTATTTGCTACCCTTGAAGACAGGGAGGTGGGCGAGAGCATTTTCCGAACACTTGCCATCTCGGCGCTTGCAACCGCTGTTGCTTCAATCTTTGCTTTGCCCCTTTCATATATTCTTGCAAGAAAAAAGTTCCCGTTAAAAGGCCTTTTAGAGGCAATTATCGATTTGCCTGTTATGATTCCACATTCCGCTGCAGGGATAGCGTTACTTGGATTTATATCAAGAGATTCTGCGCTGGGTTCGTTAGCATCCTCATTCGGATTAAATCTTGTAGGTTCAAATGTTGCCATTGCCATGGCTATGGCGTTTGTGAGCCTTCCTTTTCTCATAAATTCCGCAAAAGATGGATTTGCAGCTGTTCCCGTAAGGCTGGAACAGGCAGCAGAGACTCTTGGTGCATCAAAACTAAGAGTTTTTACACAAATCAGCCTGCCTTTGGCAAAAAGAGCAATTTTATCCGGATTGCTGCTGATGTTCGCAAGGGGGATGAGTGAGTTCGGAGCTGTAGTAATCGTTGCCTATCACCCGATGACAACTCCTGTGCTAATATTCGACAGGTTCAATTCATTCGGTTTATCATACGCAAAACCAGTAGCTGTAATTTTTGTGGCAATCACATTAATTCTATTCATTCTCTTAAGAATATATCAGAAAAGAAAATGCTAAAAGTTGATAATCTAACATATTCAACAGGAGATTTCCGCCTTGGCCCTGTATCATTCTCAATTGATAATGGTGATTACCTTGCTGTATTTGGTCCTTCCGGAGCCGGAAAATCGATGTTACTGGAGCTTATTGCAGGTCTGAGATTTCCAAATTCCGGTTCAATAACGGTTAATTCAAAAAATTACACAAATATAGAAGCCCGTCACAGGCCTGTTGGGATGTTGTTTCAGGACTACGCGCTTTTCCCTCATATGTCAGTTTTTGAAAACATTGCTTACTCTCTCAATTTAAAAAAGATTAATAAAGAAAAAGTTGAAAAGAGGGTGATTGAATTGTCGGAATATTTTTCAATAGACAATCTGTTAAAAAGAGAAGTTGACGGGTTGTCGGGAGGAGAAAAACAGAGGGTCGCTCTTGCACGGGCAATTGCATACGAACCACTGGTGCTTTTACTTGACGAGCCACTTTCTGCTC
The DNA here is from genome assembly GCA_003513895.1 of Rikenellaceae bacterium. Classification (GTDB taxonomy): domain Bacteria; phylum Bacteroidota; class Bacteroidia; order Bacteroidales; family UBA932; genus Bact-08. Next base: position 25,836 of record DOSU01000066.1, read on the forward strand.
TTGATGACGAGCTGAGGGAAGAGGCTGCCGGGAAACTGGCCTCCCTTAAAAAGACTGGTCAAACTATAATTCATGTTACCCACAACCGCAGTGAAGTGAGCGGGTTTGCCACAAAAAACATTTACTTGTCAAATGGGATAATAGTCTCTTCGGACTAGGGGTTCATTAAGTCGGTGTTCTTAAAACTCAGAATTTCATATATAGAGTCTATAGCGTGAGCTGCAGGACCTTCCGGATTAAGAAATTTTGCTTTATTAAGAGCATTTATTGCCTCACCCCAAAGTTGCTGCCTTCTAAGAATACTTCCCATAAGATACCATGCTTCTGCATTCTCCGGTTCTCTTTGAATAAAATCTGCCAACTCCATGTGCGCCTTCTCTGTTTCTCCTGCTCTAAGAAGCTGACCAATCTCAAGTAAATTTAAAGCCATAAATCAATGTTTAAGTAAAAATTAAACTAATCCGGCAAACCCCATAAAGGCAAGAGCGAGTATACCTGCTGTTATGAGTGCAATAGGAGTACCCTTAAACGGTTTAGGGATGTTAGACAGTTCCATTTGCTCACGCAATCCTGCAAAGAGAACCAGGGCAAGGCCAAAGCCAAGTGCTGTGGCAACTGTAAATACAATTGATTCGGCCAGATTAAGCATATGAGCTTCGCCACCGAATGTAAACTCTTTTGAAACAACAAGTATTGCAACACCCAATACTGCACAGTTGGTTGAGATAAGAGGAAGATATATTCCCAATGCCTGATAAAGCGAAGGACTTATTTTCTTAAGAATAATTTCAACCATTTGTACAAGAGCTGCAATAACCAGAATAAATACAATAGTCTGCATAAATTCTATTCCAAGGGGTACAAGAACATAGTTTTGTAAAAGATATGTCGTAAGAGTAGCAAGAGCCATCACAAAAGTTACAGCACCTGCCATTCCTGCTGCTGTACTCACTTTGTTGGATACTCCAAGAAATGGACAAACACCAAGGAATTGCGATAATACTATGTTGTTTACAAATACTGCCGATATAATTATTATTATATATTCCATAACAATTTAATTATGCTGTTTTTGCTTTTAATTTGTTGAAAAGGACAAGCAGATAGCCCAATGCAATGAATGCTCCGGGAGCAAGTATGAAAACCAGAATACCGTCTCCTTCAATGAGTTTAATTCCAAAAATGGATGCACTTCCAAGCAGCTCACGGACAAAACCAAGGACTGTAAGTGCAAGTGTGAATCCCAGGCCTATTCCTATACCATCAAGCGCAGAATCGGCTATGCTGTTTTTAGAAGCAAAAGCTTCGGCTCTTCCCAATACTATACAGTTTACAACAATAAGAGGAATAAAAATGCCAAGTGTTGCGTACAATCCGGGAGTAAAAGCCTGCATAATAAATTGCAGAACTGTAACAAAAGTTGCAATAATCACAATAAAGGAGGGAATCCTCACCTTGGAAGGAATAAACCCCGAAATAGCAGATACTACAATATTGGACATTGTTAAAACAAACAATGTTGCAAGACCCATTCCCAGTCCGTTCATTGCAGATGTTGTTGTTCCAAGTGTGGGACACATTCCAAGGACAAGAACAAATATTGGGTTTTCTTTAAAAATACCCTTTGTTATCAAACCTAATTTACTCATTGGTTACCTCCTTTTCTTCCATATCCTTTTTACAAAGCAGATACACATCGTAAGACTTTGTTACGGCATCGCAGAAAGCTCTTGATGAAATTGTGGAAGCTGTTATTGCATCTACATCTCCTCCGTCTTTCTTAACAATTAGTTTAAAATCTGCCGGATTTTTCCCTTTAAACTGAACGCTGAAATTGCTCTTCCCTTCAACCATTTTGTCTCCAAGACCCGGTGTTTCAGTATGGGAGAGAACAGCAGTATTATTAATTGTCCCATCGGCATTAAAGCCTACCATCAGTACAATTCTTCCACCAAATCCTCCTGTAGAAAATGTTTCAATGGCACATCCAACAAAAGCTCCAGCCAATTTTGCCGGATAGACCTTAAATGATTTACCGTCTATTTCCTTAACGAACATATCGGCGCTTGGATCATTATCAAACTTTGGAACAACATTGGAAATTGCATTGTTTGTTTTTGCAATTTGTGCAGCATCAATAGGATCTTTGGTTATTGCATAAACTCCCGCCAACAATGCCGATGCAACAAATGTGATTGAAAACAGGGTCAATACCATGTTTTTTAGTGATGATACTTTAGCCATTATTCACCTCCCTTCCGAATCTCTTTGGTTTAAAATAATTGTTTATAAGAGGCACGCAAGCATTCATAATTAGGATTGCAAAAGATATTCCTTCGGGATATGCTCCCCAGTTCCTGATCAACATCGTAATTAAACCAATGCCTATTCCAAAAAATATCATCCCTTTTTTACTCATTGGAGATGTTACATAATCTGTAGCCATGAATATTGAACCAATGAGAATACCTCCGGTGAGAACATTGAAGAGAGGATCGGTGTAGTGACCCGGATCTATAAGCCAGAAAATCCCGGAGAAGACCATTACAGTTGCAATTATTGAAACGGGAATATAAGGTTTTATTACTTTTCTTATGAGCAGGTAGACAAACCCGAGAATCAAAGCAAGGGCCGAAACCTCTCCCACAGAACCTCCTATTTTGCTAAACAGCATTTGGGTGTATGAAAAGTTATTCTCAGAAAAAATCTGATCCATAGGTATTCCTTTGGCAAGACCTTCCTTGACTATCGAGAGAGCTGTTGCCCCCGTGTTTGCATCTATCCCTTCGCGGAACCATGAAGTTGGAATGGTCCAGTCTGTCATTATTGCCGGAAATGAGACCAAAAGGAAAACCCGGCCTACAAGAGCAGGGTTGAAAAGATTCTGGCCTATTCCTCCAAAAGTCATCTTTGCAATTCCTATTGCCACAACTGAGCCTATGAAAACAATCCACCAGGGGGAATTAGGGGGAAGGTTCAGTGCAAGCAGCAAACCTGTGAGAGCTGCTGAATAATCATTTATAGTAATCTTGCCCTTGATTATATACCTTTGAATAACAAATTCTACCAATACTGCGGTAACCGCACCTACGAGCGCCAGCTTAACCGCCGAAAACCCGAAGTAATATACCGAAACCAGCAGTGAGGGCGATAATGCAATTACAACATCCCGCATCAGGTTTCTGGTTGTCTTCTCTCCGTGCAAATGTGGAGCGGGTGAAACGATGAGTTTTTTCATATCTGATTTTCTGATTACTTCTTAGGTCTGTTTCTTAAAATCTTCAATACCTGGGCCTTCGAAAGGCGAATTGTATCCAGTAAAGGGATATTAGCCGGGCAAGAGTACATACAACTGCCGCATTCTATACAATCGTATACAAGATTTGCCTCAAGATCTTCCACTCTGCCGGAACGGGAAAGCCTGTTTAAAAGAAACGGTTCGAGTCCCATCGGGCATGCTTCAACACATTTGGCACAACGGATGCAGTTTCCCTCTTCTCCCCTTTTGGTCTCACTTTCGGTGAGCAGTAGCAGTGAAGATGTACTTTTAACCATTGAAGCCTCAATCCTGGAAACTGCTTTACCCATCATTGGCCCACCGCTAATAAGTTTTTCGGCGTCTTTCGGAAATCCTCCAACTGCAAAAATCACAGACTCAAAAGTGGTTCCCACTCTCATGCGGAAATTTCTCTGTTCTGTCATACATTTTCCGGTAACAGTGACAATACCTTCAAACAATGGTTTGTTTTTTTGAACAGCTTCGTAAACGGCAAGCGCAGTCCCTACATTCTGAACCACAACTCCTGTATCAATAGGCAGTCCCATTGAAGGAACCTCCCTTTTTAAAACTGCTTCTATAAGTTGTTTCTCTCCACCCTGAGGGTATTTTTTCATCAATGGAACAACTTTTAAACCACGGTAACTCTTTGAGCAGAGTTCCTTCAATTTCTTAATCGCTTTTGGCTTGTTGTTCTCAACTCCTATAAAACCCTTTTTAACATTGAGAGCTTTCATCATAATCATTGTCCCAATGAGTATTTGTTCGGTTTTTTCCAGCATTATCCTGTAGTCCGAAGTAAGATAGGGTTCGCACTCTGCACCATTTATGATTATGTATTCGGCCTTTTTCCCCGGAGGCGGAGATAATTTTATATGAGTTGGAAATGCAGCCCCTCCGAGGCCAACTACCCCGCACTCTGCAATTTTTGCAATTATTTCCGCCCCGCTCATCTTAATCTCTCTAACTATTTCGGGAGAGCGGTCTATGTTTTCGACCCAATCATCTCCTTCTACCTTAATCACTATATGCTGAACCAGATTCCCTGCCAAATCGGGGAATTGCTCGATTGAAACAACACTACCGGAAACAGAAGAATGGATATTGGCCGAAATAAATCCGTTTGCCTTTGCTATCAACTGCCCGGTTTTAACAATATCTCCCTTTGCAATCACAGGTTCGGCCGGAGCACCCAGATGTTGTGAAAGTGAAATGTATGCAACCTCCATCAAAGGGAAGTTTTCAATAGCGGAATTTAAAGAAATCTTGTTATCGCTGGGGTGAATGCCCCCAATTGAGAATGTTTTACTCATAGTTTATCGCTATTAATGTTCTTCTGCTGCTGCCACCTCTTTCTTAGGTACCCTCACAGGGAAATTAACCTCCCATATTGCATTTGTCGGGCACTCAACAACACACTTTCGGCAGAGTTTGCATTTATTGTAATCTATATAGGCAAGATTTGACGATATAGTTATTGCATCATATGCGCATACTTTCTGGCATTTTGTACATCCTATGCATGCAACGGAACAAGCCTTCTTTGCAATTCCTCCCTTATCTTTATTTATGCAGGAAACAAAGATTCGCTTCCCTTTGGGACCTTTGTTTCTCAATTCGATTATCATTTTAGGACAAACTTTTACGCAAGCACCGCAAGAAGTACATTTATTGGCGTCTATCTCCGGCAGTCCTGTTCTAGGATCCATCTTAAGTGCGTCAAACTTGCACGAAAGTTCGCAGTCTCCCTGACCCAGACATCCATATTTGCATCCTGTATCACCGGCATACAGCGATGCCATAACTGCACATGATGCATATCCGTCATAATTGTTGATTTTCGGCCGGCTGTCGCAATTTCCGTTGCATCTTACTACAGCAGTTTGAGATGCCTTTTCTGTCATTTCACTGCCAAGATAGCCTGCAACACTCTTCATTACAACGTTCCCTCCAACAGGACAATACATATTGTCCAGAGTCTCTGCTTTTACACAACCTTCGGCAAATGCTCTGCAGCCTGCAAAGCCACAGCCTCCGCAATTTGCTCCGGGTAGAATTGCCTCAACATCGTCAATTCTGGGATCCTCTTCCACTTTAAATTTTTGTGCAGTAAAATACAATATCAATGCTAGTCCAAGTCCGAGAAGACTCAGACACACAATTGTAAAAATAATTGTAGTTATCATTATTCATTCAATTTTTCAATTGTAAAAACAAACTCTCTTTTGAACCTGTTCCTGAACACGTATACCCCTGAATAATAAACTGCAAGGGATACAATTACAGAGAGTCCGATAGTCAATTCCCCAATTCCTAACGAAGACAAAGATAATAATATTAGCATTAATATCAGAAGCGGAATAAGATAAGAAATATACAGAGCCTTGAATCCCAAGCTTTTTTTAAGCAAAACATTTACAGCTTCTCCTTTTTCAAATGTTTCATAGCCTCTGTTTTCGACCTCAACGATTTTGGCTTCTATCTCACTCATTGAACACATCGATTTTGAATGACATGCCGAGCAGGCCGATTGATTCAAAATCTCTACGGTTATATAATCTATCCCGATATCCTGAATAACTCCAGGATGTTCAATAATATCGTTTAAATCTTTCATCTATTTGAGTTTGCTGGTTAGTGGGAATTTTAAATTTTCAAATTTTGTGAGTCTACCATAAACAGTTCCAATGATAAGTTCCATTTCAAAAGTCAATGGTATTTTGTTTGAGTCGTCGGTTATCCAAATCGTCATCTCCTTGTCTCCCCTGAAGACTTTGCCGGCAACGAGCATTGCCGCAAATTTCATTGTACGGAAAGTTCCAACTGCTGCAATTTTCTTAACCTCTCTCCCTATAAAACGGTAATAAATAGTATACAGCTCGCCGTCTATAGTAAAGGTTACGGGATTTTTTATCCCTGGGTGTATGTTTGAAAAATCAAGATTTCTGGCAAAATAGAAGAGTGTTATAATGTCAAAAGTACAGTTATTCCCTTTTAAAATTGTATCCCTAACAGGTTCGTCATTCTTTTGAACCTTTGCTTTAATAACATTGTCGGATGAAAAACTGTATGTGTTTTTCATCCTGTACTTTCCCTCTTCTACGTTTCGGTGAAAGTAAAAAGGGCTAACATTTGAGGCGTAGAATTTCGATTCATACAGGTCCCTCACTTTAAAGAACAAATCATAAAACTTGTATGTCTTGCCGGTTACTGAAGCATGAAAATAAGCAGGAGTTGCTCCGCTTCCGATTCGTTTGAGTGTGGTAACACCCTCTCCCACATCGGTCATAACCGAACCCCATTTGTACGTAATCACATATTTGAGCGATTCTCCATCGCTAAAAGAGAGGTCTTTTTCGGCTATTTCTCTTGTTGAAAGACAATTTTTCTCCTGTGAATATGAGAAAAATGAAATCAGTAGAAGTCCAAGTATAGCAGATAATCTGAGTTTCATTTTTTTCTGTTAGAATTCAAAGTCGGTATTTGGTTTAAACTCGATGTTGTTAAGCTTGGAGCCAAAAGTCTGAACTGTTCCGGTATGGTTTCCGCCGGAAAGGTCAGGATCGGTCATGTCTACAAACCTCACTTCGGAACTGCGGAACCTCATCTGGACATCGCACACGGCACCATTACGGTGTTTTGCAACAATAATATCGGATACTCCTGTCATAGCCGGGTCTTCTGTTAAACCATAGTAATCCTGCCTGTGAATAAAGATTACAATATCGGCATCCTGCTCAATTGCACCGGATTCCCGGAGGTCGCTCAGCTGAGGGCGCTTTGATCCGCCCCTGGTCTCAACTGCACGACTAAGCTGGGAAAGAGCTATTATTGGTATATTAAGTTCTTTGGCAATAGCTTTTAGTGATCTTGAAATTGAAGATACCTCCTGTTCACGCATTCCTCTCAATTCCGGAGGGCCGCTCATAAGCTGAAGATAGTCAATTACAATTGCTTTAACGCCTGCGTTAGAAACAAGCCTGCGGGCCTTTGAGCGGAATTCATAAATCGACAAAGAGGGAGTATCGTCTATATACAGTGGAGCCTTAATAAGCTGAGCAAGTCTTGTGTTGATTTGCGTCCATTCATACTCCTCCAGTTTTTTCCCTCCCTTTATTTTATCGGAAGAGAGGCCGGTTTCGCTTATCATAAGCCTTTTCACAAGCTGGAGAGAAGACATTTCCAGAGAAAAGAAAGCTACAGGTATCTGATGTTCAACAGCCATATTTCTGGCCATCGTAAGCACAAATGCAGTTTTTCCCATGGAAGGCCTTGCTGCAAGAATAATAAGATCGGAAGGCTGCCATCCCAGAGTTACTCTGTCCAGAGATGTATAACCCGATCGTACACCGGAAAGACCGTCGGAACGAAGCTGGTTTGTGTGCAGTTCAACTATTGCATCTTCGATTATTGAACGGACAGGTCTTGTTTCCCTCTTTATGTTTCTGTCCGACAATGTAAATATTTTCTGCTGAGTGGCATCAAGCAGTTCATCAACAGGTAAATTGTCGTCAAAAGAGTCCCTTTGAACTTCATAAGAAATACTTATAAGCTCTCTTTGGATATATTTCTGAAGCAAAATTTTTGCATGGTACTCCACATGGGCAGCCGAACTGATCTTCATGCTTAGCTGAGTGAGGAAAGCTACTCCACCTATGATTTCCAGGTCTCCTGTTCTCTTTAGCTCATCGGATACCGTAAGAAAATCCACCGGATTATGATTGTCCGAAAGTGTTTTAATGGCATTGAAAATCTTCCTGTTGGTCTCCTTGTAAAAGCACTCGGAATTAACAATCTCCAAAGTTTCGGGAACTGCGTGGGGTTCCAGCATTAATGCCCCCAGCACAGCCTCTTCAATATCAACAGCCTGAGGCGGCTTTTTGCCCATATCAAGAGCAAGTGAATCAATATTTTTATCGCCCGATTGTTTAGGTTTGTTGTATACTTTTGCCATATTGTACTTTTATATTCTGTCCAAAGCTCTTTTAATTCTAACCAGCGACCACTCTATCTCTTCGTCCGATATTGAGAGTGGAGGAGCAATCCTGAAAGAACATGGAGAAAAGAGAAACCAGTCGCTCATTACTCCCTCTTCCAACAGTAGAGGCAGAATTTTTTCTGCATACTCTCTTTTCCCTAAATCCACTGCAATCAGCAAACCGGACGACCTTACCTCTTTTACGAGAGGATGACTCTCCATGGCCATTTTATATATACTGCTTTTTCTCTCGGCGTCTTCAATCCAGTTTTCCCTCAGAAGAATCTTTAGTGATGCAAGTGCAGCAGCACAAGAAACCGGATGTCCTCCGAATGTGGTTATGTGTCCCAGCACCGGATGAGTCTGCCATCCGGACATCATCTCTGAAGATGCAACAAAGGCTCCAAGCGGCATACCCCCTCCCAACGCTTTTGCTAAGGTAATAATATCCGGAACAACTTCATACTTCCTGCAGGCAAAAAGTTTTCCACAACGGCCAAACCCTGTCTGTATCTCATCAAAAATTAATACGGTACCTGTTTGATTGCATTTTTCACGCAAAGCGGAAAGGTATCCATTTAGAGGAATAATTACTCCACCTTCTCCCTGAACAGGCTCGATGATAACTGCCGCTGTTTTTTCGGAAATCTTGTCAAGATCGTCAAAGGAGTTGAATTCAATGTGATTGACATCGGGAAGTAAAGGTCGGAATGAGTTTTTGAAATATTCATCGCCCATAAGGCTCAAAACCCCATGTGTACTCCCATGATAGCAATTATAGCAGCTAATTATCTCCCTGCGGCCGGTATGTCTTTTGGCAAGTTTGAGGGCTGCTTCGTTAGCTTCGCTGCCGGAATTAACATAATATACAACGTCCAATGGTGCCGGTAGCTGAGACGCAAGCAGGGTGGCATGTTCGACCTGCGGAGCCTGAATTATCTCGCCGTAAACCATCAGGTGCATGTGCTTTTCTGCCTGATCTTTAACAGCATCAATAATTTCCCTGTTGGAATGTCCCACATTGGATACAGAAACTCCGGAAACCAGATCAATATATTTTCTGGAATCGGATGTATAAATAAAAACCCCCTCGGCCCTTTGGATTTCTAATCCTAAGG
>DOSU01000066.1:35292-40867 GCA_003513895.1 Rikenellaceae bacterium
CTAATCCTAAGGGGGAGGGGGAAGTTTGACCTACATGCCTGAAAAAAAGCTCCCTTAATCTATGGGGCCTATTCAGCATTACTCTTTTTCAAATTCTGCGTTAACTAAAATTCTTCCGCAGTATTCACAAACAATTATCTTTTTGCTTGATGCGATGTCCATTTGTCTCTGAGGTGGAATCTTGTTGAAGCAACCCGCACAGGCATCTCTTCTCACAGTGACAACTGCAAGACCATTTCTTGCATTTGATCTCACCTTTTTGTATGCTGCAAGCATTCTGAAGTCGATCTGAGCCTGAATTTCGGCCGAATCTTTAAGAAGTTCCTCTTCTTCCTTTGCAGTTTCTGCTACAATTGAATCAAGTTCTTTCTGCTTTATCTCAAGGTCTTTTTTTCTTTCGTCAAGTGCAGTAACAGCAATTGTGTGAGCTGCTTTTTTCTCTGCAAGCAAAAGCGAGTTTTCTCTGATTCTCTTATCTTCCAGTTCAATTACCAGACCCTGATATTCAATCTCTTTTGTAAGGGAATCGAATTCACGATTGTTCTTGACATTGTTTTGCTGAGTAGTATATTTCTCAATAAGCAGCTTTGCGTTATCGAGGTCAACTTTTTTCTGGAACAACAACTTATCAATGTCCTTAATCTCTCCGTGAAGATTATCCACTCTTGTTTTCAATCCTTCGATGTCGTCTTCAAGGTCTTTAACCTCTAAAGGCAACTCTCCTCTCAAAAGATGTATCTTGTCTATTTTGCTGTCTGTTTGCTGTAGCCTGTACAACAGGCTTAGCTTTGTCTCCATGCTTAGATCACTTTCTGAAGAAGTGCTCTTTTGCAATGAAACAAAGGTGCCTCCATCCAAAGGAGTCTCTATTGTCGGCTTGTGTTTTGTTGTTGCCATAATCCTATTAGTAATAGTATATTAGATTATTATTGTTCTCTGCAATGCGAACTGCAAATGTAACTAAATTTTTTGACAGTATCTCTCTTAGTAATTCAAGTACTCCGGTTTCACTTTCGAAATGGCCTATATCCATAACCATAAAGCCCTCTTCACATAAAAAATCGTGATATTTCAAGTCTCCTGTTATAAATAATTGAGCACCCGAATCCTTTGCTGCAGAGATGAGTGATGCTCCACTGCCTCCGCAGAGTGCAATTTTTTTAATTTTTTTATCTGTCGGAACTGAGCACCTAATGTTTTTGACAGAAAATTTCTCTCTTATTATTTCCACAACTTCCGAAAAATCCAGCCTTCCCCGGAACTCCCCTGTGACTCCAAGTCCGTAACTGTCAGTCTCATCTTTTGTGAGAAGTTTGATGTTGCATAAACCTAATTTTTCGGCCATGAGTCCGCTCACTCCGGTAATAATCTTGTCAATATTTGTGTGTATGGAATAGATAATCAGGTTATTTTGTATTGCTTTTTCGACCATTTTCTCAACAATACCTGTTCCCGTAATTCTTTTTAAAGGGGCGAAAATGAGAGGATGATGTGTTATTATCATGTTTGTTCCGCTCGTTATTGCCTCTTCCAAAACAGCAGGAGTACAGTCCATGGCAAGAAGAACAGAATTTACTTCTTTGCCGGAATTACCAATGATAAATCCGGAATTGTCCCAGTTCTCCTGAATTGAACATGGCGCAATTTCTTCCAGGATTTTTACAATTTCACCCGCTTTCATCTTACAGTGAATTTGAGACTTCCTGGAGCCTCTCTTTTAAATTGGATAATGTAGCGATTACATCTACTCTCCTGTCTACGCCATCTTTATTGTCTTTGAGCCTCTTAGCGGCGCCTTCGAGAGTCATACCTCTCTCTTTTACAAGATAGTAGATTAGTTTAAAATTAGAAAGGTCTTCTGCAGTAAACAGTCTGTTTCCCTTTTTGTTCCTGGCCGGTTTTATGAACTCTGGAAATTTTTGAGCCCAAAACCTTACAAGCGAAGTATTTTCATTCAGAATTTCCGCAACTTCACCAATTGTGTAGTAGAGCTTCTCGATTTTAAATTCTTTGTAAGGCATAATATTTTGGATTTTGATTTATTGGCAGTTATTAGTCCAGAGATTGACCTGTATTCAAGGCTATTATGAGCATTTCCTTATACTCCTGAGGTGTAAGTTCGGCAAAAAAGTAATTTACCGGTTCAACGGGACTTCCGTTGAGTATTACTTCGTAGTGCAAATGAGGTGCAAATGAAAGTCCTGAATTGCCCACCCTGCCAATCACATTTCCCTGTTTCACCGGCTGTGATTTTCTCACGAGTACATCTCCAAGGTGTGCATAAACAGTTCTGTATTTACCCCAATGTTCAATTATTATCTGATTTCCTCTTCCTCTGTCTGACTTTATAACATCAATAACAACTCCGTTGGCTGTTGCGCGCACTTCCGTACCAATACCTGCAAGAAGATCAATCCCTGTATGGGTTGCGTTTGTTTTGTAAAAAGGGTGAATCTTATTGCCAATACTCGCTCCTGTTTGGTTAAGGCTCATGTTTTTTATTGGCATTAAAGAGGGAATGTCTGTAGAGTTTTCGGCTCCTTTAAGTTCGTTGTAAATGGAATTCAATTTCTCTCCACCTGCTTTTGTCTGTTCCTCCAGATCCGAAACTTTTTGTGTAGAAAAGCGGACAAGTGAAATATCTCCTGAAGAATCCAGCTGAGAGTAAAGGGCAGAATTTGAGTTTTCGGACATCAAATCCGGAGGAGAAGACTTAAAGATTTTCATGTAAATCTCCTTATCCCTTACTTCTAGTTCTTCTATTACATTATCAAGCATATCCATCTTTTTGCTTATGCTTTCATATTGCTTCTCCATAATCTGCTTCTCTCTGAGAAGACTCTCCTCTTCTCTTGTATTGAAGAACAGGGCAAATATTATGTAATAAAAAATTGCCAGAAGGATACTTACCAAAAGATAAGTAAGGACTACCCTTGTCTTTCCAACGATACCCAACTTATCTTCGACAAATCTAAGCTGATCCTTATTGAATTTGTATTTACTCATAATTAAAGATTCGCCTTAGGAGCTGTAAGGGCCTTGAATTCACTGGCTTCGATATCTCTATTATAGTAATTCTGAGGGTTTACAGTACGGTTTTTATACATCACTTCATAGTGAACATGTGGTCCTTTTGAGCGGCCGGTATTTCCCATTGTTGCTATCTGTTCCCCTCTCCGGACAACTCTTCCCATTGAAGTTATTATGTTCTTCAGGTGGGCATATCTGGTTTTGTATCCAAATCCGTGGTCGACAATAATATAGTTGCCATATCCGAAAAAGTCATAGCCAATTTCATGAATCTTTCCATTTCCGGTAACAAAAATCGGCTCGCCTGAAGGGCCGGACAAGTCTATGCCTGTATGCATTTTATACGAGCCTGTAAAAGGATCGGGCCTGTAGCCGAAACTGCTTGAAAATCTAATTTTTGAAGTTGCGATATTTACAGGAGGTATTGCAGGAACACAAAGAGACATCTCGTCGGCATTTTTGGCAAGCTGAGCAACATCGTCATATGAACGGCTCTGAATATATGCTTTTTTATATAAGATATCTATATTCATTACTGTGTTCGTTAGAATGCCGGAACGGTCCACACTTTCCAGATATGAATATCTGTTAACTCCACCAAAGCCGGCATTTCTTACATCCTGAGAGATTTCCTCCATACCGAAAATTGGCCTGTATACATAATTATCCCTTATCTGAAGGTTTGTAAGTGAACGGTTTGCCACATTGAATCTGTTGTTAAGCAGTTCCAGTTTGTTCGCTAATTCGACATTCTCACTCCTGATGCTGAGCATCTTTGGAGTCTCCATCATGAAATATTTCGTGTAAATGAAATAGTACCCGGAAGATACCAGCAGACTGACCAGAAAAAGTCCAAATCCTTTAGAAAATCTGGCCTTAATAGAGATCTTATGAATCTCGTAAGCTAGCGTTTCGGAGTTGAATTTGTATTTTTTTGGGGTAAACATCGGGTATTTTTAACCTTAATCTCGTGCAAATTTAAATAATTTTAATAAAAAACCTATTTTTGTGGTTCAATTAAACATCAGCTCAGAAATTCAAAAAATATGACTTCAAAACAGATAAGAGAAAACTTCCTTAACTTCTTCGCAAGCAAGGGACACACAATTGTACCATCTGCCCCTATGGTTGTGAAGGACGATCCTACCCTTATGTTTACAAATGCCGGCATGAATCAGTTCAAAGACTGGTTCCTTGGAAACACTCCGGCTAAACATAACCGGGTTGCCGATACTCAGAAGTGTCTCCGCGTAAGCGGCAAACACAATGACCTTGAAGAGGTAGGCCACGACAGTTATCACCACACCATGTTTGAGATGCTTGGCAACTGGAGTTTCGGAGATTACTTCAAAAATGAAGCCATAGATTGGGCTTGGGAATTATTAACCGATGTTTACAAACTTGAAAGCGACCGGCTTTATGCCACAGTTTATGAAGGCAGCAAAGAAGACGGGATAGGACAAGACGACGAGGCACGCAACAGGTGGCTTAAATATCTGCCTGCAGAGAGAATCATATTTGGCAATAAAAAGGACAACTTCTGGGAGATGGGAGATACCGGACCATGCGGCCCATGCAGCGAAATACATGTGGACATAAGGAGTAATGCGGAGAGGGCGAAAGTTCCGGGAAGAGAGCTCGTGAATAAAGGCCACCATCTTGTCGTAGAAATATGGAATTTGGTATTTATCCAGTACAACCGTAAAGCAAACGGGGAGCTTGCCGCTTTACCCCAAAAACATGTGGATACAGGAATGGGGCTTGAAAGACTTTGTATGGCATTGCAAGGAAAACAGAGCAATTACGACACCGATGTTTTTTCAAATATGATATCACAAATATCAAAACTCTGTGGAAGGAATTATACCGCTTCACCTCAGACAGGCGTAGCAATGAGAGTTATTGCCGACCACATCCGTGCAATAAGTTTTTCAATTGCAGACGGCCAGCTTCCATCAAACGTTAAAGCCGGTTATGTTATAAGGAGGATTTTAAGAAGAGCTGTCCGATATGCATATACTTTTCTTGGCGTAGAAGGTCCTTTTCTTTGCAAGCTTGTACCAACTCTTGTGAACGACATGGGTGACGCATTTCCGGAGCTGGTGAGCCAAAAAGGACTTATCGAAAAGGTGATAAAAGAGGAGGAAGAGGCATTTTTAAGAACACTTGACAAGGGCATAAAACTTATGGATGCCTTAATGGAAAAGCACAAAACCACCAAATTAATTTCGGGAGAAGATACATTTACTTTATACGACACATATGGATTTCCTCCCGACTTAAGCGAACTTATTGCAAGAGAGAACGGATACACAATAGATATAAAATCCTTTGAGTCCGAACTGTACAAACAAAAAGAGAGGAGCAGGAATGCTACTTCCAGCGAAGAGGGAGACTGGATAGAGGTCCGGCCATATAATGGAGTCGAATTTGTCGGATACGAAAAAACCGAGGAGAAGATTGAGATTATCCGGTACAGAAGTGTAAAAACCAAAAACAAGGAATTTTTTCAGCTTGTATTCGATAAAAGTCCGTTTTATGCCGA
>DOSU01000056.1:0-13470 GCA_003513895.1 Rikenellaceae bacterium
AAAGAGGGTGACACAAAAAGACATACAAAAAAATAATTTTTAGTCGGTCTCTTTAGTTTTCTCTTAATAATAAGCGGTTATCTGTATCAGCAAAGGAAAACTTTGGCTCCCGAAGAGGGAGGGGACCCACCGTATGGTGGGGAGGATTTTCCGTGTTGATACAGATAACCGTTCTAATAAAAAGAGGCTAACCATTACTTTTTGGTCAGCCTCTTTCTCAAATAACTATTTAATTTGGGTTACATCATTCCACCCATTCCGCCCATTCCCGGGTTGCCCATAGGTGCAGGGTTTTCTTCTTTCTTCTCGGCAAGTACACACTCTGTAGTGAGGAACATACCTGCTATTGAAGCTGCATTTTCAAGTGCAATGCGTGTCACTTTAGTTGGGTCAATCACGCCGGCAGCATAAAGATTTTCAAATTTATCTGTACGGGCATTATAACCAAAGTCGTCTTTGCCTTCTTTAATTCTTTGAACAACTATGCTTGCTTCAACTCCTGAGTTCTCCACGATCATGCGAAGCGGCTCTTCAATTGCGCGGGCAATAATTGAAATACCGGTATTTTCATCTTCATTTGCTCCTTTAAGCTTTTTCAAAGATTCAATAGCACGGATGTATGCAACACCACCACCGGGTACTATGCCCTCTTCAACAGCAGCACGAGTTGCGCTTAGAGCATCATCCACACGGTCTTTTTTCTCTTTCATCTCCATTTCGGATGCTGCACCAACATAAAGTACTGCTACTCCGCCAGCCAGTTTTGCAAGACGCTCCTGAAGTTTTTCGCGATCGTAATCGCTTGTTGTTGCCTCCATTTGCATGCGAATCTGCGCAACCCTCTTGTCAATTAATACTTTTTCACCGGCACCGTTAACAACGGTTGTGTTTTCTTTATCAATTGTTATCTTTTCTGCCTTACCAAGCATTTCCAGAGTGGCAGCATCAAGACGCAGACCTTTCTCTTCCGATATTACAGTACCTCCTGTAAGGATTGCTATATCTTCGAGCATCTCTTTTCTCCTGTCGCCAAAACCCGGAGCTTTAACAGCTGCAATTTTTAGTGTTCCGCGAAGGCGGTTTACTACGAGTGTTGCAAGAGCCTCTCCATCTACATCTTCTGCGATTATAACAAGTGACCTTCCGCTTTGAGCAACCGGCTCAAGAACAGGAAGCAGGTCCTTCATTGTAGATATTTTCTTGTCTGTGATTAGAATGTATGGGTTTTCAAGAACAGCCTCCATTTTCTCAGGATTTGTCATGAAGTAAGGAGATATGTATCCGCGGTCGAACTGCATTCCCTCAACTACTTTTACCTCTGTGTCTGTTCCCTTGGCTTCTTCAACTGTGATAACGCCCTCTTTTTTAACTTTGCTCATTGCTTCAGCAATAAGTTTTCCGATTGTAATGTCGTTATTGGCTGAGATTGTTGCAACCTGCTCAATCTTAGTTATATCGTCGCCAACAGACTGACTCTGTTTTTTAAGAGATTCAACAACTGCTGCAACAGCCTTGTCTATACCTCTTTTAAGGTCCATAGGGTTTGCTCCGGCAGTAACATTCTTAAGGCCAACTGTGATAATTGACTGTGCAAGAACTGTTGCTGTTGTTGTACCGTCTCCGGCCTGATCGGCTGTTTTAGAAGCCACATCTTTTACCATTTGAGCACCGATGTTTGCAAAACGGTCTTCAAGTTCAATTTCTTTGGCAACGGTCACACCGTCTTTTGTAATTTGAGGGGAACCGTATTTTTTGTCGATAATAACATTCCGGCCTTTAGGACCAAGTGTAACTTTAACAGCATTTGCCAAAGCGTCCACGCCCTCTTTCATTAGATTACGCGCTTCCAGATTGAATTTTATATCTTTTGACATATTATTTATGTTTTATATTTTTAAAGTAAATGATAGTAATTATTTAACAACTGCAAGAATGTCCGACTGACGCATCATAAGGTATACTTTGTTCTCGACATTGATTTCGGTACCGGAATATTTTCCGTAAAGCACTTCGTCACCTACTTTTAATTCCATTGGTTCATCTTTCTTTCCTGTTCCAACGGCTACTACTTTACCTGCCTGTGGCTTTTCTTTTGCTGTATCAGGAATGTAAATACCGCTTGCTGTTTTTGTTTCTGCCTCTTTAGGTTCAACTAAAACCCTGTCTGCTAATGGCTTAATGTTCATAATTAAAAGTTTTAAAATTTTATTTATTATTATGTGTTTTATGTTTGATATTGCCATAAACACAAAAGAGGTGCCAAATGTTTCAACTGACAAATTGTCGCTTAAATAATTTATATATTTGCGCAATCTAAATTTATCAGTTTAATTCTAATTTCTGGATTATGGTTTTTACACTGATGCCTGTTATTTTTTTGCTGGGAATTATCGCTATAGCATTTGAAGATGTTATTCGCGTTAACAAAGCGGCCGTTGCAATAGGGATGAGTATATTTCTCTGGCTGCTGGTACTCGTAGACGGGGTTGAAATTTTCAGAAGCCATGGCTCACATGCGCTTGATGTTATGATCCAGAATTTTCCTGATTTTGCTCAGATGACTGTTGCCCAGCAAATCTATTCGTTTCTGGAATACTCAATCACAGAATCTCTGGGAGATGTTTCGGCAACTTTGTTCTTTGTGCTTGGATCTATGGCAATTATTGAACTTATAGACTCACATGGAGGATTTGACGTTATTACTTCGTCCATTAAAACAAGAAACGAAAGAAAGGTATTGTGGATTATCTCATTTCTTACATTTTTCCTTTCGGCAGTTTTGGGAAATCTTGCTACAGTGATTGTAATTGTTGCGATTTTAAGAAAACTGATTTCTTCGGCAGAAGACAGATTAATATTTTCCTCTATGGTAATCATAGCAGCAAATGCAGGGGGAGCATGGTCACCTATCGGCGATGTTACTACCCTGTTATTATGGACAGGAGGGAACATAACTGCGTTGCATCAGATGACTCATATATTCCTTCCAAGCCTTGTTATGATGCTAGTGCCACTTATATTTATAACATATTCTTTTTCTAAAAAATCCAAAATTAACGTGTCCCATGCAGTGAAACAGGATCCGTACATAGCAAAAATTGACCCCCGTTTTAAACGAATGCTGCTTTGGACCGGGATTGCTTCTCTTGCTGCTGTTCCTGTTTTCCAGAGTGTGTTTGGCCTTCCTCCTTTTATGGGAGTTTTGTTCGGACTTGCAATTCTATGGTTTATGACCGACAGAATTTGGTTCGAAAGGAGAAATCCGGCAATACAGGCCCTGAGAGTTCAGCGCGTATTTACAAGAATAGACGTTCCAACTGTAATTTTCTTTCTTGGAATTCTAATGTCGGTTGCTGCTCTGAAAACTGCAGGTCAACTTACAGCGATGTCGCATTTCATGGATAAGACAATTCCAAATTCGAACGCGATAAGTATGATACTGGGATTGGCTTCATCGCTTCTGGACAACGTTGCTCTTGTTGCAGGTACAATGGGGATGTATCCCGTTGCATCTACTGGTGCTTTTATTGCAGATGGCACATTCTGGACTTTTCTTGCATATTGTGCAGTAACCGGTGGAAGCATTTTGATAATTGGTTCTGCTTCCGGCGTGACAGTAATGGGGCTTGAAAAAATTTCTTTTGGATATTATTTAAAAAAATTCACTCCAATTGCCTTGCTTGGATATTTTGCAGGTGCAGGAGTTTATTTGTTATTATTTTAGCATGGCAACTCTTGATGAAAAATTTATGCATGAGGCTCTTAAGGAGGCTCACAAGGCACTTGAAAAAGACGAAGTACCAGTAGGAGCAATTGTTGTTTGTGAAGGCAAAATTATTGCCAGGGCGCACAATCTTACCGAAACCCTCAACGATCCGACTGCCCACGCCGAAATGCAGGTAATTACCATGGCTACAAACTCATTTGGAGGAAAATATCTGGAGAGTTCAACTCTTTACATAACACTGGAACCATGTTCGATGTGCGCTTCTGCACTTAACTGGGCTCAAATAGCGAAAATTGTATATGGTGCGGGAGACCCAAAGAGAGGCTTTACTCTGTACTCGCCATCTCTGCTTCATCCTAAAACAGAAGTTGTCTCCGGCATTCTTGAGGAGGAGTGCTCCGGAATTGTGAAAGAGTTTTTTAAAAGTAAAAGGTAACGGATGCTCGAATTATTACAGGACTATGGATTTATAGGTTTATTTATCGGCTCTTTTCTTGCCGCAACGGTAATTCCATTCAGTTCAGATGTTCTTCTCGTTGGAACGCTGATAGCTGGAGTTAATCCTCTGATTGCTTTTGTTTCGGCGACATCGGGCAACTGGCTGGGAGGTCTTACATCTTACTATATAGGCCATATGGGAAAGTGGGATTGGATTGAAAAGTGGTTTAGGATAAAAGAAGAGACAATATTAAAGCAGAAACACTGGATTGAAAAATATGGGAGTTTAATAGCTTTTTTCAGTTGGGTTCCATTTGTGGGAGACTTTCTGGCGGTAGGGCTTGGCTTCTATAAAGTAAATTTCACTAAATGTGCAATTTATATGCTTTTAGGGAAAGCGGTGAGGTTTGCTTTTTGGGTAATTCTTTACCATTACTTTGGAGAAACAGTACTTAACATTAAGTTTCTTTAAAAATTTTGGACTTTTTAAAAAAAGAGATATATTTGCACCCTCAAAAGAAAACCTATTGACCTATGGTGTAATGGTAGCACTACTGATTTTGGTTCAGTCAGTCTAGGTTCGAATCCTGGTAGGTCAACACAGTACGAGAAGAGGCACACTCAAAAGGTTGGCCTCTTTTTGTTTTTACAATATGACTGGTTTGCAGAATTTACCATATCTTTATGACAGTAAAATTATGATTCAAAAAGAGTATTGCATATCAGTAATAATGCCGGTTTACAAAGCATCCGGCTATATTGGGAGAGCAGTTGCCTCTCTGATTGTGCAGACTTATAATAATTTTGAATTAATTCTGGTAGATGACTGCGGCGGAGACAACAGTATTGAAATCGCTGTTGAAATTCTTAAGAATTCAAGGCTCAAATCGCATTACAAAATTGTTACAAACACACATAATCAGGGCGTTTCGCTTTCAAGGCAAAAGGGAATGCACTCCTCCAGCGGCGAGTTTGTAATTCACCTTGATTCGGACGATTACTTCGAGCCAAATCTGCTTGAAAGACTTGTAAACACCGCAAAGTTTTCATCTTCCGACATTGTTATATGCAATTATTTTAAAGAGAGTTCTTCCGGCAATTCAATTTTGGTCAACTCTGTGATTAATCAATCGCTGATATCTATTGATGATAAAATTAAATATGTAAAGGAGATGCTAAGAGGCGAAAAAGCATCTGCTCTTTGGAATAAGCTTATCAGAAGAGATCTTTTTGATAAGGCAGATTTTCGTTTTGACGGCAATCTCAGAGATGACCTTTCTGCCTCGCCCATTCTTATTTTACAGGCACAGAAAGTTGACTTTGTGGGAGATGCGCTAATTCACTATGTGCTTTACAATTCAAATTCAGAATCGGTAAGTGCCGGTCACCTTAAGCTTATATCAAACACAATAGTAATGCTGGAAAAGCGTTTTAAGACTCTTGGAATATCAATGGAAGAAGAGTTCCTAACATACAAAGCCATAACAAAAAGGAAAATGATATTACATCGGGGAATAAAAGGCAGAGATTTAAAGTTTGCATTAGACCTTTTTCCGGAAGTAAATTCTGCAATAAAAGCCGGAAATAATCCCGAAAAAAAATTTCAATACAGAACTCTTCTTAAACTCGCTTCCGGTGGAGATACGGTTCTATTTAGAACATACAGAGCGCTTATAACACATTTGTTAGCTCTCTAAAAGGATGTTTTTTAGGGCTGCGTTCCGAATTTGAACAGTAAATTTCTCTTCAATCCTTTTCCTTAACAAGGCTGAATTTTCGGTTTCCATTGCATTTATGATGGCAGATGCTGTTTCATGAACATTATCGCCTGATACCGTCTTTCCCATTCCTCCGGTAACTTCAATCATTCCTCCAGTATTTGAAATTACAGGAGTGCAATTAAAGTACATTGCTTCTGCCAGAGAAAGAGAAAAGCTCTCTTTTCTTGAGAGCTGGCAGTAAACCATAGCTTTTTCATAGTAACTCTTAAGGGCTGTGTGTGCAACTTTCGGTATTATGCTGAGGTTATCCGGGACAAAACCAATAAGTTGGTTTAGTTTTTTGCTGTCTACACCAACAATCACAAATTGGATTTGTGGAATGGCCCTTGCAACAGCTATAAAGCGATCTACGCCTTTAATGAAGAAACTTTGAGAAGTTGACGATAAGGAAACAGAAAGTACCATCCGCTCTTTTTTTGCAACCGAATCTTTAAAATTGTATTTTGGATTATCTGAAAAAGCAATTCCATTGTAAACAATTTTCCTTTTTGATTGCGGAGCAATGGCCCGCACAACTCTCTCTATATATTCCGAAACACAAAGATTAAGGGTGGCATTTTTAATTGAGTAAAGGCTCATAAAGCCGCGAACAGGGTTTGAGAAACTGCCGTATCCCACATTTTTTACTCTGCAAACATCGTAACCGCCAATAACAAGATATACTTTTTTACGAAACAGCTTTGAAAAAAGGACAGGAAGAAAAGAGTGATAGTCGGCAAACCATATAAATACGACATCAAACTTTAAAAGATTAAATATGAGATAAAAAAACTCTTTTGTTAATGAGAAAAGCTGTTTTGTTTTCGAAGAATTGTCAACAGCGAGAGTCGTCACTCTGAAACTCTTTTCAAGAATTTCAATATCTCCCTTGACAAAAGAGGAGATTCTTGTGTAAACAAACAGCACCCTCTCTTTTTCCATTTACATCTTCGGTTTCAAAAGCAAAATAGCATTGGCAACTTTCCTCTCCCCAAGATTGTCGAATAACTTGTTGTCGGTTGGGTGGTTTACCACACCGTTACCGGGATAACCCTTTATATACATTGTTGTAGATCCTCCACCGTCGAGATTTATAATATAAGAAGCCCCAAGCCACCTTAATATGCTTTGAAGTTCTTTGAGAGAAACTCCTGCAGACTTTTCATGTCTTCCGTCTATTGTCACAAACATAATTGTCCCGTCATTTTTTTTACCAATTGCAGTTCTTGGATGACGGGTTGTGTAGAATGAAGAGTTAGATAGTCTCTCATCAATGCCGTTGACTCTCAGAATAGGACCCGTTGTGAGTACATCCTGAGCCTGAATATACTTTTCCCAATCCTTTAGTTCATCGGCTTTTAATATGTACAGTTCATTGTTGTAGCAGGCAAGAGCTCCAAGCTGGTGCATAGATCTGTTTTTGTTTACAATAGTATTTGGAGCCAGCTGCGTTTCGTTTTTACGAATGTAATCTACTGAGTTGTAATCTACGGTATTGTAACTGTAATTGAACTTAAAGAACGAGCCGTTAATTGCAGCTAAAGCATCTTTTTCTGCGGCCATCTTGCTTGTTTCGGACAGAACGGGACTTGGGTGAATTTCAATAGATGTTCCGGATAATTTTTTTATCTCAACAATCGAAATATACTCATTTGCCCCAAAGACCTCTTTGTTTTCAAAGTGGATGAATTTGTGAGTCACTCCATTTGCTATGGTCTTTTCGGTCCATTTGCCTGTTACGAGAGCAGTTGAATCATTTTGAGCATATCCGCAAAGAGATATGAAGAGAAACAAAAGAATCGCTGTTTTTTTCATACTACTGAATTTCTATTATTGCTTCTGATACATTAATAATGTAATCTCCTGTCATTTCACATTCCGCAACGATATCCATGTAATAAACGCCAGTCTGATAATTGTATTTGTTGTGTTCAAGACTTAGAAGGTGCTCCTCTTTAAGAATATTTCTGTACTCATTAATCTCTTCTTCCGAGTCAACGGCATTTGCGATACCATCTATCCTGGTATATCCCTTGTCCAGATTCTCGATCATATTGTCGAAAGCCTTGTCTAGTATTACAAACATTCTGTCCAACTTGTTTATCAAATCGGTATTGAATTTCTTTCCGTGTATCTTTTTCCTGTTAAGAATTCTGGCAATATTATAACCTGAGTCGCCGATACTCTCAATTTCACTGATTATTGTATACATCGCCTGAAGTCTCCGGGCACTCTCTTCACTAAGCTCCCCTTCCGATATGCCGTTGAGATAATTAGCGATCTCGATTTCCACCTTATCTGTGATTTGTTCGTAGTGTTCAATCTTGTTGTATAGATCTTCAAATTTGTCGGTTTCACAAACTTTAACAGCCTCTCTTGCATAAACAAATTGCTGCTTACTAAGCTTTGCAAAACCGACGATCTCTTGTTTTGCCTGAGTAAGTGAAAGTTCTGCCGTGCTTAAAATACCGCCCTGTATATATTTCAAACGGAAAACCTCCTCGGCTTCTTTGGACTTTATTGCCTTTGTTACCAGTTTAACGATTTGAGGCGTGAACCATACAAGGATGAGAGTATTAGTAACGTTGAAAAGAGTATGTAAAAATGATACTCCGTAAAGAGTTGCTTCGGGTGACACGTAAGGATCCAAACCAAAAACCAGAAAAGTTATTTTAGAAACAACCAGCAAAACAGGTTTGAACAACGCCAGAACCCAAATTACTCCAAACACATTAAACACAGAGTGTGCAAGCGCCGCTCGTCTTGCCGAGACATTTGCTACAGATGCGGCAATATTTGCCGTAATTGTTGTTCCGATATTTTCGCCAAGTACCATTGCAGCTGCGAGTTCAAAAGGAATCCATCCGTAGCTGGCCATAACAAGCGTAAGAGCCATGGTTGCGCTGGAAGACTGCATGATCATTGTAAGTACACTTCCAATGAGAACAAATATTAGAACGGAACCAAAACCAAAATTTGTCCACTGCTGCAGAAATGCGAAAATTTCGGGATTTGCTTTAAGATCGGGAACCGAATCTTTAAGGAAAGTGAGCCCAAGAAAAAGAAGTGCAAAGCCAATGAGGAGTTCTCCCAATGACTTTTTCTTCCGGGACTTAAACATCATTAATGCAAATCCAACCCCAATCAGAGGAATCGAAAACATGGAGATGTCGAACTTGAATCCCAGCAAAGAGATAATCCACGCCGTAACAGTTGTTCCGATGTTGGCCCCCATAATTACTCCAACGGACTGTGTAAGAGAGAGCAGCCCGGCATTTACAAAGCTCACAACCATTACAGTCGTGGCGCTCGAAGACTGAATGATAGAAGTAATAAACAGACCTGTCAAAATCCTTTTGAAGGAATTTGAGGTCATTGCGGCAAGAATTGAGCGCATTTTTTCTCCGGCCACTTTTTGCAGACCTTCGCTCATGAGAGTCATCCCATAAAGAAACAGGCCAAGAGATCCAAGGAGTTTTAATATCTGAAAAACAACATCCATCTGATTATTTTATATAAGATATAGGGCAAATATAATTCATTAAATTAAGCGATTCAAAAAATATAATTGTAATTTATTACCTTCGTTGCCTAAACAGAAAATAGATGAACCATAAGATAAAGATTCTACTTTCAATTTTGCTCATTTTACTCTCTGTTAATATCTCGTTTGGCCAGTTTTATACCTCCGGAAGCGATCCGGCAAGGGCTGAGTGGAGATATATTAGAACAGAATGGTACGACATAATTTATCCGATGGAGATAGACTCTCTTGCCAGGAGGTATGCTCTCATACTTGAATCATCAAGAGATGCCGTAAACCTGTCGCTTAACGCAAAGCCAAGAAGAATTCCGGTTTTACTCCACCCTTATAACGTTATGAGTAACGGTCTTGTGTCCTGGGCTCCAAAAAGGATAGAATTACTTACTCGTCCTCAGTCTATTGGGGGTTATTCTCAAAACTGGGAAAAACAACTGATAATTCATGAAAGCAGGCACGTCGCTCAAATCACAAAATTCGAGAGGGGGGTCTTTAAACCACTCTACTGGTTAATAGGAGAGCAGGCACAGGGCTTAGGCATAGGCCTCTTTATTAACAAATGGGCCATCGAAGGCGATGCTGTTGTGTCGGAAACTGAGTTGTCTTTTTCCGGAAGGGGAAGAGATCCCCTGCACCTGGTCTATTACAAAGCAGCCTTTTTGGAGGGCGACATACGGAATTACCAGCATTGGGCATTCGGTTCATTTTCGCATTACACTCCCGACGAATACAGCCTGGGTTATCTGTTAAACTCTTCAATAAGATTCCGTACAGGAAATTATAATTATACGAGAGAACTAACCGAGAGCGTGGTAGATAATTTTTATAGCTTCAATAACTCAAGCAAATCATACAGGAAGTCAACGGGAAAAACCATTAATGAGAACCTGAAAGAGACAGTAAAACTCATGGTCGATTACTGGAAAATTTCGGATTCTTTGCGAAGCCCGTTTACCGGAGTGGATACAATAACAAAGAAACAAAGAGAGTATACATCATACCGTTCTGCAATAGTTGTTTCCAAAGATTCAATTTTTGCAGTAAAAAACGATCTGGACGAAACAAACAGGCTGGTAAAGATTAACGGACCAGAAGGCGATAATACATTAACTTTTTTAGGAATTTTAAGCAGTGAACCCTGCTATTTCAATGGAAGAATATACTGGACAGAACAGATACCTTCGCTCAGGTGGGAACAGGAGAGCTTTTCGGACCTGATAGAGCATGATCTTAAAACAGGTAAAACCAGGCGGCTCACCCACAAACTCTCTGTTTATAATCCATCTTTTTCTTCTTCGGGGCAATCAATAATTGCAACGGAATATCCGGTTGCCGGCTCTTCTAACCTTGTTTTTATCGATAAAGAATCCGGGCTAATTTTTAAACGATTCCGGGCTCCTCAAAATGGACAAATAAAGGAATCTACACAAATTGGAAAGACAATTTATGCTACAGTAATAACAGAAAAGGGACTCGGAATATATAAAATAGATCCGGCCAAAGGGGTATGGGAAAGAGAAGTTGCGGAACAACATCAGAATATATCAAGACTCAGTAACTATAAAGGAAAACTGCTCTTTGAAAGTGACCTTGAGGGCGTAAACGAACTTTTTCACTACGATCCCGACATTAAAATACTGAGGCGACTTACAAACTCCCGGCTTGCCGCAGTATCTCCCTACTATTTTTCTGAAGACGATGTTTTATACTACTCCGATTTTACAAAAAAAGGATTTGGAATTGTCGCCGTTCCTTCAGACTCTCTGGAATGGAGTATTTCAGATTTTTCAAGACCCCACAGATATTTTCTTGCCGAAGAATTATCAAATCAGGCAGGATTTAGAATTGATACTGTTTCTCTTGAAGGAGTTAAGAACTATGCTTCGAGGCCATACTCTACAGGGGATCACATTTTTCATATACATTCATGGACACCTTTTTACTTTGACGTAGACAACCTTAAAAACATTTCTTACGACAACTTTTATGATATAGCATCGCTTGGAGCAACTGTCTATTCTCAAAATGCCCTTGGCACAGCAACCTCAATGTTTGGCTATTCATATCACAATGGCTTTAATACCGCTCACGCTAAATTCAGGTATTCGGGGTTGTATCCGGTAATTGATATAAAGACAGATTTAAACGACAGAGACAGGCAAAAAATACGACTTGTGTCCGATGACCCGTTTCATCCCGTGATGCAGGCAGACACAATAACAGGGTCACCTTTGTTTAACTTTTCTATTCTTGTTTACCTTCCGCTCAATTTAAGCAAGGGAGGGTGGGTACGAGGGTTGATTCCCAGATTTGCCTGGCGGTATTCAAACGACTCATATTATTCTATAAACAGAAGAGAATATTCCGATTATCAGCACATTAATTTTGGCATCCAATATTATCAGATGCTGAGGATGAAAAAAAGAAATATTTTCCCGAAATGGGGATATGGAATAAATTTTCAAATAAACTCAATGCCATTTTCCAGAGAAAATTTTGGCTCAACATTATACCTGAACGGATATTCATATCTTCCGGGTTTTTTTAACAATCAGGGGTTGAAAATTTCCGCAACATTTCAAAGACAGATTTACAACGGTAAAAGATATTTAATGAAAAACATTGCCCCTTCCCCAAGAGGCTACGATACCCATTACAGCATAACATATGCATCTGTTTTTACAGATTATGCAATACCGGTAAATTTAGGCAACCTTACCCTTTCAAGCGTCTTGTATCTTAAAAGACTGCAGCTAATTCCATTTTTTGACTGGGCGTTCAGCCATGGCATGGACCGCAACAGACATATGATTTCAGGCGGAGCCGATTTGTTGTTCGATTTTAATGCTTTAAACATTTCAGTTCCTTTAACAGCCGGAGTAAGATATATTAGAACTGCCGAAAACAAAAACTTCGTTCAGTTTTTATTCCAAGCACCCTTATAAAGATGCGTTTTAAAAAGCTGAACACCTTAACTCCTTTCGACTGGTTTCTTATTATAGGAATAGTTACAATGAATGTTGTCTATTCTGTTGTGGCGGGAGAATTTGATATATTAGGTTCAGTTGCCGGAATTTCCGGAGTAATATGCGTTGTTCTTGTGGCCAGGGGAAATATTTTAAATTACATTTTCGGGATAATAAATGTTTCTCTCTATGCATGGATCTCCTTTAAGGCAGAGTTGTTCGGAGATGCGGCTTTAAATGCTTTTTACTATTTTCCTATGCAGTTTATCGGATGGTACATCTGGATAACAAAAAGAGAATCGGAGGAATCCGTAACAATAGTGGCAAAGCGACTGAATTTGAAACAAAGAATTGTGCTTGCAATTCTGAGTGTTACCCTTGTTGTGGCAGGAGCATATATGCTCAATCTTTTCAATGACCCCCAGCCACTAAAAGATTCTGCAACAACTGTGTTGTCTGTAATTGCAATGTTCCTTATGGTTAAAACCTATATGGAACAATGGGTATTATGGGTTATTGTAAATATTATCAGTGTGGCTATGTGGATATTTGCTTTTGCAGCAGGCGAGGATCACTCTATGCTGATGGTAATAATGTGGTTGTTTTATCTGTCAAATTCAATAAATGGCTGGATCAGCTGGCTTAAATTGTCTAAGCAAGAGCGTTCCCGGGATTAAAATAGTTCCTGATAATATTTGCGGTTTTTTGTCCGACTTGGGCTTTTAGCTCTTCAAAAGAAGCCGACCTTACCCCCTTTACGCTTTTGAATTTTGAAAGAAGTTTCTGTTCGCTCTTTTCTCCCAACCCGGGTATGCTGCGCAGTTCGGACTCAATTTGACCTTTGCTCCGTTTGTTCCTGTGATGTGCAATTCCAAAACGGTGCGCTTCATCTCTAAGGTTCATGATGACCCTTAGAGTTGCTGAGTTTTTGTCAAGAAAAAGAGGGTGCGGGTCACCAGGAATAATCAGTTCTTCGAGCCTTTTTGCTATCCCAAGCAACTGGATGTTGTTTTCCAGCCCAAGCTCTTGAAGGGCTTC
>DOSU01000056.1:13554-31134 GCA_003513895.1 Rikenellaceae bacterium
GCTTGAAGGGCTTCATATGCAGCATTTACCTGACCGCGGCCGCCATCAATTACAACCAGCTGAGGCAAGGTTACACCCTCAGACATAAGCCTGGAATATCTCCGGTTTACAACCTCCTTCATGGTTGCAAAATCATTTGCACCAATAACTCTTTTTACATTAAAATGCCTGTAGTCCTGTTTGCTTGGGATACCATCCCTAAAAACAACACAAGCCGAAACTGCAAATTTTCCCTGAATATTGGAGTTGTCGATACACTCAATATGCGTGGGAAGTTCGGGGAGATCCAGATCCTTCTTGATTGAATTCAGAATTCTCTCCTTGTGTTCTTCCGGCCGGAGAATTTCTTCCTGTTTGATTTTTTCAAGTTTGAATAGTCGTGCGTTTTTAAGACTTAACTCCAGAAGGTTGAGCTTTTCTCCTCTTTGCGGTATGTTTATCCTGCAGTTTTCAAAATCCATATCCGGCTTAAACTGCACGATGAGTTCTCTTGAGAGCGGGCCGAATTTCTCTCTCATTTCTGCAATAAAACGAGTGAGTATCGACGCTTGTTCCTCTTCAATAGGGAGTTTGAACTCTACATTAAGAGACTGAATGATAGACCCGTTAACAACCCTCATATAGTTTCCAAAAGCCAGATTGTTTTCATATACAATAGTGAAAACATTTACATTTGTGATGTTCTGGCTTACTACAAGTGACTTGCTGTAATGCTTTCCAAGTACTTCAATTTTCTCTTTAAGGGATTGTGCATCTTCAAACCTTAGCTCCTTTGCAGCTAAAGCCATTTCTGCCTTCATTTCTCTTTCAAGGCTTAGTGTCTCTCCTTTAAGTATAAGTTTTATTTTTTCTATCTGCTCATCATAATTTTCCGAAGACTGGGCTCCAATACATGGTGCCTTACATTTGGCCAGATGATAGTTAAGACAGGGCCGGAAATTTTTTGTCTTAATGTTTTCCGGGGAAAGGATAAGCTTGCAGGTTCTTATTGTAAAAAGAGTTCCTATGAGTTCGATGAGGGAATATGCATGTGATACATTGCTATATGGTCCGTAGTATACAGAACCGTCACGGACAAGTCTTCTCGTCAGCATAACCCGCGGAAAACGCTCCTTCCTGATGCATATCCAGGGATATGTTTTCCCATCCTTAAGCATAACATTATAACGCGGCTGATGCTCTTTTATAAGATTGTTTTCAAGCAGCAACGCATCCGATTCGCTTTCAACAATCGTATACTCAAGATTGCCAATTTTTGAGACCATTACCCGGGTTTTTGCCGTGAGACTCTCCTCGGACTGAAAGTACTGGTACACTCTGCTTTTAAGGCTTTTTGCCTTACCAACATAAATGATAGTGCCTTCTTTGTTGTAAAAGCGGTAGACTCCCGGCAAAGAAGGCAGCAATTTCAATGTTTCCCTTACCCTATCTTTGTTCTCTTCACCTTTCATCTCAAATAAACATTAGCGCTATATTTTTGTAAAAGTAACAAATAAACTATATTTGTATAGTATTATGAATTCTAAACTTATATCGAAAACAGACATAAAGAAAGCCATAAAAGTTCATGGTCTTCCCGGAACCATACTGGCTTCTCTGATGCTTACTGTCCTTGGATTTAACAGGATAAACAAGAAATATGATCGGTTTTCCGGATATACCGGCAGAGAGTTTACAACAGCCTTGCTTAAGGAATTCAAGGTCGGATACGATATAATCGAAAAGGAGCTTGATTATATACCGCAGGAAGGGCCATTCATAATTATATCAAATCATCCTTTTGGAGCTTTAGACGGAGTTATTCTGATCAATATTTTCAGTGTCGCCCGTCCGGATGTTAAGTTTCTTACAAACTTCCTTTTATCCCACATTCCCAATCTTAAGGACTTTTTCTCTCCTGTTAATCCGTTTTCGAACAGACCGGATCTCTCACAAAGCTTCAGTGGAATTAGGATGGCTACAGAGACCCTTAAAAACGGGGGGTGCCTTGGGCTTTTTCCTGCAGGAGAAGTTGCGACAACATATGGCACTTCAATAATTCAAGACAAGGAGTGGCAGCAATCAGTAATCAAGCTCATTAAAAATTCTGCCGTTCCGGTATTGCCGGTATATGTACACGGAACAAACTCAAATTTTTTCCACTGGCTCGGAAAAATTCACCCGGTGTTACGCACCGCAAGGTTGCCAGGAGAGTTGCTCAATAAAGCGGGTAAAATTGTCCCGGTGAGAATAGGAAAACTCATTTCCCTTAACGAAATATCTGAACACAGAGATTTAAAGGAACTCGGAAATTTTTTAAGAAGCAGAACCTATGCCCTGGAGGCTAATGTAAAACAAACAATAATACATCCGGAAGAAGTATACTCTGTTCCAATTGCACTTCCAAAAAATAGGAGGGCACTTCTTAAGGAGATAAATTCGCTGTCAAAAGATAAACATCTTTTTACAACAGGACATTTCAGCTGCTATCTTTCTGAATCGAAATACATACCATTTCTAATGCACGAGTTGGGCCGCAAAAGAGAAGAGGCATTTCGCGCAGTAGGTGAAGGAACAAAAAAGGCTCTTGATACCGATGAATATGACGAATTCTACAAACACCTTATTCTGTGGGATAAACAGAGATCAAGAGTGGTTGGGGCATACCGTCTGGGATATGGTAAAGACATTCTCGCCAAAAAAGGGATTAAAGGGTTTTATACAAAGACCCTATTTGATTATGAGCCGGAATACTATGATTACCTGAAACAATCAATTGAGTTGGGAAGGTCTTTTGTTTCAGTTGAATATCAGAAAGAGGCCCTGCCTCTTATGCTTCTTATAAAGGGACTTCTCTACTCGGTGCTTAACGACAGCGACATAAGGTACCTCATAGGACCGGTGAGTATAAGCTCCTGGTATCCGAAGTTTTACAGAAGCCTTATTATCAAGTACCTTAAAGACAATCATTCTATTGAGGGAATGGATAAGATGGTCCGCCCTAAAAATCCTTTCTTTTCCGATTTTTTAAGGAGTAATCCGGAGAGTCTAATAGACGGAAAGGCCGATACAATAGAAAAATTTGACAGATATATTCTGAAGCTTAGCGATAATGAATTCCGTCTCCCCACACTATTAAAGAAATATCTTAAGATTAATGCTAAAATCATTAATTACAATGTTGACCCGGATTTCAATTACTGTGTAGACGGTTTAGTGTTTATGGATCTCACCAAGGTACCCAGACAGGAAATATTGTCTCTTGCCAGAGATGAGAAAAACAAAAAAGCCATAATGAAAAGATTCGGATTTGACGAAGATTAAGGAACCGGATCATATCCGCTGCCACCCCAAGGATTACACCGAAGAATTCTTTTAACAGCAAGATAAAGCCCAATGAATGGACCATGTTTTTTTATAGCCTGAATCGAATACTCCGAACAAGTAGGTGTAAAACGACATGATGGCGGTTTTAGAGGCGATATGCAATACTGATAGCACTTAATCAGCAATATGAATGGTGCCGATGCTATCTGTAGAAGAATACTTTTTAAGTTTTGCAAGTGCATTTTGTAAAGCAATATTTATCTGACTGTAATCAAGGACTTCGCTGCTAATGTAAACCAGTGCGAAATCTGTGCCCGGCATGCCGTCAATAATTTCCCGGTTTAAACGATAGCTTTCCCTTATTCTCCTCCTGATTAAATTTCTGGTAACGGCCTTTTTGTGTTGTCTTTTGGGAACGGAAATCAGGATTCTGTTAATTCCAGCATCATTTGGGCTGTAGTAAATTTTATAAGGATGGCTGAAAAGTGCTTTTCCGTTTTCAAACAGAAAGTTAATAAGCCGGATAGAACTTAATCTCTCTTTTTTTTGAAAAGTGTATCGTGTGCCACTCATTATTATTTGGTGCAAAATTACTTTTGTTCCAGGTAATTAAGCAATGCCTTTGCTATTGATGGAGCCTCAGGTGTGGGTGCAATTACATCTGCCGAAAGCTTTGCAGCTTTAAGAGCTTTTAATGTTGTTGTTCCGTAAGTTGCAAACTTAATTCCGTTCTGTATGAATTCGGGGAAGTTTTCCTGCAGAGATTTTATGTCGCTTGGGCTGTAGAAAACAATAATATCATAGTTCGAAACATCCAGGCCGGAAAGGTTGCTGTTAACGGTTTTAACGAACACGGCGCTTGAGTGTTTAATTTTAGCTTTAACGAAAACCTTGTGCAAATCGGTCTTGCAACTGTCTGCAGCCGCAATAAGAAAGTTTTCGGTTTTGTGTTTTACTCCAATAGATTCTACAATAGACGCGTTGGTTCCATTTCCAAAGAAAATCTTTCGTTTTCGGTATACAATATATTTTTGCAGATAAAGCGCAATAGCCTCTGAGATGCAAAAATACTTCATGGTTTCAGGTACAGCGATACGAATCTCTTCGCAAATTTTAAAGAAAGAGTCAATGGAGCTTCTGGAAGTAAATACAATAGCTGTATAATCTGGAATTGACACTTTCTGTAGCCGGAATTCCCTGGCCGATAATGGCTCTACTTTAAAAAAAGGATTAAATGTGATGTTAACTTTGAATTTGGAAACCAGTTCTGTATATGGGGATCCGTTTGTAGGTTCCGGCTGGGAAATCAAAATATTTTTTATCTTCATAAGACTAGAGAGAAAGTGTAAAATTTGCAATTAATACCAGAGGTAATATTTCTGCGCCGCAAAGATACAAAATATAAAAAAAAGGAGAAAATTGATGACCAATTATTATTTGATAGCTTCTGTAAAGATAAACAAACAATATCGGTATGGCACTCAAAGTCAGTATCATAACTGCTCTCTCTTCTGTAATTGAGGAGGAGAACGATTTTATCAAAACAGAAGGAAAAGTGAATATTGCAGCAATTATCACATGATTATAACCTACCTTTTCCAAAAGATTAAATGTTACTTTATCTCTGTTTATCCATGAGAGTAACTTAAAAATCAGTTTTTTTGCCAGCCCGTAGAGCAGAAGAAAAATGAAAAATCCTATAAGAAAAAATGGCGGATAAATGTCAAATTCGATCGTTATATAATCATTTGCAATTAGTGTTGTAATTACCGGAAAGTAGAGCAGTGAAATTACAAAAACAACATTTCTCTGCTGGCTAAGAACCAGTTTATCTTCGAGTTTGTAGTGATCTCTTAGATTTGACAGGGATTTGAATACCGCAGGCACCGTGCTTATTATCTCTCTTGAGAAAACTATAAGAATAATAAAGAAAGAGATTATGATAACCGAAAGAAAAACATCTGGTTTCTCCGTCTCTTTGCTCTCCGGACGAAAAGGAACCATTGTCATGCTTTTTGTTGAACTGCTCCATAGAGAGTCTGCCGGAAGATAATTTTCCCCCTGCTCAGAATATGTGTTGACTATAACATACCTGCACGACACACTATCGGAAACATATAAAGTATCTTGGCGAAACATCAGTTTCCTTTTTTTGCCTGATATCCGAGAGATTGAAGGATGGCAATTGCTCTTTCCCTGAAATCTCCCTGTATTATGATTTTCCCCTCCTTAACAGATCCCCCTACTCCGCATCTGCTTTTAAGGGTCTTGCCAAGAGATTCCAGATCGGAACTCCTTCCAATGAAACCACTTACAATTGTAACCTGCTTTCCGGCCCTGTGCTTGCGGTCAATGGCGACAATAAGTTTTTGTTTGCTCTCAGGGATGGTATCTTCTCCTTCTTCAGAGCCATCGCCACCCTTAAATTGGAACTCAGGATTCGTGGAGTAAACAACTCCCAATCTGCTTTTCCAGTCGCTTTCTGACATATGGTATATATTTTGCTGCAAAGTTAGGCAGAAAATTTCAAAATATTATCTTTGTCAATTATTCTCAATTTCACCACTATATTAATCGCATGGAACTGAAAAAATTTAGATTGATCGACAACATTCTGGGCGCTGTCGTATTATTAATCGCTTCTGTTACATACCTCCTCACAATCGAGGATACAACCAGCTTTTGGGACTGCGGAGAGTTTATTGCTTCTGCATATAAACTGGAAATAGGACACCCTCCGGGAAATCCTGTTTTTCAGATTATTGCCAGATTTTTCACCTTGTTTGCCGATGCCGACAAGGCCGCAATGATGGTAAACGCAATGAGCGCGTTATGCTCTTCTTTCACGATCCTTTTTCTTTATTGGACAATATCACACCTTGGCCGCAGAATAGTTGAAAAGAGCGGAGATTCTCTCTCGATTTCAAATTCTATAGCCATTTGGGGAGCTGGTGCTGTTGGAGCATTGGCATACACATTTTCCGATACATTTTGGTTTTCTGCTGTCGAGGGTGAAGTTTATGCAATGTCGTCACTCTTTACTGCCGCAGTTTTCTGGGCAATGCTAAGATGGGAAGAACAGGCAGACGAACCACATGCAAACCGATGGATTGTTCTCATTGCCTTCCTTATGGGTCTTTCGGTAGGAGTACACCTCCTGAACCTGCTTGCAATTCCGGCACTTGTGTTTATATATTACTACAAGAAATATGAGGTAACAACTAAAAGAAGCATATATGTACTTCTTATTTCTGGAGTAATTCTGGCCTCAATTCTTTACGGAATAATACCTTATCTGCCTAAAATGGCCTCCTGGTTTGACCTTCTGTTTGTAAACGGATTTGGCATGCCATTCAATTCAGGCGCAGTTGTATTTATGCTGCTGCTGCTTGCTGCATCTTTCTATGGCATCTGGTATACTTATAAGAAACAGAACTACTTGTGGAATACAATTATCCTCAGTTTCACGATGATAGTAATCGGTTATTCCTCTTTTGCCGTTGTAATTATCCGCTCCCAGGCAAATACCCCTACAAACGAAAATCAACCCGACAATCCTTTTTCTCTGGTCAGGTACCTTGCCAGGGAGCAGTACGGAAGCAATCCTCTCATTTACGGGGAGAGTTACTCTTCGACATATGAATTAAAGACTGAGAAATATTACGCAAAACTGGACGGGAAATACGAGAAGGTAAACGGACCTGTTCAGGCCAGATACAAACCTGAGTCAAAAATGCTTTTCCCCCGTATGTGGAGTAATAGTTCTCAGGATCATGTGAGGTTCTATCAAACCTATACCGAGGGCAGAGGAAAAACCATAGCCGGAACCGAGAAAAAAATACCGCTGATGAAGGATAATCTTAAATATTTCTTTGATTATCAGCTGGACTGGATGTATTTCAGATACTTCATGTGGAACTTTGCCGGCAGGCAAAATGATATTCACGGAACAACTCCCGGAGACCCTTTCAGAGGAAACTGGGAATCGGGCATAGGATTTCTTGATAAAGCAAGGCTTGGCGACCAGACTACTGGGCCGGACTATATAATAAACAACAAAGCAAAAAACCACTTTTATCTTATTCCGCTTTTAATGGGGATTATAGGTCTCTTTTATCAGCTTGGAAAAGACAAGCATAATTGGTGGATAACAATGCTTCTGTTCCTGCTTACGGGGATTGCCATTGCTGTTTATCTTAATATGCCTCCGTACCAGCCAAGAGAAAGGGACTATGCATATGCCGGTTCGTTTTATGCCTTCGCAATATGGATAGGATTAGCTGTTCTTGCGATTTATGATGTCGTGAAGAAGAGGGTTCCGGCAAACATTTCGGCAATTGCAGTAAGTACGGTTTGTCTTATTGTGCCTGTACAAATGGCAAGCGAAACCTGGGACGATCACGACAGAAGCAACAGATATACTGCAAGAGACCTGGCATACAACTATTTAAACAGTACGGAAAAGAATTCGATATTAGTCACACACGGCGATAACGACACATTCCCGCTCTGGTACATTCAGGAAGTAGAGGGAGTGAGAACAGATGTGAGAATCGTTAATACTTCTCTATTAGGCACAGACTGGTATATCGATCAGATGAAATTCAAAGTGTACGAATCCGATCCTTTACCTTTCTCTATTCCTAAAAGGGAATACCTGTATGGTACAAATGATGTGATTCAGATCTATGATCAGGTGAAAAAGCCATTCCCGCTTAAGGTTGTTGTGGACTTAGTGTCCAACCCTGAAGCTAAGGTTACGGGTCAAGACGGCCAAAAGTACAGTTTTTTTGCGGCAAGACAGCTAACTATCTCGGTAGACAAGCAAAGTGCAATTGCCAATGGAATAGTAAGTGCTGCCGATTCGGCACAAATTGTTGATACAATTACTCTAATCCTGCCGGAAAACAAAGATCTCCTTACCAAAGCCGAACTTATGATTCTGGATTTGCTTGCAAACTACAAATGGGACAGGCCAATTTATTTTGTTGCAATGGGTGGCGATCTTGAGATAGGCATAAGAGACTATCTTGAATATAGCGGCTTTGCATACAAATTTGTTCCAATAAAGAGTAAAAGCACACTTGGCTACCCGGGCAGGGTACCTTCGGAAAAGATGTACGACAAGGTTATGAATGTCTATAGATGGGGTAACATGAACGACCCTACTATAAACATCGATTACCAGAATCTTCTCTCGTTCACTGCTGTAATTTCGGCAAGGAATATATTTACACAAACTGCGAGATCTCTCATTATTGAGGGCAAGACAGAGAAAGCCGTTGCTGTTCTGGACAAGATGCAGGAGATTATGATACCTGCACATTTCCCCCTCAACTGTACATTGCTTGGTTCGCTTAACGAACACTCGGTGCTTGAGGCTGTGGACATTTATCTTCTGGCCGGCGCCCGTGACAAGGGGATTGCTCTTGCAGAGGCATATACAAAGGAGAGTTTTGTTTCCATTGACCTGTTTTCCAAACTATATAATGGGTTTTATCTTTCCAAGAGCGACATCGAAAGAAGTCTTTCATACCTTGTAATGCTTGCAGATGTTCTAAAAAATCGCGGAGAGAAAGAGAAGGCAGAAGCAATAGAGAAGCAAATAAGTGATACTCTTAAGAGAATTCAGGCAGTTTAGCCAAGAAGAAGGTTACAGCCTCTGAGTTCGGAATTTTTAATACGGCCGAGAATCTTAAAACCATTCCCGGCTGTTTTTATGCCCATATCTTCTGTTTCTATGAATGAACATGAGTTTACATTTGCAAGGTCAATAATGTTTATTCCCCCTCTTTTGCCGGTGCCCGCAATACGGAAAGGATTGTTGAGATCCCTGATTAATATCTCCATCCACGGAGGTGTTTGAAAAACCCCGTCACCGCTTGAGTAGGCCTGTGAGAGCAATTCTGCCATTCCATACTCGGAATGAATATTTTCTACTCCGAAACAGTTTTTTAGAATTTTGTGCAGTTCGTCCCTTTCAATTTCTTTTCCCCGGCCTTTCATGCCGCCGGTTTCCATAACAATGAGTTCCGGAAATTCAATTTTATATTCGTTTGCAAAGTCGAGAAGCGCAAAGCTTACCCCAAGCAATATGACCTTTTTATTGCTCTTTCTTAAAGATGTAATTTTATTAAACAACTCTCTTCTGTTATTAAGATAGAAACCGCTTTCGCTGCTTCCTGTCATTCGGATAAGTTTATCGGCCATATAAACGAGTGAAGATCCTTCTCTTTCGAGGTAAGACGGTAAAAGAGCAAGTATAACATAATCCACCGGATCGCCGTAGAAGATGCGGAACCCGTTTAAAAAGCTCGACTCATATAAGGAGATGTCTGATACCGGGTGGTGCGATGGTTCCATTCCGGTTGTGGCACTGCTTGTAAATACTTTCTCCGGCATACTATTTCCGCTGTAGATATCTTCGCTTTTAAAAAACTGTACGGGAAGAAAGGGAATGGTTTCTATTGATGTAACAGAATCCGGATCTGTTCCAATATAGCCTAAATATCGCCTGTATGGTTCACAGCTTGAATATTGATGCCGGAAAACTTTAAGGACAACTGTTTCAAATAAAGAAACATTTTTATGACAGACATCAGACGAACTGTCAATAAAATCTTTGACACACTTTGATGCAGTTTCCATAGACCTAAGTTATTACTCCTCAGAATTTATCCTTATAAGATCTTCTGCTATCTCTCTGGTGCTGTTTAGCCGGGGAATTTTATTCTGGCCGCCAAGTTTGCCTTTTTCTTTAAGCCATTTGTAAAAAGTACCGTTTTTAAGATTTACGACAGATAACCTTTCCATTGTTGAATTTTTGGTTCTCTTCGCCTCGTAGTCAGAATTTTGTTTACATATCTCAAGATCAAGAATATCGGCAAATTTCTCCAAACTAGCGGGAGGATTTGAAAATTCAATCAACCACTGATGAGAACCCTTGCTGCCGCCTTCCATGAAAAGAGGAGCAACAGTGAAGTTTTCAACAGAACAATTTTCGGTCTCACAGGTGGCAGAGAGTGCTCTTTCGGCATTTCCAATCATCAGCTCTTCTCCAAATGCGTTAATAAACAACTGAGTCCTGCCGGTAATAATTAATTTGTGTGGCTTTAATGAGGTAAAAGAGACAGAATCTCCTACAAGATACCGCCATAAACCGCCATTTGTTGTGATGATCATTGCATAATTCACGCCTGTTTTAACGCTTTCAACTGTGTCGAATTCAACAAAATTACCTGCGAGTGCCTGGCTTAGTTTGTCCAGGGGGATGAATTCGTAAAAAACACCATTGTTCACCATCAATAGCATAGAACTGTCTTTTGGATCGTCCTGAAAAGCAAAGTATCCCTCAGATGCATTGTAGTTTTCCAAATAATTCATTTTGTCGGATGGAATTATTCTCTTAAACTCTCTTCGGTATGGTTCAAAATTGATTCCGCCGTGCATAAAAAGT
Source organism: Rikenellaceae bacterium (assembly GCA_003513895.1). Taxonomy (GTDB): domain Bacteria; phylum Bacteroidota; class Bacteroidia; order Bacteroidales; family UBA932; genus Bact-08. Next base: position 24,317 of record DOSU01000056.1, read on the forward strand.
TCGAGATTGGGCCACAATTCATTGATGTTGTTTTTGTTGGTATAGTCCAGAATTGAATTTAACAGAATGAGATTCCATGAGGGAACTCCGGATATACTTGTAACATCTACACTTTCTGCAATTTTGCAAATCTCGTTTACCTTCTCTTCAAAGTCCCCAATGAGGGCGATATGTTTTGGGGGTGTTCTTCTAAGTTCGGCAATTGAAGGTGAATTTTTGAGCAATATTGCAGAAAGATCGCCACACTGAGTTCCTCCTTTCCCCGCCAAATCTGTTTTGGCGCTGCCTCCAAGCGTAAGAGCCATACCACTGAGAAGACCGGATTGAGAATTCTGACTGACATAAGTAGCAAGCATATTCTGCATACCATCGTAATGGCAAGTACTCAGCGATTCGCTTGTGATAGGTATAAATTTACTTTTTGAAGAACTTGTTCCGCTGGATTTTGCAAACCACTTTATTTTGCTGTCCCACAAAACGTTATCCTCTCCCTGGCGAACTCTGTTTATATATGGTTCGATTTTGTCGTAATCCATAAGAGGCGCTGTTTTCTGAAACTGAGGAATGGTTGAAACAGAGCTAAAATTATGATCTTTACCAAAAGATGTGTTTGATCCGGACTTCAAAATTCTATCAAACCACTCTCTCTGAAAACTCCAGGGATCAATCCTTGTTTCCTCCAGAGTTTTAAGCCTTTTATAGGAGTATAGATGAAAAACTTTCGATATAACAGACATTTTTAACTTTTAAAGTTGTCGCAAATATAACTATTATTCGAAGACCTCTCTGAGTATCTCCAGAGATTGAATATTAATCGGGTGGCCCATATGGTGCCCCAAATAGTTTAACATCCCGCTTATGAAGCTGAAACGCTGTCTTCCGGATATTTTCAGCATACCAATGCTATTCTCTCCGCTTTCCAGAATTGAATGTAGAATATGAGAATTTGCCTGATCAATGCAAGTTCCCTGATTTTGTGAAACCGGGCAAAACCGGGCAGAAATTATATCAAAGTATTCGTTTTGAGCAGAAAAATTATTTTCAGGAGAATATCCTGCCATTCCTGCAAATTCTACAATAAACCACAAGTGAAAATTTGCATAATTTTCTTCCAGCCCCTCAAGAAGCATTACTGCTCGTTTTAAGAAACCAAAGAGATCCCTGTTTTGCTCAACTTCTTTTATGCTTCTGTATATCAATTCGCTCACAAATATTGCGATTGTGCTTTTTGATACATTAGTCCGTATAGACGGCAAATTAAGAAGGGTACGGAACTCCCGGATTGTTTTAAGATCTCCTTTTTCTCCCGGAGTAAGTTCCGCTTCAATTATACTTAGTGGGTGAAGCTGAGAAATGGCGGCATAGTTTTTGGAACTCCGGCCATTACGGACAATAAATCCCTGGCGACCTCCTGTATTTGAGTATCCATGGACAATGAGACCGGAATCTTTATATTTCGTTTTATGCAAGACTATGATCTCGGAAGTGAGAATCATTTTGAGGGAAGATTATTGTTGAGAAAAAAAGACAATTTACGCATTGCAATTCCTCTGTGCGAAATGCGGTTTTTCTCGTCTGGAGGAAGTTCTGCGAGCGTTTTGCTAAACCCTTCCGGCAAAAAGAGAGGATCGTAGCCAAAGCCTCCGCTGCCACTGACTGTTTCAAGGATTGAGCCTTCCAGCGACCCTTCAAACATAAAGAGGCTGCCTTCGCCGAGAATAAGGGCAACAACAGTTAAAAAGCGGGCCTTTCGGCATGTGGACCCGTTAAGTTCTTTGAGTAGTTTTTGCATGTTTTTTAAGGGATCTGCCTCTAAACCTGCATACCTTGCAGAATAGACTCCGGGCCTTCCGTTTAGGAAGTCAACCTCAAGACCCGTGTCGTCTGCAAAGCATGGTTTGCCAAATTTTTCCCAAAGAAAACGAGCCTTCATTTGTGCATTCTCACTAAGAGTTTCGGCAGTTTCCGGAATATCTTCGGTGAGTCCAAGCTGAGCAGGTACAATTAGAGTAAACCTATCTCCTAAAATTGCCTGCGCCTCATAAAGTTTGTGTTTGTTGGCAGTTGCAAAAATCAGATCCATAAAAAGAATATTGCATCAAAGATACTAAAACTTTAAATTTGTATTTAAGATTATAAAATTTGAAAAATGAACAGAAAATTAAAAACACTGGTATTTACAGCCACCCTTTTATTCACTGTTGCTCTATCTGCTCAGTCAAGGGAATTTAAAGCCGGTAAAAGTCTTGATATACAGTTCTCTGTGCTTAGAGAGCTTTCCCTTTTTTATGTAGATTCGATAGAAGTAGACAAGCTTGTAAAAACAGGTATCAATGCGATGGTAGAATCGCTTGACCCATATACTGTCTATATTCCCGAAGAAGAAGAAGAGAGCATTGAACTGCTCACAACCGGTTCGTACGGAGGCATTGGTGCTCTTATTAAGAAGATAGACAGTGGAATTGAAATATCTGAAGTATACGAAAATTCACCCGCGTCAAAAGCAGGGCTTGTTGCCGGAGATGTTATACTCAAAATTGACACCATTTCAACACTCGGACTCTCGGTAGAACAGTGTTCTTCCAGAATGAAAGGAACTCCGGGTTCAGAAGTGAAGTTTGTTATAAAAAGACTCAAAGGAGGAGAAATAAAAGACATTAAAATTGTGCGCGAAAGAGTCCACTTCCCGGATGTTGCTTATTGGGGAATGGTTAGTGATACAGTTGGATACATAAGAATAGTAAGCTTTACCCTTGATGGCGCAAAAGATGTGAAAAATGCGCTTTTAAATCTGAAGAAAAGCGGAAAGATGAAGAGGCTGGTTATTGACTTAAGAGGCAATGGGGGCGGACTGCTGGATGAAGCCGTAAATATCGTCTCTCTTTTCGTTCCATCGGGAACAAAAGTTGTTTCGGCACTTGGCCGTCAAAAACAGACTGATGCCATCTACTATACCAAAGAGGAGCCGGTGGACACACAGCTTCCTCTTCTGGTGCTTGTTAATTCAGGTTCGGCCTCATCTTCCGAGATAGTTGCAGGAGCACTTCAGGATCTTGACAGAGCTACAATAGTTGGAACAAAAACTTATGGAAAAGGTCTGGTTCAGTCCATAAGGGATGTTGGTTACAATAACAAAATTAAACTAACCACTGCCAAATACTATACTCCAAGCGGAAGATGTGTACAGGCGATCGACTACAATAACAGAAACGAGGACGGCAGCGTTGGGAATATTCCGGATTCCCTCATAAAAGCATTTAAAACAACCAAAGGAAGAGTCGTTTATGATGGGGGAGGAATTGCTCCTGATGTGAAAATTGAAGCAGAAACCTATAGCCGCCCGTCACTTTCATTGTTATTTAACGACATTCTTAAAGACTATTCGATTTTGTACTTCAGGGACCATCCTTCAATTGAGTCACCTTCAAAATTTAAACTTACAGACGAGGAGTTCAATAAGTTTGTGGAGTATGCTTCGGGCAGGGAGTTCGACCACAGAACTGCATCCGAGGTAGACTACGACCGCCTTATGGCAACAGCCAAAAGAGAGGGTCTAATAAATGAGATGGATAAAGACCTTAAACTAATTGAGTCCAAAATAAAATTGGGGAAAAGCGGATCTATCCGCAAGAATGCCGATGAAATTAAATCCCTTCTTGAGGAGGAAATTGTAAGCAGATACTATTTCCAAAGGGGTAGAATAGAGAGTATTATTAGAAAAGACAAACAATTAAAAGAGGCTATTGTTGCAGATCTTATAAAGTTTTAGTGAAGAGTCTTATTGATATAATTTATCCGAGACTATGTCCTGTATGCGGGAGGGTTTTATTGAGGGGGGAGAAACATTTATGTCTTAATTGCCTCTCTGAGTTGCCTTTGACTTATTTCTGGAACTGGAAAGAAAACCCTGCCGAACAAATTTTCTGGGGCAGGGTTTATTTTGAAAGAGTAGCTTCTCTGATTTTGTACAGGGCCGAAAGTCCATACCGCTCCATTATCCATGAATTTAAATACAACAATCAGGTTTCGCTGGGCCGCTTTATGGGAAGCATGCTCGGAAAGAGACTAAAAGAGAGTGGGCTGTATAATAATATCGATGTTATTATTCCGGTACCTCTGCATCCTTTAAAAAAATGGAAGAGGGGCTTCAATCAGGCAGAAATTATTGCAAGAGCTATATCTAAAGAGATGAAAATTCCGGTACTCACAGGGGTTCTTGTGAGATCTAGATTTACAGCCACTCAAACAAAAAATGACCCTCAGCACCGATGGCGAAATGTCGAAAAAGCTTTTAAAATCAGAAACTCAGGAAAAATTGAGGGATCTGGGATTCTTCTTGTAGACGATGTACTCACTACCGGAGCAACACTTGAGGCATGCGGAACGGCTCTGCTTGAGGCAAAAGGGAGCAGGGTGAGTGTGGCTACTTTAGCATTTGTTGAATAATTCTAGTAAGTTTGTAGTGATTTTATGCTTGACTTTATAAAAATAGATTTTATCGATATCCTGGATATTTTTCTGGTAGGATTGCTCATTTATCAGGCATATAAACTAATAAAAGGAACTGCGGCTCTCAATATATTCACAGGGATAATTGTGTTTTATTTTTTGTGGCTGGTTGTTAAGGCGCTTCAAATGGACTTGCTGAGTGCTATTCTTGGTCAGGTTATTGGAGTTGGAGTGCTTGCGCTCATTATTCTGTTCCAGCAGGAAATAAGACGATTCCTGCTCCGTCTTGGCACCAGATATATGGATTCCAGGCAAAAGCTAAGGCTTGTAAATGCATTTCTGGGCAAAAAAAGGAGGGGACTCTCACTGGAGGTGCTTGATGAAATTACCCTGGCATGCAGGAGTATGAGTGAAACAAAGACAGGTGCACTTATTGTCCTTTCTCATATATCTTCTCTCGAATTTATTGCCGAAACCGGTGACCGGCTGGATGCTATGATAAGCAGAAGACTTATCGAAAACGTCTTCTTCAAAAACGCACCTCTGCACGATGGAGCAATGATTATTTCCGATGAAAAAATAGTGGCAGCAAGATGCACTTTGCCAATATCGGAAAACACCCATATTCCTGCTCATTTCGGAATGAGGCACAGGGCTGCTCTTGGATTGTCCGAACAAAGCGATGCAACTGTAATTGTAGTATCGGAACAGAGAGGTGAGATCTCTTATATAAGAAACGGAGAACTCAAAGTAATGAAAAGCATTAACGAACTCCGTTTAGCTATCGAAGATTCCTATAAATAATTCTTATTCAGTTGTGAACAATATTTCCAGATTAGAACAAAAGTTAGGTTTCGACAGGATTCGTTCGATGATTGAATCCCGCTGTTCAATTGTATCTGCCAAAAACAGGGCGCTTGAGGCGAAATTTCTCACAAATACAGCAAGAATCTCAGAAATGCTCTCCCTTACAGACGAGATGAGAGTGATAATTATGCTGGAATCCGGTTTTCCGGATTCGGGATATGTAGATACACTTACTTTTATTAAACAACTTGAATTAAGCTCCTTTTATCTTGACACAGCCTCCATATATCGTCTTAAGCTCTCTCTCGAAACTATCCGGGCAATTTCCAATTTCTTTAAAAACAGTAAGGAAGGAAGCTACCCGTGTTTGAAAAAAATGGCAGAGCCCGTTATTCTTTTTCCGGAAATAACAAGAAGAATAGATTCGATTCTTGACAAATTCGGGGAGATAAAAGACAATGCAAGTCCGGAACTTCAAAACATCCGTTCATCTATTAAAGACAAGGAGGGGCAGATATCAAGGAAGATATCATCAATTTTAAAGAGAGTCCAGGCCGAAGGCCTTGCAGACGAAGAGGCCACTGTTTCAATGAGGGATGGCAGGATGCTCATACCGGTATCTGCTGCAAACAAACGAAAAGTTCCCGGGTTTATATTTGATGAATCCTCTTCCGGAAAGACTGTTTTTATTGAACCAATTGAAATTGTTGAGCTAAATAATCAGGTTAAGGAACTCCATTTTGCCGAACAAAGGGAAATACTCAAAATTCTGGTAGAATTTTCGGATTTCCTTAGACCATACCAGCCCGAACTTCTGATGTCTGCAGAATTTCTTTCCGAAATTGACTACATAAGAGCCAAGGCCCGGGTGGCCGTTTCTATGCAGGCCGGAAAACCAATTATTTCGGAAGAGAGACAACTCAACATTCAAAGAGGAAGGCATCCACTTCTTGAAGCAACCCTTAAAAAAGAGGGAAAGGAGATTGTCCCCCTTACAATGATGCTCAATAAGGACAAACACATACTTCTTATTTCCGGGCCAAACGCAGGAGGGAAATCGGTATGCCTTAAAACGGTGGGGTTGCTCCAGTATATGCTTCAAACAGGGATGCTGGTACCGGCATCCGAGATTTCCGAATTCGGAATTTTTAAAAACATATTTATCGACATCGGAGACGAACAGTCTATTGAAAACGACCTAAGTACATACAGCTCACACCTCACAAACATGAGGGATTTCCTCAGAGAAGCCGATGAAAACAGCCTTATCCTGATTGATGAGTTTGGTGCAGGAACCGAACCTACTGCCGGGGGTGCATTGGCTGAGGCAATTTTAAAAGAGTTCGACGAAAAGGGTTGCTTTGGAGTAATTACCACTCACTACAGCAATCTTAAATTTTACGCAAGCAGCAGCAGGGGCGTCATAAACGGCGGTATGCAGTTTGACGTGCAAAACATTAAGCCACTTTTTAAGCTGGAAATTGGTGTTCCGGGAAGTTCTTTTGCATTTGAACTGGCCAGAAAAATAGGTCTTTCCTCGGAGATTGTAAAATTTGCCGAAG
>DOSU01000157.1:0-1864 GCA_003513895.1 Rikenellaceae bacterium
AGTAATGTTGAAATTGAAATTTTGCGAAACTGACCGGCAATATCCGCCGAAGGCGTAGACCTGCGAAGAAGGAGCACCAAATTTGCCCCTTTGAGAAGCAATAATGTGTCAATTTGGGTGGAGATGGTGAGTCAACCTATTTCAGGACGGGACAAAGTTGCGAATCCGTTTTCCCTAAAGAAAATTAATCTGCCCGTTTTAAGATCATTTGTTTTAAATATTCCGGTTGCCTCAGAACACTCCCATCCGAAAGGTCTTTCTACGAAAAACTCCCTTTCCGGGTTTTCTGTTGAGGGAGTAACAATATAATATGCATTTTCCTCAAAAGTCTTTTTCCAGTTCTCTTTAAAATACTGTTGTCCTAACAAAGTAAATGTTGAAAATATAACAAGAAAACTCAGGCAGAAAATTTTCATAATAATTTCTTTTAAAGAAATATCTTCCTTAATACGTTCTTGTGTTGCTGATCCTGCTTTGTGCAGACCCGTTATTATTGGAAGAACCGGTTCTGTTATTGGAATATCCTGCTCTAGGATCAGGAAGCAGGAATGTTACAGGAAAAACGAACCTTACATTAACAGTTTGGTTAAAGGCCTTTTCGGGTAGCCATTTCTTACTCTTAGCAATAACTCTTATAGCCTCTTTGTCCAGATCCGGATGGGCACTTTTAATAACTTTTATATCTGCCAGTGATCCATCTTTTTGGACGCTAAAGGACAAAACCACTCTTCCCTGGATACCCAAGTTTCTGAGGTGTGTCGGATAGATCAACGAGCGAGCCACAAATTCACTAAACTTATCCTTGCCGGGATATTCTGCTCTTCTGTTTGCTTCTTTAATATTAGTCATTGGCCTGCCATCCTCGTTCCAGTATGATTCATCTTTTATCTCGCCCTCTGAGTATAGAATTTTTGCCGACATCTGGCCGTTTGGAAAGAAATACTCTGCATCTCCATCGAATTTGCCATCTTTCTTGTTTCTCACACAGAACTTCTCTCCGGTTCGATGCCAGTTCTTTTCAATTCCATTAGGCAACCCATTTGCATAAGTATCTAGATTCAAGGTGTCTCCGGCGCTATTAAAATAGCATAACACTCCGTTTTTAAAATCTTCTGTCCTGTATGTGCCTCCCAAACCGACTCTTTCTCCATTTGTTATTCTAAATACTTTGTACTCCTTATTTTCATTTTTTTCAGATGATACTTCATAAAAAGCATCTTTTACATCGCATCTGTCCCAAATTTTATTAAAATATTGCTGGGCATTTAATGTTAAAACAGATAAAACCAAAAGTGCACAAAGAATCAATTTTTTCATAAAAACATTGCTAAGTATTATTATATGAGCCAAATATAACTCAAATACGCAGAAGTTCCAAACCGCGACGGAAAAAATCTTACCTTTGCGACATGGCAAGTATTCTTCAGGCAAAAAACATATCAAAATCATACGGAACTAAGGTTCTGTTTGACAATCTGGACTTTAACATAAACAGTGGCGACAAGATAGCTCTTATCGCTCCGAACGGAAGCGGTAAAAGTTCGCTCCTGAAAGTTTTGTCGGGAAAAGAGAGCTCGGACGACGGCGGAATTGTGAACATAATGAAAGATGTCAAGGTTGCCTACCTTGAACAGGAACCGGGTTTCGATCCAAACAGAACTGTTTTCGAAGAGGTTTTTGCAGCTTCTGATATCCTCTCTTCAACAGTTGCAGAATACGAAAGCGCAATTGTGAGCGGCGATCAGAAACGCATCGAGAAGGCAATACATCAGATGGATGCTCAGGATGCATGGCAATATGAGCTTAAGGTTAAGCAGATACTGACTCAGCTTGACATTCATTCGCTTGACCAGTCAATGGGAGA
>DOSU01000157.1:1945-16499 GCA_003513895.1 Rikenellaceae bacterium
AGTCAATGGGAGAACTGTCCGGCGGACAGAAGAAGAGAGTGGCAATTGCCGGAATAATGATTCACGAAGCCGACTTCATAATACTGGATGAGCCTACGAATCACCTTGACCTCATAGTGATTGAGTTCCTTGAAGAGTATCTCAAACGGACTCAGGCTACCATTTTAATGGTTACGCACGACCGGTATTTTCTCGACAGAGTTTGCAACCATATAATTGAACTTGAGAACGGAAAACTTTATACTTATAAGGGAAACTACTCTTACTACCTTGAGAAGAGAGAGGAGCGGATTGAAAATTTCAATTCCGAGACAGAGAGAGCGAGAAATCTTTTCAGAGGAGAGCTCGACTGGATGAGGAGAATGCCCCAGGCAAGGGCAACGAAGGCGAAATACAGGATAAATGCATTCTATGACCTTAAAGAGAGAGCCGGCCAGGAAATAAAGGACAGAAACATAAAAATTGATGTCGGCAGCTCCCGACTGGGAACCAAGATTATTAACTGCAAAGGTGTGACTCACTATTACGACGATTTTTGCACTATTGACGACTTCACATACAACTTTTCTAAGGGAGAAAAGATTGGTCTTGTAGGGCCAAACGGAGTGGGAAAATCAACATTTCTGGAGGTCATGACCGGCTCTGTACTTCCTTTATCCGGGGAGATAGACCGGGGAGAGACCCTTGTTTTCGGATTTTACAGGCAAACGGGCCTTCAATATGACCCGGAGGATACAGTAATAGATGTTGTAAGAAAAATTGCCGAGGTTGTAACACTTGCCGATGGAAACACAATGCCGGTAACACAGTTTTTGAGCCGTTTCCTTTTCCCTCATCCTACTCACACCACAAAAGTAGACAGGTTAAGCGGAGGAGAAAAAAGGAGGCTTTATCTGGTTACTGTTCTTATGAAGAATCCAAATTTCCTGATTCTCGACGAGCCTACCAATGACCTGGATATAATGAGTTTGAATGTACTTGAAGAGTATTTGTTAAATTTTCAGGGATGCCTTCTTATCGTTTCTCACGACAGGTACTTTCTCGACAAACTTGCCGACCATATTTTTGTTTTTGAGGGTAACGGACTCATCAAGGATTATGTTGGAAAATATACAGAATACCGCGAAGAGGTAAAAGAGGCAGAACGCGAAGCCGGACTTTTTGCCAGAGGGGCAAAAGTACTGGCCCGGGAAAAGTCGGTTGAATCTGCAGATTCTGCCGTGAGTGAAGATAAGGTTCAAAAGAAGAAACTTTCATTCAAAGAGCAAAAAGAGCTGGAAAAGCTGGAAAAGGATATTGAGTCTCTGGAAAAAGAGAAGAGCAGCCTTGAGGCCGCTCTTTCATCCGGAACTTTATCAACTGAAAAGCTATTGCTTTCGTCTAACAGAATTATGGAAGTCATTATTCTCATTGATTCCAAAAGTGAGAGATGGATGGAAATCATGGAATAAGAAAACTACTCCCGGGAAATCTATTTCATCAGTTTTTTGTACTTGAATCTTTTTGGAGTCAAATCGCCCATTCTCCTCTTTTTATTTTCTTCGTATTCGCTGTATGAGCCCTCAAAAAAGTAGATTTTTGAATCGCCCTCAAAAGCAAGAATGTGAGTTGCAATTCTGTCCAGGAACCAACGGTCGTGGGAGATAATTACGGCACATCCCGCAAAGTTTTCCAGACCCTCTTCCAGAGCTCGGATTGTATTTACATCCACATCATTTGTAGGTTCGTCGAGAAGCAGTACGTTTCCTTCTTCCTTTAATGCAAGCGAAAGGTGTAAACGATTCCTCTCACCTCCCGAAAGTATCCCGCATTTTTTCTCCTGATCTGCTCCTGAGAAATTGAATCTCGACACATATGCCCTGGCGTTTACCTCTCTGTTGCCAAGTTTTACAAATTCCGAATTCTGAGAAATTGTTTCGTAAACAGTTTTGTCCGGATCTATATGTTTATGCTGCTGATCTATGTATGCAGTTTTCACTGTTTCTCCAACAGAAAAATTTCCTGAATCGACCTTTTCCAGACCCATAATCAGGCGGAAAAGTGTGGTTTTTCCTGCTCCGTTTGGCCCGATTACCCCTACAATTCCGGCAGGCGGCAATTTGAAATTTAAGTCTTCGAAAAGAATTCTGTCGCCAAAACTCTTTGTTACATTTACTGCTTCAATCACTTTATCGCCAAGACGGGGTCCGTTTGGAATAAAAATTTCAAGTTTATCATCCTTACTCCTTCCGTCTTCATTAAGCATTTTCTCATATGCTCCCAGACGGGCTTTTGATTTGGCCTGTCTTGCCTTTGGAGACATTCTCACCCACTCAAGTTCTCTTTCGAGAGTCTTGCGTCTTTTACTCTCCTGCTTCTCCTCCTGGGCCAGCCTTATTGATTTCTGTTCCAGCCATGAGGAGTAGTTCCCCTTCCATGGAATGCCTTCTCCCCTGTCCATCTCAAGAATCCATCCTGCTACATTGTCCAGGAAATACCTGTCGTGAGTCACTGCGATTACTGTACCTTTATATTGCTGAAGGTGAGCTTCCAGCCACTGTATACTCTCTGTATCAAGGTGGTTGGTTGGCTCGTCGAGCAGCAGTACATCCGGTTCCCTGAGCATCAACCGGCACAAAGCTACCCTGCGTCTTTCTCCTCCGCTTAGGTGTTTTACAATAGCGTCGGGATCCGGACACTGAAGCGCATCCATAGCCCTTTCAAGTTTGGAATCAATGTCCCATCCGTTTGCATGTTCAATTTTATCGGTAAGTTCTCCCTGAAGATCGATGAGTTTTGCCATTTCATCGTCGTCCATTGGCTCGAGAAATTTTGCATTTACCTCTTCATATCTTTTTAGCAGATCCACAACCTCGTGAACTCCCTCCTGCACTACTTCAAGAACCGTTTTGGTATCGTCAAGAACAGGCTCCTGTTCAAGATATCCCACACTGTATCCCGGCGCCCATACAACCTCTCCGTCAATTGCTGTTTCTACTCCTGCGATTATCTTCAGAAGTGTTGATTTTCCCGACCCGTTAAGCCCGATAATCCCAATCTTTGCCCCGTAGAAGAAAGAGAGATATATGTTTTTAAGTATCGCTTTGTTATTTGTCGGCAAAATTTTGCCAACCCCGTTCATCGAGAATATTATCTTTTCGTCTGCCATAAACTGTATTAATTTGCAGCAAAGATAACATTAGATTATCTCTTTCCCAATTTAAGCAGAAGGGTGTCCAGATACTGAACAGATTTTATAGAGTCTATTTGCAATTTAACAACCTGCGTTTGAGCAGTAAAAGATTGTCTGTTTTCATTTTTAATTGGGTCGGCAGGAGGTGCTTCCATCTTTAAAGGATTAATTGCAGTACCACCTTTCCAAACCCTAAAATCAAGATGTGGCCCTGTTGAAAGTCCTGTACTCCCGACATATCCTATTACCTCTCCCTGCCTTACCCTTTTCCCCTTTGCGAGGCCTTTTGCGTATGCGGACAAATGCAGATAGGCTGTGGTATAAGTAGAGTTGTGCTTAATCTTTACGGTGTTTCCTCCGCCTCCTGCGTATCCTTTTTGTATCACAACACCATCTCCGATACTCATAACCGGTGTGCCTTTTGGTGCTGCATAATCGACGCCGGTATGAGGACGAACTATTCTTGTAACAGGATGCCTGCGTGAATATGTAAATCCCGAAGAGACCCTGGTGAAACTAAGCGGTGCCTTGAGAAATGCCTTTCTGAGGTTTTCGCCCTTTTCATTCCAGTACTGAGGTATTTCGTCCTGTACATACCTGTAGGCCTCATAGACCCTGCCGGCATGTTTGAAGAAAACGGCATGTATCGTACCAATATCCGGAAGTTCATCTCCTACGAGAATTTCATCGTATACAATTTTAAAGGAGTCCCCTTTTTGCAATCCGAAAAAGTCAATTGACCAGGCATATATTTCAGACATCCTTATTGCGAGCATTGGACTCATTCCGGCAGCCCTCGTATCGTTCCAGAGAGAGCTGTTGATTGTTGCCTCTCCAACTTTTGTTTTAACTGTAACAGCTTTTTCATCTACCTTCACAAATATGGAGTCGTGGACTCCGAATGTTACATACGAAGTCTTATCGTTTTTATAAATAAGATAGGCAAGTTTAGGGTTTTCTTCCAGTGTGTAATAGGCTCTGTATGTGTTGCCTACTTTAATTTTTCTAAGATCGAACTTGTCTCTCGATTCCTGAGTGAGAGAGTAAATGTCTGTCTTATTCAAGCCTAATTCGGACATCAATGAAGTAAAAAATTGCCCTCTCTTTATCGTACCCTCTTTCACCTCAAATTCCGAAACCGGAATTCCAAATTCATATATCTCCTCATGAGGTGCTTCGGCAGCAGAAAGTGATTCCGGTTTTACATTGGAATTTTTGCATGCAAATATCAGAAAGACAAAGAGAAAGAGTAGAGTTTTTTTCATATGGACATGTTTTGCAATTCGAAGATATGGATTTTTATGGAGAGTGTTGATAAGATTGTGGAAAAAAATGTAAAAAAATGTAATAAAGTGGAAAACATTTTTTATTTTTGCATAGGTCGAAAACAAATAAACGACCCTGAAGAAATGATCAAATTCATTGGTGAATACACAGCTAAAGTAGATGACAAAGGAAGACTTATCTTCCCTTCGGCATTTAAGTCTGTTATGTCGCCGGGGACAGATCTTCGTTTGGTTATAAAGAAGGAGTTATTTTCCAATTGCCTGGCGGTATATACCTACGAAGAGTGGGCAAGGGAATCCGAACAGGTTAAATCCCGCCTTAACTTTTTTAACAGGGAACACTCTCAGTTCTGGAGAGAATATATGAGAGACCGGGCAATAGTTGAGCCCGATGAAAAATTAGGAAGAATTTCCGTTCCAAAGAGGCTTCTTGAACAGATTGGGGTAGGAAAAGAAGTTGTATTCACAGGCAACGATCATAAAATCGAAATCTGGGCAAAGGAAACTTATGAATCTGACAAGCTACGCGATAGCGATTATCTAGCACTTGCCGAAAAAATTTTAGGATAGGGAGATTGGTTATGAGTGAATATCATACACCGGTTCTGTTGAAAGAGAGTGTATCAGCACTGTCTATTCGAAAGAGTGGTGTTTACGTGGATGCTACTTTCGGGGGAGGAGGACACAGCAGGGAGATATTGTCGAGGCTGGAGGGGAATTCAAAGTTAATTGCTTTTGACAGGGATCCGGAGGCTTTAAAGAACGCACCGGAAGATAAAAGACTTATTCTTATACATAATAATTTCAGGTTTCTTCAGAATTATATACGATTCTGCGGTTTTGAAAAAGTGGACGGCATACTTGCCGATCTTGGCGTTTCATCACATCAGTTCGACACAGAGGAGAGAGGCTTTTCCTTCCGTTTTGATGCAAAACTGGACATGAGAATGAACAGATTGTCAAAAACAAGTGCAGAAGATATTGTAAACGAGTATGACGAAGAGAGTCTTACAAAAATATTAAGGGAGTGGGGAGAGGTAGACAACAGCAGGCGTGTTGCAAGGCTGATATGCAGCGAAAGAGAAAAAAGCAGGATTGTTACAACAACCGATTTTAACAAGGCTCTTGATTCTGTAATTCCCAAGTTCGGCGGCCATAAGATTCTTGCAAAAATTTATCAGGCGCTCAGGATTGAGGTGAACGGAGAGATGAAATCTCTAGAAGGATTCCTGAATGATACTCTTAGAGTACTCTCGCCCGGGGGACGGCTGGTTGTTATAACATATCATTCTCTTGAAGACAGAATGGTTAAAAACTTTATAAAGACAGGAAATACAGAAGGAATACTAAATAAAGATTTTTACGGGAACAAAGAGACACCTTTTGAATTAATAACCAGGAAACCGGTTACTCCTCCCGAAGAGGAGATCTCTTCAAATACAAGAGCAAGGAGTGCAAAGCTAAGAGTTGCCGAAATGAAGAAAAAAAATTAGATAAGACATATGGCAAAAAGAAAATGGGTATCAGAAATATTTGGCGGGCAGATTTTGCTTCACAGCGGAATCCTGCAACAGCTGGGTTTTGTTCTGTACCTGTTTTTTCTGGTGATATTTTATATAACCCTTAATTTCTGGATTGAGGATAGTCTTGTTCTTGAAAGGCACAATCAAAGAGAAATCAAGCACCTTAAAGCCGACTATACAAGTAAAAAAGCAAAACTGCTATATCAAAGCAAAAGAATTGAGATAGAAAAAAAATTAGTTGAGTACAACTCCCTGTTAAAAGCTCCGGTTGATCCACCATCCGTAATTGAGATAAACTAATCATGAAAGAGGTAATATCGAGGGTAAGCTACATATACTTCATAATCTTTTTCGCTGCTATGCTGGTGATTGGAAGGATTGTTCAATTACAGTTCTTCTCAACACTTGATGTAAGTTCGGAAGATATCTCTTTTCGCATTGAGGAGATTGAAGCAGTGAGAGGAAGTGTTCTGGCAAAGGACGGCCGCTCTCTGGCAAGTTCTGTTCCTTACTATCAGGTTAGGATGGATTGTGTGGTTCCAATGGACACAGCCTTCAACAATAATATTGCAGTCCTGTCGGATGCGCTGGCCAGTTTCTTTGGAGACAAGCCAGCTTCTTTCTACAAAAATGAACTTGTTTCGGCAAGAAAAAAGGGGAACAGATTCAAAGCTATTGGAAACAGACTTGTAGATTATTCCGAACTAAATGAAATCAAAAAATTCCCTATTTTCAACCTGGGAGCAAACAAGGGTGGTTTTATAAGCGAACAGAAAAACAAGAGAAATAATCCGTATGGCCGCCTTGCCTATCGAACAATAGGATTTATAAACTCACTTGGTGTAGGAGTCGGAATCGAAGGCAGCTACGATTACTATCTGAAGGGAAGTCCCGGCAAACAAACTGTTCAGCGACTTCTCGGGGGTGAATGGATGCCTGTTAATAACGAAGAGGCTATCCTGCCCCAGGATGGATCCGATATTCAGACCACAATTGACATCGACATACAGGAAGCAGCAGAAGATGCTCTCAGAAACCAGCTTTCACTTTCAGATGTTTTCGAAGGAGCCACTGCTATTGTTATGGAAGTAAAGACTGGAGCTATACGAGCTATCACCAACATGAAAAAAATGTCAAATGGCGAATTTGACGAATCTTTCAATTATGCGATTAGTCAGGCAACAGAGCCCGGTTCTACATTCAAGCTTGCAACACTTGTTGCTCTCATCGAAGATGGCTATGTAACACTTGAAACGCCTGTCGATGCCGGAAACGGGAAATGGCAATACAGTACAAAATTGTTTACAGACGTAACAAAGGGCGGATATGGACTTATTGATGTAAGAAAAGCATTTGAAAAATCTTCCAATGTTGCTTTTGCAAAACTAGCCGTTGAGTACTATAGCAATAACGAAAAACGTTATGTAGACAGGCTTCACAATATGAAAATTGGCGACAAGTTCAATCTTGATATTTTAGGTGAAGGGCGTGCAGTTATTCACTCACCGGGCGATCCAATGTGGTCCAAACTCACGCTGCCTATGATGGCAATGGGATATGCATCACTTCTCACACCCCTTCACACATTGGCTTTTTATAATGCTATTGCAAATGGCGGAAAAATGATGAAGCCATACTTTGTGGAAAATCTTCAAAGAAACGGTATCGTAGAAAAGCAGTTCGGGCCGCAGGAAATAAGTGGCTCAATTTGTTCAAAATCGACAATTGCCATGGTTCATGAAGCGCTCAGGGGCGTTGTTGTTCACGGGACAGGCAAAACAATAAACGATCCCCGTTACTCAATATCGGGCAAAACAGGAACCGCTCAAATTGCATTTGACGGAAGATATATCGATTCACAAGGATATCGTAAACATCAGGCCTCTTTTGCCGGGTTTTTCCCCAGCGAAAATCCCAAATATTGTGCAATTGTAGTTCTGTACACAAATAAGACAAGAGCAAATTTTTACGGCGGTTCCTGGGCAGCTCCGGTATTCAAACAGGTTTCCGACAAAATTTATGCTTTCAACCCTAAATGGGACGAGCCTGTTACCGGCAAAGGCAAGAAAACATTTACTTCTCCATACGTTCTGTCCGGCAAGGCAGAGGAGACAACAAGGCTACTTGCCGAATTTCAATCGGCAAACAAATATAATTCTCCTAAAAATGGTTGGGTAGAATTTATAAAAGACTCACTTGATAAAATTGTTGCAAAAGAGTACATCATAGTGAAAGACAGTATGCCAAGCGTAATGAATATGGGATTGCGCGATGCACTTTACCTTCTTGAAAACGAAGGATTCAAAGTTACTTTTTCCGGCAAGGGAAGAGTTATCACTCAGGATCCTTCACCCGGCAAAACAACAGAAAAAAACCAACTTGTAAACATCATCCTTTCCGAAGAGTATGAAACTGAATAACTTATTAGGCAAAATCAAAATATTGGAAAGCACCGGCGACATCGGTGTTTTGATTGACGGAGTGTGCTTCGACTCGAGGAACTGTAGAAAAGGAGACATTTTTATAGCATTGAGAGGCAGTGCTTCGGATGGCCACCAGTTCATTGACATGGCTGTATCAAAAGGAGCTTCGGCAATTGTTTGCGAAGAGTTCCCGGAAGGAGTTAAAAACACAGTTTTCGTAAAAGTAGAGGATAGCCATGCAGCTCTTGGTGAAATTGCTTCAAATTTTTATGGCAGACCTTCTGAGAAAATCAAGGTAGTAGGCATAACCGGAACAAACGGAAAAACAACTACTGTTACTCTGTTGTACAGACTATTTACTGCGCTTGGATATAAATGCGGCCTGCTATCGACTATTGTAAACTACATTGCCGGAAAAGAGGTTGAAGCAACCCATACCACACCGGATCCTGTTGCAATAAACTCGCTTATGGCGCAAATGGCACAGGCCGGATGCGAATATTGCTTTATGGAAGTCAGCTCCCACTCTCTAGACCAGAAAAGGGTTGCCGGAATACACTTTGCAGGAGCAATTTTCTCAAACATTACTCATGACCATCTTGATTACCACAAGACATTCGCCGAATATATAAGAGTGAAAAAAACTCTTTTCGACAATCTCACCCCGGATGCATTTGCACTTACAAACATCGACGACAAAAACGGGCTAGTTATGTTGCAAAACACTTCTGCAAAAAAGTATCGCTACTCTTGCCTCTCCCCTGCCGAATTTAATTGCAGGATTATTGAGAAAGGGTTAGACGGAATGCTTATCCGAGTAGATAACAGAGAGTTATGGACAAAATTCATCGGAGTCCATAATGCTTATAATCTGCTAGCAGTGTACGGAGCAGCAAAGCTGCTTGGGGCCGAAATGGAAGAGGTTTTAGTTCAGATGAGTTCACTTACATCTGTTGCCGGAAGGCTCGAATACCTCAAGGGATTCAACAATCTCACTGCTGTTGTGGATTATGCTCACACCCCGGATGCTCTTGAAAATGTACTGAAGACACTAAAGGACAGTGCCGGAGAGAGCGAATTAGTTACTGTATTTGGCTGTGGCGGAAACAGGGACAAGACAAAGAGACCAGAAATGGCGCAGGTTGCTGCAAAATATTCCGACAGAGTTGTCGTTACTTCGGACAATCCCCGGTTTGAGGAACCTGAGGCAATTATTGAAGATATTAAAGCCGGTTTCGATACAAGAGACCGTGTTAGGGCACTTTTCATCACCGACAGAAAAGAGGCAATACGCACTTCGATAATAATGTCTAAGCCGGGTACGATTATACTAATTGCCGGAAAAGGGCATGAGAATTATCAAGATGTTAAGGGCGTCAAGCACCACTTTGACGACAAAGAGATAATAGAAGAAATATTTATTCAAAACCAACAGGAAGATGCTATATAACCTATTTGAATACTTAAGGGATTTTACCGATTTTCCGGGACTTGGACTTTTTAAGTACATCTCATTCAGAGCAATCTCTGCGATAATACTTTCTCTGTTTATTGCGCTGTTTGTTGGTAAAAGAATCATTGAAAAACTTGCAAAGAAGCAAATCGGAGAGAGCATCAGAGACCTTGGTCTTGAGGGACAACTTCAGAAAAAAGGTACTCCTACTATGGGGGGTATAATCATTCTCATCTCTATACTTATTCCTGTTATTTTACTTGGCGATCTTACAAACATATATGTGCAGCTCATGATAATCACAACAATATGGCTTGGATTTATCGGATTTGCCGACGACTACATCAAGGTGTTTAAGAAAAACAAGGAGGGGCTTAAGGGGAAATTCAAAATATTCGGACAGGTTGGTTTGGGGTTGATAGTAGGTGTTAGTCTTTATGTGAGCGACCAGGCTGTAGTACGGGTTCCGTCAAGTTCCATTGAGAAAGAATCTCATGCCGAAGTTATTACTCAAGAGGGCTTCTCGGATAAAATCGGATATTTTAAAGATGAAAAAAACACAAAAACTACAATACCTTTTGTAAAGGACAATGAGTTTGACTATGCATGGCTATCGCCAATAAAAGGAGAGGCGGGCCAGAAAATCGGCTGGATAATCTATGTAATTATGGTAATCTTTATTGTAACTGCAGTTTCCAACGGAACAAACATCACAGATGGCATGGATGGGCTTACGACAGGTGTTTCTGCCATTGTAGGGGTCACGCTTGCTATTCTTGCATATCTGTCCGGCAACATCATTTACTCCAATTATCTCAATATCATGTATATCCCAAACACAGGAGAGTTGGTTGTAGTGCTTGCTGCATTTATCGGAGCGCTTGTGGGATTTCTGTGGTACAACTCCTACCCCGCCCAGGTATTTATGGGAGATACCGGATCTCTTGCAATAGGAGGAATTATTGCCGTTGCTGCAATTATGATAAGGAAAGAGCTTCTTATCCCAATTTTGTGCGGAATTTTCTTCGTAGAGTTGCTTTCGGTGATTATTCAGAGGTTGTATTTCAAATATACCAAAAGGAAATACGGAGCCGGAACAAGGGTGTTTAAAATGTCACCTCTGCATCATCATTTTCAGAAAGAGGGTATTCCGTCAATTATCCAGTATCCGAAGAGAGCGATTCCGGAAGCAAAGATTGTTGCCCGCTTCTGGATCATTGCTATAATACTTGCTGTTTTAACAATTGTAACATTAAAAATAAGATAATATGTCCAGAGTGGTTGTACTTGGAGGAGGAGAGAGCGGCGTAGGAGCAGCAGTCCTTGCGTCTGTTAAGGGGCATGATGTTTTTCTTACAGACTGCAATATGTTGCAGGAGGAGGCAAAGGCCATGCTTGAGCGGTTCAATATTCCGTTCGAAGAGGGAGGGCATACAAAAGAACTTATCCTCAACGCCGAAGAGGTGATTAAGAGTCCCGGAATTCCGGATACAATTCCAATAGTCGAAGAGATTACCTCAAGCGGGATACCTGTTATCTCAGAAATCGAATTTGCAGGGAGATACGACAACGCTAAAAAGATTTGCATCACAGGCAGCAATGGCAAAACAACAACCACATCCATTATTTACTTTTTGCTTAAAAACGCAGGACTCAATGTAGGTCTTGCTGGCAATATAGGCCAGAGTTATGCTTTTCAGGTAGCAACAAGGGAATATGACTACTATGTGCTGGAACTGAGCAGTTTTCAACTCGATGGTATGTATGATTTTAAAGCAGATATTGCTGTATTGCTTAACATAACACCGGATCATCTGGACCGTTATGGAAATAATATGGAAAACTATATAAAGGCAAAATTCAGAATCACAAGAAACATGTCTTCCGAGGATTGCTTTATCTTTTGCGCCGACGATGAAATAAGTATTTCTCACCTCAACAAAATAGTGGTTCAGGCGAAAAAATTGCCTTTCAGCCAGATTAACGAGGTAGAAGAGGGTGCTTTTTTGCGTGACGAAAAAATGAATGTTGTGTACAACAACGACAGTTATCAGATGTTTGTAAACGAACTGTCGCTCCAGGGCAAACATAACATCTACAACTCAATGGCGGCGGCAATAACAGGAAAAATACTTCATATAAAAGATGAGGTTTTACGCGAAAGTCTAACAAGTTTTAAGGGAGTTGAACATCGTCTTGAAAATATTCTGAAGGTTAAAAATGTATTGTACATAAACGATTCAAAAGCTACAAATGTAAATTCTACCTGGTATGCTCTGGAAAGCATGAAAACACCGGTAATATGGATTGCAGGAGGAAAAGACAAGGGGAATGATTACGAACCTCTTTATGAACTTGTAAAAGACAAGGTAAGAGTGCTTATTTGCCTTGGCGTGGACAATGCAAAATTGCACAAAGAGTTTGCAGGTAAAGTGGATGAAATTTATGATGCCGGTTCGGCACAGGAGGCTGTTGAAACAGCATACAAAGTTGCAAAATCGGGCGATACCGTACTACTCTCTCCCGCATGTGCAAGTTTTGATCTTTTTAAAAATTACGAAGACAGAGGAAAACAATTTAAAGAGGCAGTTGCAAAGCTATAGCTATGGAAGATTCTTTTGTAAACAGGTTAAAAGGGGATAAGGTTATCTGGATAATCGTACTTGCGCTTTCGCTCATTTCGATAGCAGCTGTATACTCTTCCAGCAGTTCTCTCGCATTTCGCGAGGGAAAGACAACATTCTCTTTCCTCCTGAAACAGATGCGTTTCGTAATTTTTGGACTTACTACACTTTATATCTGTTACAGAATTCCTCTCGGGTGGTACAGAAAAATAGCCTATCTGGGTATGGCAGTGAGTATTGGATTGCTTGTTGCCACAATAGCAATGGGAACAACTCTCAACGATGCCGAGAGGTGGATATCGATCTTCGGAGTATCTTTCCAGCCAAGCGAAGTTACAAAAATTGCCCTGATGCTATATTTGGCAAAAGTAATTGAAGACCGTTCATTTGACACCTTCAAAGAGTTTGCTATATGGGTTCTTGCTCCTCTTGGGATAACCCTGCTGCTCATACTTAACGGCAGCGCTTCAACTGCGCTTATACTGGGCGGGTTGTCTTTTTTAATACTCATTATTGGAGGAGTAAAATGGAGCCATCTTTTTAAAAGTGCAGGAATTGCAATACTAATTCTTTTATTAGCTGTTTTCCTGAATCAGGCTTTTGGCCTTTTTCCAAGAATCCAGACTCTTGTTTCCAGAATTGAAAACTTTGTTGTAAAAAAAGATATCGATAAAGATCTTACTCCGCAGGAAAAGCAGAAACTTTTAGATAAGACATTTCAGGCCGATATGTCAAAAATAGCAATTGCTTCGGCCAATATCATAGGAAAAGGCCCCGGTAAGAGCACTCAGCGATATGTACTTCCACACCCCTATTCCGATTTCATTTATTCAATAATTGTAGAAGAATGGGGCCTCATAGGAGGAGTTTCTGTACTTTTTCTTTATCTGTGGTTTCTGTTCCGATGTATAGCAATCGCCAGAAACTGTACTAAAATGTTTTCTGCCATTCTTGTAATTGCGCTTGGTCTTCTCATTGCAACTCAGGCAATGTTGCATATTCTGGTAAATGTGAGCCTGCTTCCTGTTACCGGTCATACTCTTCCACTAATAAGTCTTGGCGGTACATCTCTCATTATTATGAGTTCTGCTTTCGGAATCATTCTTGCCGTGAGCAGAAGTGTTGAGAGCGGCAGGGTGAAGGAAGTTCTGGCAGAGGGAAATCCAGATAGCGAACAAACTAAAGCACAGGAGATAGAATTATGAAAAAGGCAATGAGAATTATAATAAGCGGAGGCGGTACCGGAGGACATATTTTCCCGGCGATTTCAATTGCCAACGAAATTATGAGAGTGAGCCCTCAAAGTGAAATTCTGTTTGTTGGAGCACTCGGAAAAATGGAGATGGAGAGAGTGCCGGCTGCAGGATACAAAATTGAAGGATTGCCGGTTGCCGGTCTCAAAAGAAAACTTTCACTCTCTAATTTGCTTTTGCCTTTTAAAGTTCTTAAAAGTCTTCGCAAAGCCGGAAAAATCTTAAAGATATTTAAACCGGATGCTGTAGTTGGCGTTGGAGGTTATGCAAGTGCACCATTATTATATATGGCAGGAAGAAAGGGAATACCTTATCTTATACAGGAGCAAAACTCATTTGCAGGACTTGCAAACAGAATACTTTCAAAAAAATCGGAAAAAATATGTGTTGCATACGAGGGTATGAGCCGCTTCTTTCCCGAAGAGAAAATCCTTATAACCGGAAATCCTATTCGCTCCGGTATAAAGATGACAACTCCCGAAGCTAATAAAGAAGCCAGAAAATATTTCAGGATTGATGAAAACAAAAAAATCCTTTTGATTATCGGAGGAAGTCTTGGTGCAAGAACGCTAAACAGTGCCGTTAAAGAGTGGGTTTCCGAAAAAGAGACTTGCGACATTGAAATAATATGGCAATACGGAAAGTATTACAAAAGCGAAATTGATCTGTTTCTGAAGGATAAGAATCGTATGTATGTTAAAAATTATGAGTTTATAGATCGGATGGATTATGCTTATGCAGCAGCGGATGTGATAATTAGCCGTGCCGGCGCAGGAACTATTTCGGAACTTAGCATTGCAAAGAAAGCATGCATTTTCGT
>DOSU01000029.1:0-700 GCA_003513895.1 Rikenellaceae bacterium
TCGTATCGGTTCATGTGGCTCCTGAATCATAGAGCATGGAACATCCGTTACTTCATATGTCAGTATCATATGAATCTACAAAACCTTCCAGCTCAGTACAAAATTTCAGTTTTTTTGAATTAGAAATATTGTATGAATTTAAGATGTTAGAGGAATTTCTAATAAAATCGTCGCCACAAATTCAATCATTGTTCAACATATTTATTGATACATGAATTGAATTTTTAATGAGGTCATTAAATTTTTTCGAGGAATCTTTAAAAGAAATATTCTTTATATTATTCTCATACTCCTCTTTTGATAGTTGCTCATTGAAAAAACAATACTTTTTATTCTTTAAATTTGTACATCAAAAACAATTATCACATCATTCACAATACCAAAGAAATGAAGAATTATTACATCAAAATACATGGTAAGAATATGACATATTGTAATTATTGGCTCATATCGTGCATTCAAAACAGTTTTCACTATTAACTAATTGTAAGCTATCAACACAATCTGTACATCGTCTGATATTTCTTCCATACATACAATCCCTGCTCTCAAGAGAAGAAAATACCAAATAACAATCCCTACAGTTCATTGCTTGGTTTGTAAAATCACTATTTTCTGATCAAAATGTCATAAGGTTTACCATTGGCACCTCTCTCATCAACTCCCCAAACTGCTCAAAAAACGGTCGTGTAAAATCAAA
>DOSU01000029.1:809-4393 GCA_003513895.1 Rikenellaceae bacterium
CATCCCATTTGTCGGACCACCAGAAATCCTGATGATAAACTTTGAAAGGTTTATCGGGCGAATAGATAGATATAATATCCCGTCCAGTCGCATCACACTTGCGTTTGTAAAGTTTACGTTCATTCCGGAAACTGAGACGACGCTGTTGTCGACAATCTGGGCAGAGAGTTGGGGTTGGAATCTGGTATTTTTTAGGTTCCACCCCGTCACTTCGTGACACCCCTCAAGAGGGGAACACGGGACTGACTTTCTCATAAAACTCGAGGTCCTTGTCCGTAATCGGAAAGGAGACTCCGCAATGTTTGCAGGTTTTAGTTTCGACGAGGGTTTCGGTTGGTGGGATTGGGTACATAAGAGACAGGATATTAATAATTAAAATGCCATTTAAGACGATCGAGATATCTCTGATCTGGATGTCGTCTCGGGATTGGGAGGTTATGTTTGCGGTAAAATTCCAGTTCTTGTTTAATAATTCTGAATGGTTTCCCAGTCAATTCACACTCAATTGCCCAATTCAATATATCATCGGGGATTTTCGAGATATCCTCTGGTAATTTCGCAGCCGGGATGATTTTTTCGACTTTTGGAAATGGCGCTTCGTAGTCGGACCAATTGAATCACTGCTTGACAGCCTCATCTTTGGTTAATGGTGCTGCTATCTGTCATACTGTATGATTGTATCCATACGGACTAAAATTTGCAGGGAAAAACTCTCACCATTCGCTTTGTCATCCTGAAGTAATTCAGGATCTCATGTGTTCAATGATTTTTGGAACAAGTGCCTCGTATTCCTCTTCGGTGTATTGCTTATTGAGGATACAATAAGCAGAGGAATTTTTGAGCCCAACACAACCAAAACAGTCATGAACTCAGCCTCTACAATTTACCGAATAAAGAAGGTTTGATACATCGCCGAAACAACCAACCGAGAAAAGAACATTTGTGGCATTGTTTCCAATCTGTTGGGAATAATATATTTTTTCGGCGTGATTTCCAAACCCCGTATAATCCATCGCAAGATTCACTGTTGGAACTTGCATTTTTTGACAATATCGGACATTTTGAGCTCCTCGTACATGTTTGCTGTAACTGACATTTTCGCTATCTACTACATTTTCACTATCCACCACATTCTCTGAGCCGATGACTGGAAGTGGGAGTTTTATATATTTTTTACTATAAAATTTTTCAAATTGTTTCTTTTGTTCCGAGAGAGGAAGTTCGGTAAGTTTTGTAAGTTTCTCAAAATATTCCTCTCTGGAATATGAAACATTGAAGATATGAAACTGTGCATTGGTAAGATTATGACATCCATAACAATCACTGCATCCATCACAAGAAAGAAGGAATTTGGAATCACGACAGTTTTTCGCATCATAAGAATGCTCGACATTATAACATAGTGTCGCCATAATGGCACTCGTAACAATTTTCTGAGTCAATTATCCCAAAGCAATCTATACATGAATTTGCACGAACTATATCGACTGAATATGAAGTGTCCTCTGAGTTATTCGCACTAAATGCGAGATAACAATTTTTTAAGGAAGTACAAGCATTGCAATAATCAGAATTTTCACAGAGTGCAGATGCTTTCGAAGCTATCGGTACTTGTAATAAAAGTTCAGAGAATTGCTCAAAGAATGAACGATTAAAATCAAAATCTCGCCCATATTCTTTCGCATCCCAGATATCTGAATTCCAGACTTTTTCATCGTAGATCTTAAATGGAGAATCAGGCGGAAATATTGCAATAATATCTTTCCCTGTCGCATCACACTTCCGTTTGAAAATATTTTTTTCATTCCGCCATGCAAGCCGTTGAATTTTCCGACATTCTGGGCACATAGTTGGAGTTTGGATCTCAAATTTCTGTCCCGCAATCATGGGCGAAAGTTTATCTAAAAACTCCAGATCAACGGATGTAATATCAAAAGATGCGTTACATTGTCTGCAAATCTTAGTTCCTGCAATGTTTTCCATACTGATAAAAATTAAAAAATTAAATATTTATTGGATTTTCGGAACGATGCGATCGTTCCCTACAGGATTTCTTTGTTATAACACCCCTCACAATACACAATTTCTTTTCTCTCATTGGAATACGTCGTCATCATCTCCACGCCACATTTATCACATTTCCTCTCAAAGAGCTTCCGAGGATTCCTGAGAGCCATCCTGTCCAAATGCCTTTGATCTGGATGTCGTCTCGGAATGGGGAGGTTATGTTTCCGATAGAATTCCAGTTCTTGTTTGATTATACGGAATGGTTTCCCAGTCACCTCACACTCGATAGCCCAATTCAAGATATCATCCGGGATTTTTGAGATATCCTCCGGCAACTTCGCAGCTGGGATGATTTTCTCGACTTTTGGGAATGGTGGCTCGTAATCGGACCAGTTGTAGAGATGTTGCACGGCAACGTCTCTACTGAGAGGAAAATACTCTTGTGCGACCGTTTCATTGTATCCGAATGGGGAGATTGATGATGGGAAAAATTCTCCCCATTCACCCGTCTCTTTCATGTATTCGATAATCTTTGGCACGAGCCCCTCATATTCTTCTTTGGTGTACTGTTTGTTGAAGATACAATAGGATTTATTTTTCAATCAAATACATCAAAAACAGTTTGAGCTTGATAACATTCAGAAACAATAATACAACTTACTGGAATTGATTACTGAATAACAACTTAATAAACTAAAACTTTCAACAATGGAGTCTCATTCATAAATAAAGCTATTAATAGTACTTGAGGATAGGTCATAAGAATCTCTTATTTCTAAGACATCGTAAAGATATTTGGAATCTTCACAGTGAAATGTGGTATAAGAATTATAAATATTTTTTGAATTGTTTATAAAATCTCAAACGCAATTTTCATTTGTATTTCAATATATATGTTTTCTGGGAAATTTTATAACAATTTCATGAAACTTTTTAAATAGGGCATTGATAAAATTTTTGTTATTTTTAATTTTTTCGTATTCCTCTTTAGGATACTCTTTATTTAATATACAATAAGACTTATTTTTTAGTCACATGCAAAATAAGCAATTTGTGCATCAATCACAATCAGTTAAATATGAACTATTTGAACAATCATTAGAATATCTTGAATAACAAACTCAAAAACAATTTTTACAATGAGTTATTTCGTAACATTCTTTACATTCTACAGAATTCTCATTATCAATTGTATTTTTTGAATAATCAGCTCAACAAGAGTAGTAACAATCCTCAGCAAAAGACGTTATAAAGACCAGGTAGCAATTTTTTAGATGATCAGTAAAATTTGTATATTCACTATTATGATTTGATACTGTTATTAATGATGGATGCGGAATATTAAGTGATAGTTTTCAAAATTGAACGAAAAAACTCTTATCAAAATTGAAATCTTCTCAATAGCCTAATGGATTCCACTTATCAGACCACCATTCATTTTGTTCATAGATTTTGTATGGCTTATCTGGCGAATACATTGAAATAATATCTTTTTCGGTTTTATTGCATTTTCTTTTATATAACTTCCTTTCGTTTTTAAAGGATAACCTTCTTTGTTGTCGGCAATCCGGACAAAA
>DOSU01000029.1:4547-6383 GCA_003513895.1 Rikenellaceae bacterium
ATCCTTGTCGGTGATATCGAAAGGGGCTCCGCAGTGATGGCAGGTTTTGGTTTCAACGATTTTTTCGTTTGCTGGAATTAAAGACATAGAGACTGGGTTTAAGGGTAGGAATTATCAGAAATCTATATTTTCTTGACGTAATATTTTAGTACAAAAAAGCCTGTGAGGGAGATGATACCGAGTATGAAAATGGATGCCCTGTAGGCAATAACTCCTCAAAATACACTAAAAGTAAGAAAGGTGACAGTCCAGAGGAGTGGTCATATGATAGATGCTGTCCTTTCAAAGAGGGTATATATACTGAAGTAGCTTGTTTGTTCGTCTTTTGGTGTCATCTGTGCATATACAACTCTTCATAAAACAAAGACGAGTCCATAAAATACCCCGGACACAGCCATGGTTACAAGTGCGAGTGATTGTATTGGTGGGATAATGGAGAGGATTCAGAAACAAAAGGAGTAAAAAAGGGATGCGAACATGAGGGCATGGAAAGCGCTCTTCAGTTTCTTCACCACCCATGGCGATATAAGTCATCCGACGAGACAGAAGAAAAGTCCGACCATCCCAACATATATGACCATCTGATCATCCATAAAATATGTTTTTTTAAAAAAACTTGTCACATATATCTGAAAAGTAAGAATCGCATCTGAGACGAGCATCATCCCTATGAGGAAGTAAAAGATATGTTTTTCTTTGTAAATCTTTTTATAAAGAGAGGGTCTGACTTCCAATTCTGTTACATCCAAAACGGTTCCATTTGTACCTTGTAAGAAAAACGGCAGAGCAAATACTAAAGATGCTATCGCTCCCAGCAAGAAGGCCACTGGTTTACCAGAAAGTCAGAAGATAATAGCCCCAGAGCTTATTATAGGTCCCATGGCAGCCAGTCCGATCACATTTCATAATTGCCCGAGTGCCATACCCTTGCCAGATGTGGCCACTGCGTGTTCATCAAGAGCTACGGATCTGAGGAGCGATGTATATATCGAAACAGATCCGTTATATAAGAGGAAAAACAGTCCGTACAGAGATATAACGGCAATCTTTTGCAACGTACTAAATTCGCCACCCATTCAAAACATATACCCGAGAATCACAAGTATTACGGACATACTGATAGAACCCCATAGCAAAAAGGGCATTCTCTTCCCATTAATATCAATATGTCTCCCGATACCCGGAAGTATTAATATAAGGACTAAAGTAGATATCGAAGAAGATATTCACATCCATAATTCAAATCCACCTTTTGCTATGAACAGCAAAGGAAAATAGAAAAATACTACGATGGAAGCGAAGGAGTTCGCAAAATCATAGAGATACCAGAGTGTGGGTTGTGATAATTTCATGGTTTCAAAATTAACAGTTAACATTTAATACACCTCCTTTTCATAACATCCCTCACAATATACAATCTCCGGTCTCTCGGGATCATAGGTTGTCATCATCTCCACTCCACACTTATCACACTTCCGATTATACAGTTTTCTCGGATTTCTCAAACTCATTCTATTGAGATGACGTTGATCTGGATGTCGTCTTGGAATGGGGATATTATGTTTGCGATAGAATTCCAATTCTTGGCGGATAATCCGGAATGGCTTGCCTGTCACTTCGCATTCGATCGCCCAATTCAGAATATCATCGGGGATTTTTGTAATATCATCCGGCAATTTCGCAGCTGGGATNNGGGATATTATGTTTGCGATAAAACTCCAGTTCTTGTCTGATTATCCGGAATGGTTTACCTGTCACTTCACATTCGATAGCCCAGTTCAGAATATCATCGGGAATTTTTGCGATATCATCTGGCAATTTCGCAGCTGGGATGAT
>DOSU01000040.1:0-2158 GCA_003513895.1 Rikenellaceae bacterium
AACTACTTGGTATTCTAAGTGTTGGGGTCCCAGAAAAAGCAAGTCTGCAAAAACAACTCGCAGCTAAATCATTATGTACTTTTCTTTTTCTGTCTGGCAGAATGCGCATTTATCGTCCATTGCTGCGCTGTCGTATGTATTTCCACATATTGGACAAACTGCATATCC
Organism: Rikenellaceae bacterium; assembly: GCA_003513895.1. Classification (GTDB taxonomy): domain Bacteria; phylum Bacteroidota; class Bacteroidia; order Bacteroidales; family UBA932; genus Bact-08. The sequence continues at coordinate 169 of DOSU01000040.1, forward strand.
AGCCGGTAAAATTATTGCGGAAGGGGCAGTTTTTTCCGAAGCAGAAACGACTATCGATGCAACTGCATTTTTATAAAAATCCAGGTGTATTTTCTCGGTATCAGAAGCCCAGGTAAATGACTTAGTAGCTTTTTCAACCTTCTCGGTTGCAGCATCCAGCAAAAACTGAGGATACATTGTATCGACTTCATATGTCTCTCCTTCAAATGCGTCCTGAAGATTTTCCATTGTAGTTTTTACATCAAAACTAGGGACAAATTCATCCATTTTTTCTCCAAGTCCTTCCAAAACTTTTCTGTGGTTAGCGGCATGAATATCTTCTGCTTTGGAAGCTGCCAAAAACAACTTGGCAACAGCTTCATTACCATCTTCCTGTGCCCTAACGGCAAAAGCGGCATATTTTGCACTGGCGGTTGTTTCTCCGACAATACCGGCTTTTAAGTTTTCAATCGTTTTAACCGGTTTCGATTGTTGACATCCTGTAATAGCAAGAACGGCTAAAACAGCAAGTAAAAACATTCTTTTCATAATATTTAATTTAAAGTGGTAAAATTAAAGGGGCATCATATAATTATAAACGAGATTCCCTCCGTAGAATCCCGTAATACTCACAGAAATGGCGCATATTGCATATAGCATAAAAGCAATCCATTTGAGGGTGATATTTTCGCTTTTGGTTGCTTTAAGTATGATTCTGAAAACAGCAGTTGCAAGTGCTGTCCATAATGTAACTGAAGCAAAAAGTTCATGCATCTCTTTTACTTCTCCGGCAGTTCCGCTCATTTCGCTTGTAAAAAACTCTCCTGTGAGAAAGGCTGCTATTGCAGCAAGAGTGCCAAAAATGAGCAGGTAAAATCCGGCAAATGAAAGACAAGTTGTTTTTTTAAAAAAGAGAAAAGCGAGTTCGGCAATGAAGCCGATCATTAGCAGTGCAATTGGAAAATGCACCAACATTGGATGAAAATGGCTTGTTGAAATCATGGCTTATTGGTTTAGAGTTAATCAAATATAATAAAATTTCAGCAATTTCTTATCTCATCAAAGAAAGGAGTTCTCTTCTCTTCTACACACTTTACTGCATAGAGATAAAGTGCTGCGGACCATGTTTGCCACTCCTGTCCCATTGGTTTTCCGTCCTGAGCTTTTATCCATTCATTAAAACCAAATTCTAAATTGTTGTCATTGGCCATTCTTACCATTTCGGTGAGTGCCAGCAATTTTTCTTCTGCCAGTTTATATCTTTTTGCTGCTACTAATGCTGCTATATAGAATCCGCAAATAAACGGCCAGATTCCGCCATTATGGTATTCCCCGGGGTTGTTGTATTCTGAATATCTTATGAGCCAGTCGGGATCCTCCGGTTTAATGTACGGGAAAAAATTCGGTGGAAGATCTACTGCCAGTTCATCTTTGTCTCTCATTCCTGCACACTCGTCTTCTATCCATGATATCATTTCGTTTGCCCTTGTTGGCGATGCTATTCCTGAGAGTATTGCAAGGCTGTTTCCTAGCAAGTCAAACCGTTCGCTGCTAAAAATTTTATAGGACCAAAATGCATAATAGGGTTTGTGCAAAACAACCAGACCTTCATGTACGTGTTTGTGAGTGACCCCTCCTGTTATTGTGAACCTGCCCATTTCATTACGCAATTTATCTGCTTTCAGATGCTGGCCAAACATTCTGAAAGAGGTATATGCCAAGGTATTCACATATAAGCCATAGCCGGTTACCCACTGTTCATCTCTCCAGTCGCTCGTTGGCTGTTGTGCAACCATAGTTCTGTCCGAAGGGCTTTGATACTCCATCCAGGTGAAGGCTTTTTTTACGGCATCTTCGAGAAATTCGCTATTACCCGTAAGCTTCCTGTATATGCCTGCTCCCATTAAAAAAAGCGGAGTCGTATCACTGGCACCCCTGTCTTCTTTGTCGTGTACAAGAGAAGGGATGTGACCATGCACTGTTTGGTTCTTTGCAAGAGTTTCGAGAACAT
>DOSU01000040.1:2232-10217 GCA_003513895.1 Rikenellaceae bacterium
TCGAGAACATGCTGAATGCTGTCGACTAACTTTGAATTCCCCGAAACGGCAATCCCAAGTATAGAAAACATAAGGTCTCTGGTATATGGTTCCGGGTAGCCCCACCCTGCTGTGCGGGGCAGTCCGCGAAATGGACCATGAGAATTATGAATAAGCACCTCCTCGGCAGCCTGTTTTGCCTTTTTGATTTCCCGCGCGGCTGATGGTTGTATCATCTCTTTATCGTTTAGTAAATTCCAAGTTTATCATTGATGATTTGTACAAATTGTTTTGCAACTACCCGGTAGTCAAATTTTTCAACTACCCGTTCTCTTGCAGCATGTCCCATTTTATCCCGTAATGCAGGATCATTCATAAGTTGCAGTAAATACCTGGCAATATCATTTACACTTGCTCTGTAATCAACAGTGCGGGGTTGATCAAATGTTACTTTATGTTTGCCGGAATAGCCCGATTCTTCGCCAAGCATTACATCATTTACGACAATCTTGTTTGCTATTTTTGCAAGCAATGCTGTTTCTCCGTGTATGAGAGTATCCAGCATTCCCATTGCTTTTATGCCAATTACCGGTTTTTCACAAGCTCCTGCTTCAACCTGAGGCATTCCAAATCCCTCGAGTCTCGATGGCGCAGCATAAATGTCACAGGCACCTATCAGGTATGGCATGAAATTGCGGGAAATAGTATTTGTGGCATAAGTCACATTTTTTTCTATTCCCAGGTGGGTAGCCATTTCCAGGTCATACAGGTTCTGGATTTTTGTTCTGGGCTGGGGCCATACTTTACAAACATATTTCCAGTCCGGAGCTTTTTTGTCTATCAGCGCAAGTGCCTGCATCACCTCTTGTGATCCTTTTGAGGCGGCATCGCCTCCTACTGTAAGAATCATTATCTGTTCGGGAGATATTCCAAGCGATTCACGCACTGCTAAAATTTTAGGATCATTTTTATCGAATGGGGCGAAAGAATCTGTGTCGCACCCTACAGGGAGAACTTCAATCTTTGAGCCTTCTATCCCGTCTCTTACATACATCTCTTTGACCCAGTTTGAGGTGACAAGTATAAGGGGAAGAGAATTAAGCACTTCTTGATAATTTGCTATATACCCGTCTGCCACAAGCCATGGAACAGGCTGGCATCCGTATCGCAAAGGGTGAAGCACAAGATGCGGAATATTACCCCAATAACCTACTCCAATAACGATATCCGGTTCATACCAGCGATAATACCACTCTTTTTCCTGAGCTGATTCGTAGTGAACTGCATATGCATCAATTCCCATCTCAATTAACCCTTTATACAAGAGGTCTCCCTGAGTTGCAAGCCCGCCTGGTGAGGGTGGATAGTCATATAAAACAAGTACTTTCATGAAATATGTTCTCCTTTTTTTAGCAATTGTATTGCATCATAGGAATTTGAAAATTTCAAGAATGATTCCGATTTAGGAGTTGTTTGTGCTTCAAATCCGGACTTTTCAAATCCATAAGTTTCGGTAATGATGTTATGTTTTTTTGTCCAAATCTGATTTGGTAGTCTAAGGCAAACCGAAGCATACAACATTGGTTTCGGGTAATACTTGTTCCCTCCGTCTTCATACGCAAAAGTCCATAATTGTGTGGCAGAGATTATCCCCTCATGCCAAAGTTTTATTACGGCTTTACTCACCTCCTCGTGCCTGAGATGTTTTGTATACTCTCCATTGGGATTGTGCGTAATGATTATATCGAAATATTTGTGTGGCAATAAGTAAAGAATGGCTGCCTGAACATAGCTTTCATCCAGAGGCAATTGCTCCGCGCCGTCGTTCATATAGCCGATGTTTCCCTCGGCTCCCAGAATTTTTAATGCTTCGAAGAACTTTGGTGCCCGATTAGTATCATCTGCCCTGCTAAGAGAAATTATAAAGACGTTCCATGTAGGATGGCATAAGATTGTACCTCCGCACCAAAGTGTTTCATCGTCGGGATGGGCCACAATAACAGCAACCGTCTTTGGTTTATTCATTTTTTGTGCTTTTCAACAGTAAGTCGGGACATAAGATAGCTCACAGACGATTCTGCCCCCTGATTCAGATTTACGTTATTTTCTTCCAGGCCGTCGTAGCAACCTCCTGTACATGGATTATAGACAATTTGTTTGAGTCTGTTGTTTCCAAGAAACCAGTCAAAGGCAATTATCATTTTATTCAGGTAATCATTAACTTTGAGCAACTCGTAGAATTTGTTCAGAGCCAGAATTGTGCCTGCAACATCAATTGGTTGTTCTCCGAATTTGCCCTGCTCCTCTCCCCTGTTTAACCAGTTTTTGTTTGAAATTACCTCAATTCCGTTTTCATTAAAAATTTTTGACAAAAGAAAGTCAAATGATTCTATGGCAATTTTTTTGTGGGTTTTATCTCCGGTTAACGACCATGAAATCAACATTGCTTCGGATATCACACTGTTTGCATATGTGAGATAACTCTCAAACCACTCCCAGTTTTTGGTCGCTTCATGCCGGTACATCGATGCAAGCCTGTTTGCCATTACAGTTACAAGTTGAAGATTTTCCTCCCTTGCAACTTTGCTCTGATAATAATACAACCCTTTTATAATAAAGGCCATCGCTCTCGTAGAATGGATATTCTCCAGGTGCGGGAAGGCTTTGTTTAATATCGATTTGGCATTTGTTATAAACTTCGAAGGTAAAATTGAGGACTTGGATATTATGTATCCCAGTGACCAGATTGCTCTTCCGTTTGAATCATCAAGATTGATATCATTCTGTTGCGTGAAATTCCTGTTCTTATCTACATAATTCAAGAAAGTTCCTGAGGGGGTGAGACAATGTCTGATAAAATTGAGATATATTTCAATATAGACAATATCACTTTCATCGAGTGTCAATTCATAATGTTTGCACATTGCAATTAATGCCCGTGCATTGTCGTCGAGTGTATAACCGGATTCCGCATCGGGCTGATTGACTTTTGAAAACTGAAGCATTCCGAAATCAGTCGTCAGTTTTTTGATATGACTCAGGTTAATTTCAGGTAAATTATAATGCATGGTCAATTCTCCTGCAGCCATATCTTCAATAAGCATTGCGTGCGAAATAGCTGAATTTTCCCAGGCTGTGGCAACAATTTTCTGTAAAGTATTTATACTGATGCTTTTTCTTAATGGTTCGTCGCCAAGTAACCGGACAGCTTCTTTTGCCAGTTGAGCAGAGTCCCTGAAATTGAATATTATACCGGTATCCTTTGTAAGCACTTCAATAGCGTGAGGAATTGGCGTAGAAATAATTGGGCAGGCACAACTCATTGCGTATACAAAAGTTCCGCTTACTGCCTGATTTGGGTTGTTTGATGTAAATAAATATATGTCTGTAAGCTGTAAAAGTTCCAACAAATCCGGAAGTGCAAGAAAATTGTTCATAAAGCGTACATGATTAGAAAGATTCAATTCTGCAACTTTATCTTCAAGCATATTTCTGTACTTTTCTCCTTCCCATTTGATGACCATTGGATGTGTCTTTCCAATTATCAGAAATACCACTTCCGGATTTGATTTAACTATTTCCGGCAATGCATCCAGAGTTGTTTCGATACTCTTTCCGGAACTAAGTAGTCCAAAAGTTGATAGTACCTTTTTACCATGAAGTCTGTATTTTTCTTTGAGGAACTTCTTGCCAAGGTGTTGTACAAGGTGGGTGCCGTGTTGAATAACTGTAATCTTCTCTCCCTCCGTTTCATATTCGCTAACTAATATCTTAGCAGCATTTTTGGTCATTACAATAATTGAGTCCACCGCTTTTGCCATGTTTTTGACAAGGGTTCGCAGGACCTCATCCGGATGAGGAATCACTGTATGGAAAACAACTATTTTCGGTTTGTCAATAATATTTAAAAATTGCAGAAAAGCCTCTTCTTTACCCTCGTAAAATCCAAATTCATGTTGGAATAAGACTACTTTAATTTTTTTATTTCTGTTAATCTTATTTGCTTGTTTCTTATACTCGGACGGTATCGATGTGTCAAGGACATACTTTACCTCATCGGGATAGCTGAATTTTTCAAATTCATTCTCCAATGCACATACAATTATTGAAAATGACTTACCGAATTTGTTATTTAGCGCAGTTATCAAATCCTGCGAATAAGTAGCAATTCCGCATACTCTGGGAGGGTATGAGGATACTACTAAAATTTCATTTTCTATTCCCATTTCTTTTTTTAAATCCTCTCAACGATTTATCCAAGTCTTTCATGTCGTGATTAAATTCACGTTTAAATGAATCCCATTCCTGCTTAGTGTTTCCTTTGAATTCATTAAGCTTTCTCTTCATGTTGTTATGCCTGACTTCAATTACCAGCACCTCATCAGGACGATGAGAATTTCTATATTCTGCAATGCGCCTTTCGTTGTTTTGCAACCTATAGTCATAATCTCTTCGGTAATCATGCGAATAACCCCTGTTTGGACGATTATGCTCCTCGCGTACAGTTACTCCGCAACCGGACAGAAACATTGTTCCAATAATCCCTATTGCAACAATATGTTTAAACATTGATATTTTTTTCATTTTAGAAATTATTTGTAGTCAGAATCATCTCGGAATACATGTATTGTATACTGGGATCATTCTCGGCTGTAATGAATATTTTCTTTGGTTTTTCAACCGATACCGACTCAAAATCGGCTTTTAATTTATTTGAAAACAGAGCTGTAGATGTCTTGATTTGTCCAATATTTTTTGGGACATTATCGTCTGCAACCATCCATACTACATAGGCGTTCCTTGGCGGACTTAATCTTTCAGGTTCTGCCAGGTCAACAATGTGAATTTTAATACGATAGTTCTTATTACTATCTTCTTTTACTTTTACACTGCCCTTTGCTGCCGGAGTAACTGTGGAAACTAAGAAATTTACTCTTTGTGCACATGAAGTAACTGGAACCAAAAATATTGCCAATGCAATAATTAGTGCAATTTTTTGTATCCTTCCGGTTATTTTTTTTGTTTTCATTTTTTTATTGTTTATTAATAATGTTATTTTACAAGGTGAAAATATATTAATCAGAAAGCGTTACATAACTCGAAATATTTGTTGCATCTTTCACACTTGGCAGGTTAAAATAAAATGTCGTATTTTTTCCAATTTCGGATTCAACCCATATTTTCCCGCCAAGTAATTCTACAAATCCCCTCGAAATGGCAAGCCCCAAACCTGCTCCTTCATGATCTCTGGATAATGATTTTTCAACTTGAATGAACCTGTCGAAAATCTTATCATACAACTCTTTCGGAATTCCAATGCCAGTATCTTTAACATAGAATTTCACAAAATCCCCCTCTTCCCTACATCCAAAATTGATTTCCCCCGACTTTGTAAATTTTATAGCGTTGTTTATTAAATTCACAAAAATTTGATGTAGCTTAAGTTCATCTGAATATAAAATTATGCCTTTATTATCCAGATTAGGGCAGCTTAAATTAATATTCTTTTTTCTCGCAAGGGGAGAAAAAAAGGAGAGTAAATCAAAGAACAGTGAGTTAATTAATATCAATTTTTTCTCAATTTTAATTTGGCCTGTCTGGATTCTCGATATATCGAGGATATTATTTATTATCTCCATTAATCTCTTTCCGCTTTGAGTTATAATACCTGTATAACTTATAATTTCGGCCCTGGTAATATCTTCCGAATTAAGCAAATCTGAAAAGCCGATAATTCCATTCAATGGTGTGCGTATTTCATGAGACATATTTTGCAGAAAAGCTGTTTTCAATCTATCATTTTCCTCTGCCATTTCCTTTGCAACGATTAACTCTTCGGCCTGTTTTGCATTTTCTTCATTTTGCAATATGAGGTCCCTGTTGAATTGAGAAAGCTTTTTGTTTTGAATTTCAATCTTTTTGTTTTTCAACTTAATCTTTCCATCGGATTTAATGTGCATATTTTCAAGGTCCCGTTCGTGCAGGGCTCTTTTAATTGCCGGAACCAACCTCTCAAGTTTGTGCTTCAACACATAATCGGTAGCCCCATTAATCATCGACTCAATTGCTTTATCTTCTCCAATTGAACCCGAAACAAATATGAAAGGAATTTCACTATGATTCTCCTTTACATAATTAAGCGCCTCATTGCCATCTATATCCGGCAAGCTATAATCACAAAGAATTATGTCAATATCCTGAGATTTAAGTATATCGATAAATTTTTCTTTACTATCTGTCAATATATAATCCTGCCCAATTCCTCCATTATCAATAATTGCGCGAATCAATTCTGCATCCTTAACTGAATCTTCCAGGTGTAGTATTTTTGTATTTTTATTCATCAGGGTAACATATTTGGTTGCTGATTAACAACTATCCAATATTGTCCCAAAGATTTTATCGCATCAATGAATTGCGGTATATCAACAGGTTTAACCACATAAGAATTTGCTCCATTTCTATAACTTTCCACCAGATCCCTTTCTTCACGGGAGGATGTAAAAATAATTATTGGGACAGCAGAGAATTGACAATCGTTGCGGATAATTTTTAGAACTTCTATTCCATTCATCTTAGGCATTTTCATATCTAAAAGAATAATTGCAGGATTAGTTTTTTCATTAGCAAATTTTCCTCGCTTGTATAAATAATCCAAAGCCTCTTCACCATCTTCTGCAACAGTTATTTCGTTTGCAAGATTGTTTTGAATGAGAACAGCTTTTGTTAGTTCAACATCATTTTGACTGTCGTCCACAATAAGAATTCTTTTTATCTCTGTTTTCATAATTAATCTTTTAAATTGCAATATTTGGTATGCTAAATGAAAATTGGGCTCCTTTACCTACTTTGCTTTCGGCCCAACATTTTCCGCCATGTCGCACAACTATTCTATTAACATTTGCAAGTCCTATCCCTATACCTTCGAAATCTCTGGCTTTATGAAGCCGTTGGAAAACTCCAAAAAGCTTATCTACATACTTCATGTCGAACCCCACACCATTATCACTGATAAAGTAGGTCGTAAAACCATGTTCATCTTTACCGCCAACATTAATTATTGCTTTTTCTTTGTTTCGTGTATATTTCAATGCATTGGAAATAAGGTTAACCCATACCTGATTAATTAAGGTTTCGTCACCTCTAACATCTGGAAGATCCGATACATTTATTTCAATATCTCTATTTTCAAATTCACTCGAAAAGGTTTTAATCACCTGATTTACAAGATTTTTAAAATTAATTTTTGTTCGCTTCAGTTCCGCTCTGCTTAACCTTGAAAAGGTAAGTAATGCATCTATCAATTTCCCCATTTCATTAGCTGACTCCGAAATGATATTCAAATATCTTAATCCGGTTTCGTCCAGTTGTGACGAGCTATTCTTAACCAATAAATCCACAAAACCGCCAATATGCCTTAGGGGTGCCCTCAAATCGTGAGATACAGAATAGCTGAATGCTTCGAGCTCTTTATTTTCTGCTACCTGCTTTTCTTTCTCTTCACTTTGAAAAACAAGCTCCTTGTTGGCGATAATTAACTCCGCTGCCCGCTTCTCTTTCTCGTTATTTTGGAAAACAAGTTCCTTGTTGGCAATAATTAATTCAGCAGCCCTTTTTTCTTTTTCCATATTCTGAAATACAAGCTCCTTGTTGGCGATGATTAACTCCGCTGCCCGCTTCTCTTTTTCGTTATTTTGGAAAACAAGTTCCTTGTTGGCAATGATTAATTCAGCAGCTCTTTTCTCTTTCTCCTCATTCTGAAATATAAGCTCCTTATTGGCGATGAGTAACTCTGCCGCTCTTTTCCCTTTCTCCTTACCTTGAAAAACAAGCTCCTTGTTTGCAATAATTAGCTCTGCGGCCCGTTTCTTTTTCTCTTTGCCTTGAAAAGCAAGTTCTCTATCTGCAATGAGTAACTCAGCCGTAAGTTTTTCTTCCACAGACTGTTTTAAGGATTTCTTTTTTATTGTTGTTTTCATTACCTCTCATTTCTCTTTGCTTTTTCT
>DOSU01000040.1:10370-21021 GCA_003513895.1 Rikenellaceae bacterium
AAATTATCTTTGGCAGCATTCATATTTTCATCTAAACCTTTACTGCTTTTTTTGAGGTTATAGATGGTTTCACTAATGTTTTGAGCCATTGACGAATCTCTTATAAGTCTTCCCAGGGTTCCCTTTCCGCTGTTGACTTTAATCATAATTTCTGCCAGTTGATCGGATATAACAGCTGCATTATCTGCTGTTATTTGCAGGCTGCGCATTATTCCGTCCATTTCCACAGGTTCATCTGAGTCAATTCTCTGGCCCTCTTTTACCAAAGGGGAAAAATCAGTCCCTTTGGTAATAATCAATATCCTGTCTCCAATAATTCCCTCAGTGCCAATGTTTACGATACAATCTGCTCTTAGAAATTTATGAACTACTTTTCTAATGAGCATATCTACGCCTACGGTAGAATCATTGATAATAAAAATATTATCTACGGTGCCAACATTAATGCCGGCAAATCTGACACTATTCCCTACCTGCAGCCCGCTTACACTGTTAAATGTAGTTGTAAGTTTAAAGACCGGGTTAAACAGGTTTTGCTGTTTTCCAATAATGAAAATTGCCGCTAAAAAGAGCACAAAACCTCCGGCAATAAACATACCGAGCCGAATTTTGAATTTTTGAGTGTTTGTATTCATAATTATCTGAATTTTAGTGATATTTTATTTAAAAAATGACTTTATTAATATATCTGTCGATTTCTCAAATGATTCCAGGGTTCCTTCTTTATAAATTTCTCCTTCATGCAGCATAATTATTCGGTTTGCTGTGGCACGTGCACATTCGATATCGTGAGTTATAATCATCGAAGATGTTTTATATTTCTTTTGTACATCATTAATCAATGAACTGATTTCGTCCGATGTAACAGGATCAAGTCCGGTTGTAGGCTCGTCGTATAACATTATCAACGGATCAACTACAATGGTCCTTGCAAGGCTCACTCTTTTTCTCATTCCGCCGGAAAGCTGAGATGGCATTTTGTTGAGAGTATCTTTGAGACCTACATTTTCTAATACTTCAAGAATTTTATTGTCTATTTCTTTTGAAGTAAGATCTTTTTTATTTCTTCTTAAAGGAAATTCCAGATTTTGCTTTACAGTCATTGAGTCATAAAGCGCTCCGCTCTGAAAAAGAAATCCTATTTTTTTTCTTATCTCTCCAAGTTCATCACGGTTTAATTTGCTCATTTCCTTGCCGAGTACATGAATTTCTCCTGCATCCGGTTTTAAAAGGCGAACAATACATTTTATTAAAACAGATTTTCCGGAGCCGGATTTACCCAGCACCACCAGGTTTTCTCCCTCAAATAGCTCTAACGATACATCGTTCAATACTTCTTGATCGCCAAAACCAATCTTAAGGTTTTTAATTTCGATAATCTGCGAAGCTTGTTTATCATATCTGTTATTTGAGCTGCAATTAAATCTAATACTATAACAAGCAAAGAAGCCATAACTACTGCCGAATTTGCAGCTAAACCAACACTCTCCGTTCCGCGACCAGCAGTATATCCTTTATAGCATCCTACAAAACCAATAACTGCCCCAAAGAAGACGGTCTTTACGAAGGCCGGCAAAAAATCTATAAACTCTACCTTTCCAAAAGCCTGGGAGAAAAACAAAGTGAATGACACATCTCCTTTAATGTTTGCGCCAATCCAGCTCCCAAAAATGCCAAGACCGTCGGCATATAATACCAATATTGGTATCATAAGAGTTGCCGCCAATACTCTAGTTACAACTAAAAATCTCATAGGGTTGGTAGAGGAGACCTCCATTGCATCTATCTGTTCGGTTACTTTCATCGAACCCAATTCCGCTCCCATTCCTGATCCAATTTTTCCGGCACAAATCAAAGCTATAATTACCGGACCCATTTCACGGATAAGAGATATTGCAACCATTCCGGGCAACATGGAAACTGCCCCGAAATTAACGAGTGCGGGACGGGATTGAATAGTCAATACCAAACCTACAATAAGTCCCGTTACAGAGACAAGTGGTAAAGATTTGTAACCTATCTGGAAACATTGGCGAAAAAACTCTCTGAATTCGAAGTCGCGTGAAAAAGTTGCTTTTACTGTGCGCGAAATGAATAAGAAAAAATTTGCTGTATCTGTAAAAAAAGTATTTAAATATCTTGTTTTCTCCAGGGTTCTTTCACTGATAACTATTGTATGCTTCTTTACATTTTCAATGACAGGGGCAATTTTCAAGACAGGAATAATTTTTTTCATGATAAAAGATTTGAGTTTTTAACAAGAACAGAGGCCTATGAACTGGCCTCTGTTTTTGCTAAGATGAAAAATATTGCCGGTTATAAAACTGGACTCTGTGGAATTATATCAATAATTACAGTCCTGTTATAAAAACGTTCTTCAGGATACTTGTTGCCAAATTGAGCAGCATTAGTATCTTCACCAAATCCATACACTTCAAATGTTACATCGTTTCTGCCGGATTTTGCAAGTGCACTTTCAATTATTGCCTTTACATCATTCGCTCTGGCAAGAGACAGATCCATATTATGTTTTTCATCACCAATAATATCGGTATATCCGTGTATCATAACTTTTGCTCCTTTCGGAATTTTTGGAGTTACTACATCTGTTAGATATTTCTCATAAATCATTATTGCATTCGACTCGTCGAATTCAAAAATAACACTGAATCTCAAGCCTTCTTCAATTACTGGCTGTGCCCAAAGAACAATCTGTACAGGAATTTCTTCTTTCACAGTTTTGTCTGTCTTTGTTTGGCCAATCATTGTTACTCGGTAATTGCCTTTAGGTTTTTCTCCTAAAATTGATTTACCGGGGATGCTAACTTTCTCTTGAACGTATGGTCCAAAATGTTGAACTGCTCCATTCTCGTCCATAATTTCAATAGACCATGATTTGAGTGCGACATTTGCTCCTTCGGCATAGAAGGTTACATAGCTGTCCAAAGGTGCTTCCTGAATTGCATAAAACTCAACAGGCCTCAGTGGTAAAGCTGGACCGCTCTGGAATTCCATTATCAGGTCCGGAGAGCTGCTCTCAATTGAGACTCTTCTGTCGCCTTCGCGTAAAAGCGTAAGTTCCAGTGTTCCGCCGGGTTGTTCTGAAGGAATTTTTGGTTTATATCTGCCCTCAATTTTTATCCTTGACGGAGCGATGCCGTAAATATCAACCAGATATTTTTTAACGGATTCTGCCATTGCAATTCCGTCTTCCGGACCCAGTTCCGAAGATCCTACCAAAACAATATCTGTCCAGGTACTTTTTGACATTCTGTCGCCCAGAATATTCAATACATTATAATAGACTACCATCGATCGTACTGAACGTCCCGAAAGATCTTTTGGAGTTACGACATCCAGTTGTTCTTCCTTAAAGTTGCTTACTTCACTCTTCTTGAGTAAAACATAGCGATTAGGAATATCTGTAGACCCTAAGTCAAAGAAAACATAATTAAGCAATGGAAATGTTTCCTTTACTCTTCTCTTTTCGGCTATATTTTTTGGAGACAAAATAGAGAAATGCACAACCGGCTCAATAACAACCACTTTTGGAGGAGTATAAATTTCTACTTCTTCACGTGGTATTCTATGGCCACGTCCAAACTTAATGGCAGCGCCTGCTCTGAATGTAGTCATATTCCATGACTCAACCGAACGAGGGTTCTGACCGAAATAAGGGAGAAAACTTACAAAAGGAGAAAGAACCGTTTGAGTTTCATTATCCCTTGAAGAAAGTTGAATATCAAAACCCATCCCAACCTGCATCGATAAACGCAGTTTGTTCATGTCGCTGAAATCTCCTTCAACATCTGCTGGTGGAGTCTGTTCCGGAAAAGCAGGGTTGATACCTTGTTCATACAGGAAAGACTTTTTCCAGTTCCAGGAAAAGCGTGGTCCTACAAACAAATAGAAGTTTGATCGGAAAGGAGCTATTCTAAGACTTGGTTCAATTGCAAAATAATTGAGGTTTGTTGACAAATCTGCCGGACAGTTACAAGGAGAATCTACTCTGTTAAAAGCTCCGCTCCTGCCATCGTAATTAAACTGCAAAATAAAACCTAATCTTGTATCTGGTTTATGATACTCTATTACCGGGCCAACGAAAAGTCCAACCCCAAACCCATTGTGGAATGCAGCGGGAGTGACAAAGGTTGCATTTAGCGTTTGTGTAGTTCCGCGATACACATTAAAGTTTGCCCCGGCAGAAGCACCAAACCACCATGATGGTCTCGTGTATTTGAATTCCTGTGCCTGAAGCGTTTGAATACCTGTCAGAATAAAAGCACTTAAAAGAAGGCTTTTAATGAGAAAGGTATAAGGTAAACACGACCTGCGTGTTCCCTTTTTTACATTTTTATTAGCTTTCATATTTTTAAATTATTTGTTGATCTTATTTGAATTAATCCCGTCTTGCGACGGGATATAATTTCATATATCAAAAGCCTATTCAGGCACATTAATTATTGTATTTACCATAGTTACCGCAGAAACCAGTGAAATCGCCCTGCCGTTTAAAACAGTTTGTACTGTGGTATTAGTACTGTTTCCGGGAGAAGACAAAGTAACACCTGAGTTGGCAATAATGGTTCCTACCATAATTCCTCCTCCTGCATAGTTAATAACTGCAGCAGTTCCAACATACCAGTATACATTTTTAGCTAAAGCGCCGTTTATCAATAATACACTTCGGGCACCAGAAGGTGTCCCAACTGTAAGTGCGGTAGGAACCTGGAATATCCACACTGCATTCGCGTCGCCCTGGGCATCCAGGGTAAGGTCTACTAATGAAATGTTGTAAGAACTGCCGGAGGTATAAATACCAGGAGCTAAAGTTCTTCCTCCAAGCTCATCATTATCCAGTGTTATTCCTCCCGGTTTGCTGGCAGGTGAAATACTGTTGTAGAAGTTGCGTGCTGCTAAAAGACCTTCCTGAGCTATTGCCATTGTAACGGCATTGCCACCATAAGGTCCACCAGCTTCAAATATTACAGGTGGCGGTGCATCGGTATAAATTCTTCCTTTAACGTCACCAATATTAAGCGGTGTTTCGGTATATATATCTCCGGTACTGTCATGGAATCCTGTAACCAGAGTTGATGCCGCTGTTGTACCTATACTACCATTGTTAATTACCGTATATATTCCCTGGTTGGTAATTCCTGCGTTTCCGCCGAAAGAGCCAAAAATTGAAGAGAATAGCGGTTCCGCAGCAGCTGCTGCTCTTGTAGTGAACTTCCATACATAATTATTCAGCATTGCTGTGCCCGGTACATTTTTAACACCAGTTGTCACAGTAACAGTATATTCTGTATTTGGTAAAAGATCACTTGAAGGAGTAAAGTAGGCTACCGAATTTGCGTATGTAACTACTCCTGTTACCGGAGTTGTTCCAATTTGCAAAGTATAGTTTGCCCCAATTATTGTTGTAGGGTCCATAGGTACGCTGAATGTTGCAGTAACAACCTTATTAAGTACTACTCCTGTGGTAAGATTAATTGGATTAGTGGAAATTATTGTTGGAGCAAGAGGTGCTACTGTTGTGAATTTCCAGATATAATTTGCGGCAAGTGCAATCCCGGCTAAGTTTTTAGCTCCTGTTGTAATTGTGGCAGTATATTCTGTTCCGGGTAAAAGATCACCGAAAGGAACAAAGGACAAATCGTCCCCGTTATAAGTTATTGTTCCTACTACCGGTGTTGTACCTCTGTATAGTGTGAAGGTCGATCCGTTTAAAGTGAGCGGATCCATGAGCATACTGAATTTTGCAGTAACTATTTTCTTCACAATTACAGCAGTCTCAAGATTAAATGGACTTGTAGATGTAACAGTTGGTGCTGTTGTAGATAAAGTTGTGAATTTCCATACATAGTCTGCAGCCATTGGAATGCCTGTAGGGCTCTTTGCGGTTGTATTTATTGTAGCAGTATATTCTGTCGATGGCAAAAGATTACCCGATGGAATAAAGAACAAATCTGTTCCGTTGTAAGTAACAGATCCATATACAGGGGTTGTGCCTTGTTTAATTGAGAAAGTTGTTCCCATAAGACTCAATGGATCCATTGTCATATTAAATCTTGCAGAAATAATTTTATCGAGTGGAACAGATATTGCATTATTTAGCGGGTCTGTAGATAGAACTGCAGGTACCTGGCCGGTTGAGAATTTCCATTCATAATTGGCCGCCATTGGAATACCGGCAAGACTCTTGGCCCCGGTGGTGATTGTAGCTGTGTATTCTGTTTCCGATAATAAGTTAACGGTAGGAGCAAATGATAAATTTGTTCCGTTATACGACACTGTCCCTAAAACCGGAGTTGTTCCATTTTTTAGTGTAAAAGTCGTTCCGTTAAGCGTAGAAGGCAACATTGCCATATTGAATTGTGCAGTAATAACCTTGTTGAGCAGTACGCCGGCTTCGTTGTTAAACGGGCTGGTGAGTGTCACAGCAGGAGTGGCATCGGTACTGAAAGTCCATACATAATCTTCCTGAATTGCATTACCCATCATGTCTTTAACAGTCGTAGTAATTCTGCCGGTATAGGTTATGTTGGCAATAAGCGGATTCGTAGGCGTAAAAGACGCCGTTCTGTCGTTGTAGGTAATTGTTCCTGCAACTGGTGATAACCCGTGTATAGTGAAAGATGTTGCTTTAATAGTAGCAGGATTCATCTGTTCATTAAAGGTTACTGTAATGACTTTTGAGAGGGATACTCCTGTAGCTTTGTCAACCGGACTGGTTGATTCTACTTCCGGACACACGCCAACGATTTCGGCGAAATCGTCTTTTACGCACCCCGCTATTAAAGCAACCATCAGTAATACAAAGGCTGTTAATAGTTTTTTAGTTTTCATTTTGATTTTTTTAAATTGTGTTAAATATTTGTGCCATAAAGATATGATTGTGTCATATCCTGTGTGTTACATGATTTGTCAAATGAATTACATAATTCATACATTTATTATTTTCTCTCTTCACGCTCTTTCTTCTCTTCGGACCTTTTATCTCTTTCGGATTTTGATCTTTGAGGCTGAGTCGTTTCTGTCTTGCGATTTGTGTTTGCAGGAGGAGTCACTTTCTGATTCTCTCTCTGCTTCTGTTCTTTTTGGATTTGATCTCTCTTCTGAATTTGTACTTCCTGTTTTTGTTGTCGTTTAATTTGTTCAGGAGGTATAGCTTGTCTTTGAGGTTGAGTAGTTTGCCGTTGAGGCTGTGTGGTTTGTCGTTGTGGTTGAGTGACCTGTCTTTGTGGCTGAGTAGTTTGCCGTTGAGGCTGAGTGACCTGTCTTTGTGGCTGAGTTGTTTGCCGTTGAGGCTGTGTGGTTTGCCGTTTTACACTTCCCGGCCTGGTTGCTTCATTTCTTACAGAAGGCTGTCTTACATTTTCCGGTCTAGTTACTTGTTTAGGTACCGGCCTTTTATCTCTGTCGGTGCTGTTTCTCATCTGAGGCCTGTATATCCTAAGCTCACCATTATTCATTTTTTGTCCTGGTCTGCTATTGTCTCTGATAGATACGGGATTAATTCTTTTGCCGCTAATTCTCTGTACATCTGCTCTGTCCGGGCCTGATACATATGTTGCATGCCTTCTGCTGTCTACGTATGTTTTACTAATGACTGTCGAGTTCCTGATAATTCTGTCGTGATCATTTCTGGAAACATAGTATCGGCCAATATCTCGTCTTTGCAAATCCCTGTCTCTCACGAACATCCAATAATCTCTGTCCCTGTCGTATCTTCTTCCAAAACTTAGAGTAATACTAATTCCGGGTCTCATAGGTGACCAGCCGTAATAGCCATTTGCTCTTCTCCAGGTTACCCAGGCAGGACCCCACTGGTTATCCGGTAACCAAAACCATCCGTAATAATCGTCATAATCCCACCGACCATAGTGAAATGGAGCCCAGCCCCATTCATAATCGGAGACCCATGTCCATCCGTAGGTCGAATTCACCCAGTAGCCATTTGAGGAATATGGTACAAAGTCCTCATTCGCATCCGGAATCCATATGTAACCATAGTTGGGATGGTTTACCCATTGACCATATGGACTTAATTCGTCATAGAAAACCTGGAAACTGACATTGCCCTGTTGAGCAGATGCCTGTTTCGAAAATAATACTGAGAAAATTATAATTCCTAGTAATATTGTTAAAAATTTAATTTTTGATTTCATTTTCAATCCGTTTTTTTAATAATTTTTTTATGAAAAATCGGTTTAATTTTAATCATGGGAGGCATAGTATCGCCTAATAAAAAACCCCATGGCTTTAATGATTCTATATGGTCAAAGATTAGTTTGACAATTGCAAGAAGAGGAATAGAAAGAAACATTCCCGGGATACCCCATAGTGCATTCCCAACTATTACTACGATTATCGAAAACAATGCATTTATTTTGACTTTTGATGCAACAATTTTTGGTACGATATAATTATTGTCTATGATTTGAATTATATAATAGAACAATAAAACATAAGCTGCGTACCATGCCGTTGATTTTGTAGCAAGAGCAATCATCATAGGTAACGCCACTGCTACCAGGCCCCCTATATAAGGAATAAGATTTAGCAAAGCTCCAATTATTCCGAGCAGGATTGCATACTCTATTCCAAGTGCAAACAGAGTAATGATTTGCATCGCTGCTACTATTGCTGTTTCTATAATAAGGCCTGTAAGATATTGCTGGATAACATTCTTAGTTTGAGTAGTTATCTCTTTTACGTTGGATTGATTGTCTTTTCCGAAAAGCTTGCTAATAAAATCCAATATGAGGGGCTGGTAAAATAAGATTAAAAAAATGTATACAGGCATAAGTAGCAAAACGACAACCCAGTTTCCTACTGCAACAAGTGTTTGTCCTATTTCTGCTCCATTAAAGTTGATAAGTTCGCTTTTTGTTTCTGAAATCCACCCGTAGATAATTTTAGTGTTAATATTGAAATACCCCGATGCCCAGTTAATAGAATTATTGAGCAACTCTGTGAATCTTTCAACCAAAAGTGGCCATGATTCGCTGAACCTGACAGACTGTGAGATGATCAGACCTCCAACACCAATAATTACCGATATAGTGAGAATTATAGAAATAAGAATTGCAACTATTCTGTTAATCTTGAATTTTACAAAAAAACTGACTATCGGATTAAGCAATATTGCAATTATGATTGAAAATACTATGGGAATAATGATGCTCTGACCAACATATAATATCGTCGTGAAGGCTACCAGCCCCACGCAAAAAATAGATGCTTTTGCAAAAAAAGGTATTTGAAAATTTTCCTTTATCACTGAATTAAAATTTTAATCATCTCCTTTTTGAGAATATTTGCTGAATTAAAAAATGGCCTAATAACTTAACTTCTCTTGAATGCTGAGATACAAAACTGATTACACCCAGTTGCAAAGCGGATCCGAATATCTTTCTAAAGACATTTCCCGAAGAACCAATAAATATTTTTTTTGAGATAAAACCGGTAGCCAATCCCAAAGCAGTTCCTAAAACATCATTTATTAAATCCGGAGAGGAAGCAGTTTTTTTAAAGGAATTTCTGAGGAGGCTTATAAGACTGAAACTATCATAAGTAGTAAAAAATTGCTCTTTCAAAAGTTCTCCTTTAATAGCTTGTTCCATTTCCAACTGACGAATAGATTCTTTCAGTTCTCCAACTGATGAAATATTTCCCATTTGAGTATTATTTAAGCAAGCGTTTTATAATAAAATCTCTAGTTCTCTTTATAATCCACTTGCGCATAAAAAGATATACGACAATTGCGGATAACAAATAAAAGCCTCCAACAATAAAGAATCCATATGAAGAGTTACCCAATATGTCCCCCAGCCAAAAGGCGCATCCCAGATTAAAAAAAAGCATAAAAGACACAATTAATACAAAGGATACAGAATGAAAAGCCAATGATGAAAAAACATCAGATGTTTTATCGAGGGCTTTAAGCTTTACTAATTCGAAGCTTGTCTTTCCGTACTCAACTACTCTTTCGAGCATTTTTTCAATTAACTTAGCATTGTCTTCCATAGCTTTAGAGTTTTCAAACCTTCGCTTTAGCAGCTTTTATCTCTTTTTCTACTTTTTCCTCGACCTCTTCTTTTACGTCATCAAATTTTTCACTGAAGCTGTCGATAAAATCATCTAATTTGTCCTTCAATCCTTCGGCATAATCTTCACTCTTCTTCGATATTTTCCTTCTCATATCGGATCCCTTTTCGGGAGCAAACAGAATTCCTAATACAGCACCGGCGGCTACGCCTGCCAAAATGCCTAACAATACTTTTCCTGTGTCCATAATTTTATAATTAATTTTGTTTATGATTTAATCTACAAGGCACTTCGTCCCCTGATGATTCTAAATATTATTGCTATTACAGCAATTACTAGAAGAATGTGAATAATGCCTCCTGCACTATATGCAAAAAACCCAACCGCCCAGGCTATTACCAGGATAACGGCAATAATGTAAAGTAAACTTCCCATGACTAACGATTTTAATTGTTGATTTTAACTTGGAACAAAGGTGCATCTGCGAACACAGAGATGTGTTACACAACTATAGAAATAAATTGCATCTTTCACACATCGCTCCGGCCGAATGGTTTGCAGACCGCATGGCTATAAACCGCGGCAAAGCCGCACC
>DOSU01000033.1:0-189 GCA_003513895.1 Rikenellaceae bacterium
ACGATAAGAGGCCGACTTTTTGGGTCGGCCTCTTAAAATTAAGATTCAGAGTAAATTATTTTACTCCAAGATATTCTTTAAGGAATGGAACAAGCTCTTCTTCAGAAACTTTACGCTTGATAATTTTGCCTTCACTGTCCAGGAATATGTTTTGAGGAATATACTTAACATAGTACAATTTTGCTGCTT
>DOSU01000033.1:256-15473 GCA_003513895.1 Rikenellaceae bacterium
ACATAGTACAATTTTGCTGCTTCGCTGTTCCAGAACTGGAGGTCAGAAACCTGTGTCCATGTAAGTTTATCATCGGCAATTGCTTTGTTCCAAAGTTCTGCATCCTTGTCAAGAGATACTCCAAGAATTCCGAAGCCGGCCTTGTTGAACTTTTTGTAAATTTCAACGAGTGTTGGGTTAAAGCGACGGCATGGACCGCACCAGCCGGCCCAAAAGTCTATCATTGTAATCTTGTTGTTTGGATAAACGCTTGAAAGAGCAATAGGATTGCCTTGAGGATCGTTCATTGTAAAATCGGGAGCAACCATTCCTACCTCAATTGATTTAAGAATTGCAAGGCTCTCTTCGATAAGACCAATGTAGCGATTTCCTTCAAACTCAGGTAGAGCCTTGAATGCAGCAACTTTAGCCTCCATCTCCGGAAGAGTATAGTCTTCCACTTTTGATAAAAGTTGAATTAAAGTATAAAATGAATTCGGATTTGTTACAAAAAACACTGAATCAACAGCATCCGACTCTTTCTGAGACTGATCATATATAATAATGATCTCAGCTTTCCTTTCCGGAGTTGTCTCTTTTGCGTAGTACTCCTTCATAAGAGAATCAAGATTGAATTTAGTGGAAATTTCCTCATGTTGTTTTCTAAGAGCAATAACAAGGTCATTAGTCACACCGCCTGTAACAACTGCTTTGCTGAAATCTTCGGCAGCTGCCTCGATTTTAATTATGGAATTGTCAAGAAAAAACTGAATTCTGCCGTCAATTCCGTCAATAGTAACTGCATAGTTCTCCGGAGTGACAACTTTGCCTTCGAATTTGAATTTGCCGTCAATAAGATCTGCTGTGTCTTTGATTTGTTCATCTCTTGAAAAATTTGAGAGGTAAACTTTACCTGTTGCAACATTTTCCCCTGTAACAGTACCTTCGATTATATAACCGTCAGTTTTTGGAGTACAGGCAAAAAGTCCTAAAATCGCTGCGAAAAATAGAATTTTTTTCATTTTGAAAGGATTAATAAGTTTGTATAATTGTTGTTTAATTCTTTTATAATTATTGATTATCTGCCACATAGCATAATGGATCTGCCTCATCGTAGCCGTTTTTGTACCACTCTTTGTACATCATGTATCCACTTGCATTTTTTCTGGCAGATTCTCCTATTTGATCCGACCCTGCTTTTACCATCTTTGCAGGAACGCCTGCATATACTCCCGGTTCCAGCACCACATTGCTTAGAACAACTGCTCCGGCAGCAATAATAGTATTATCGGGAATTACTGAATTATCCATTAAAATAGCCCCCATCCCAACAAGAACATTACTTCCTACTTTAGCACCATGAACAATTGCGTTGTGACCTACCGATACATCGTTTCCAATCTCTACTACCGATTTTTTGTGAAGAGTATGTAAAACCGCACCATCCTGAATGTTTACGCGGTTTCCTATCCTTATGGGATTTACATCTCCTCGCAAAACAGAACCGAACCAGATGCTACAGTCGTCGCCAATTATAACATCTCCGATTATTGCCGCATTTTCTGCAATAAAACAATTTTTACCTATTTTCGGAGTTATACCGTTGAGTTTTCTTATTATCCCCATCACATTTTACAAAACGCAAATATAACTAATATAACAATGTTGCCCCAATAAAGTTCTTGCTCAAAAAGAGCTTCGATTATTGTATAGGGAATTATAAAATTGGCTCTTATTGTTCGAAACTATAAGAAGTGGGTAGTAAATAGATTATTATTTTACATGAAAACACAATTAATTAATGATAATTTAAAATTTATGTGAAAAAGGTTTTTTGGATTAGAATAATGTATAAATTTGTGGATGTTTTAAAACGAAACAATCAAGCTTTAGCTAATATAAATAAATTTTTTTATGCAACACAAGGTAATTGATACTAAAGAAGTTGTAGTCCGATTTACAGGTGATTCCGGGGACGGAATGCAGCTCACAGGCACTCTGTTTGCCGATGCTTCTGCAATTTTCGGTAACGACATCTCTACATTTCCAGACTTTCCTGCAGAGATTCGCGCACCTCAGGGAACTGTGTCCGGAGTATCTGGGTTTCAGGTAAATATCGGAAGCGGAGAGATTATGACACCGGGCGATTTTTGCGATGTGCTTGTTGCCATGAATCCGGCTGCCTTAAGAGCCAACGTAAAATGGACAAAACCGACTACCACCGTTATACTTGATGCCGACACTTTTGACGAAAAAGGGATATCTAAGGCGGGGTTTAAAACAAGTGATCCTGTTGCCGAACTTAAAATAGAGGACAGAACAATAATTTTTGCGCCAATCTCTTCACTTACAAAAGAGAGCCTTAAAGACAGCAGCCTGGACCCAAAAGCGATTCTTCGCTCTAAGAACATGTTTACACTCGGGATGTGTTACTATATGTTCAACCGCCCAATGGAATCTACGTTCAAATATCTTGAAAAGAAATTCCGCAAAAAACCTGAACTTATTGAGGCAAACAAAAAAGTGATAATGGATGGATATAACTATGCAGGAAATATACATGCCATTCCTAATACATATACCATTGCTCCGGCAAAACAGGAGAAGGGTCTCTACAGAAACATAAACGGAAATCAAGCTACTGCCTGGGGGTTGCTTGCAGCTTCGGAGAAATCGGGCAGGCCGCTGTTTTGCGGATCATATCCTATCACTCCTGCAACAAGCATCCTTGAAGAGTTGGCTATTCATAAAGAACTTAATGCAAAGACACTTCAGTGCGAAGATGAAATTGCAGGCATTTGCACAGCAATAGGAGCAGCATACACAGGAAGTTTTGCAGTTACAACAACATCCGGCCCTGGGCTATCACTTAAAACTGAAGCGCTTGGCCTCGCAATGATTACCGAACTGCCGCTCGTAGTAGTAGACGTTCAGCGAAGCGGCCCGTCTACCGGAGTCCCTACAAAAACCGAACAGACAGACCTAAATCAGGCTCTTTACGGAAGGAACGGAGAGTGTCCGATTGCTGTAATAGCAGCTCACTCGCCATCTCATTGTTTTGACGCTGCATTTTACGCAGGTAAATATGCAATGGAACATATGATGCCGGTTATACTGCTCACCGAAGGATTTATTGGAAATGGTTCGGAACCATGGAAGATTCCAAGCATGAAAGACTATCCGGAAATTAATCCGCCAATAATTGACAAACCGGACGAAGTTCCCTACTGGCCGTACAAAAGAGACGAAGAACGCATGGCCAGAAGATGGGCATTTCCGGGAACAGTTGGTCTTGAGCACAGAGTGGGAGGGCTTGAGAAGAACAACGACGGTTCTGTTTCTTCCGATCCTCTTGTACACGAAAGAATGGTAAAAGAACGTGCAGAGAAAGTTGCAAGACTTGCCAACTATATTCCGGAACAAAAAGTTATTGGAGATGAAAAAGCAGATGTGCTTGTTGTAGGATGGGGGGGAACTTTCGGACACTTGTACACAGCTGTCAAAGAACTTCGTGAACAAGGCAAGAGCGTTAGCCTTGCACATTTCGACTACATTTTCCCGCTTCCAAAAAACACAGCTAAAATATTTGCCAACTATAAAAAAATTATTGTTTGCGAACTAAACAGCGGACAATTTGCAAATTACCTCAAAGGGGAATTTCAACAGTTCCGGTTCCTCCAGCACAACAAAGTACAGGGACAGCCTTTTATTGTTAAGGAGATAGTGGACGCAGTAAACGCAATTTTATAGTAATTAACCCGAAAAAATTAAAGAGATGAAATATACACCACAAGATTTTAAAAGCAATCAGGAGGTAAAATGGTGTCCAGGCTGCGGCGACTATGCAATTCTGGCATCGGTGCAAAGAGCGCTGCCCGAAGTTTGCGAGGCTCTTAACTATACAAAAGAGAGATTTGTATTTGTTTCTGGAATCGGATGCTCTTCACGCTTTCCATATTATATGGACTCATATGGATTTCACGGAATTCACGGAAGAGCTTCGGTGATTGCAACAGGAGTAAAAGTGGCGAATCCCACTCTTACCGTATGGCAAATAACCGGAGACGGAGATGCTCTTGCAATTGGAGGAAATCACTTTATCCACGCTGTGCGCAGGAACATTGACATAAATATTATTCTTTTCAACAACCAGATTTATGGTTTGACAAAAGGCCAGTATTCTCCTACATCTGCTCTTGGAAAAGTTACAAAGACATCGCCATACGGAACAGTTGAACATCCGTTTAATCCAGGCGCACTTGTACTGGGGTCAAGAGGTACTTTTTTTGCAAGAAGTATTGATGTCGAACTGGAGTTGACACAAAAAATTATGGTAGCTTCTGCAAAACATGATGGAACAGCCGTTACAGAAGTTTTAGTGAACTGCGTGATATTCAATGATAAAACACACTTTACACTTTCCGACCGCGAAAACCGTGCAGACAGAACAATAATTCTGAAACACGGCGAGCCAATGATCTTTGGTAAAAACAAAGACAAAGGTCTGGTTCTTGACGGAATCAAATTAAAAGTTGTTAAGATTGGAGAAAACGGAATAACCGAAAAGAACCTTCTTGTACACGATGCCGAAGAAGAAAATCCCGGCCTGCACTCTATGCTCATAGATATGAAATACCCCGAATTGCCTGTAGCTCTCGGAGTTATAAGAGCAGTAAAGGATTCAACCTACGACGACAACGTTAGAGACCAACTCCTTGCAGTAAGGGAAAATGCACCAATTCACAGTATGGACGAATTGCTCAGAAGCGGTTCTACATGGGAAGTTAAATAGAGAAACCATTAATTACAATTAACATTATAAATAAAAAATTTCTATTATGAAAGTAGCAGAAGTTATGGCCAACCTTGAAAAAAAATATGGCCATGAGAAAGAGTATTTGCAAGCAGTTCACGAAGTTTTGGAATCGGTAGAGGACATCTACAACAAACATCCGGAATTTGAAAAAGCAAAAATTATTGAAAGACTCATCGAGCCGGATCGTATTTTTACATTCCGCGTCACCTGGCAGGACGACAAAGGTGAAGTTCAAACAAACCTTGGTTACCGTGTTCAGTTCAATAATGCGATTGGACCATACAAAGGCGGATTCCGTTTTCACCCATCAGTAACTCCTTCAATTCTTAAGTTTTTAGGCTTTGAACAAACATTCAAAAATGCTCTTACTACCCTTCCTATGGGTGGTGCTAAAGGAGGATCGGACTTTAATCCAAAAGGCAAATCAGATGCAGAAGTAATGCGTTTTTGCCAGGCTTTCATAACTGAATTATGGCGCCATTTGGGACCAGATACCGACGTACCTGCAGGTGACATTGGAGTAGGCGGACGCGAAGTTGGTTACATGTTTGGCTATTATAAAAAACTTGCCCGCGAAAACACAGGCGTTCTTACAGGTAAAGGCGCAACATGGGGTGGTTCTCTTATCCGTCCCGAGGCAACAGGTTTCGGCGGCGTATACTTTGTAAATCATATGCTCAAAACCAGGAACATTGACATCAAAGGCAAAACTGTTTCTGTATCTGGATTTGGTAATGTTGCATGGGGAGCTGCTTTGAAAGCAACTGAACTCGGAGCAAAAGTTATTGCTCTTTCCGGTCCCGATGGTGTTATTATTGACGAAGCAGGTATGAACGCAGAAAAAATTGAGTATATGCTCGATCTTCGCGCTTCAAACAACGACGTTGTTGAACCTTATGCAAAAAAATTCCCGGGTTCAAAATTCATCGCAGGTAAAAAATCATGGATTGTTAAGGTAGACATTGCTCTTCCTTGCGCTTTCCAGAACGAACTTAACGGCGAAGATGCAAAAGAACTTATCAAGAACGGCGTAATTTGCGTTGGCGAAATTTCAAACATGGGTTGTACACCTGAAGCTATCCACGAATTTACAAAAGCTAAAGTTTTGTATGCTCCCGGAAAAGCTGTAAATGCAGGCGGAGTAGCAGTATCCGGTCTGGAAATGACTCAAAACGCAATGCACATCAGCTGGACTGCCGAAGAGGTAGATGCCAAGCTAAAACAAATTATGCTAAGCATTCACGAAGCTTGTGTTAAATACGGAACACAAAAAGACGGTTACATCAATTATGTAAACGGTGCCAACATTGCAGGTTTCATGAAAGTTGCCCAGGCAACACTGGAACAAGGGCTTATATAAAAAATAGATTTCTATAAAATTTCCTAAATTTTGAGGGCAGGTGTACTACATCTGCCCTTATCTATTTGTAAATTTGAATTTAATTATGTATTTTTGTAGACACGATTACTGTTTTTTGAAATACTGAGACTAAATCATACACAAACTAAACTATTTATTAACCAAAATTAAACTAAATGAAAAAAATCAGGGTATTTTTAACAACCTTATTGTTTTTTGCGACTAGCGTAGCTTTTGCTCAAAATAATACGGTTTCAGGAATTGTTACTGATGCAAGCTCCGGGGAACCGATTGGTTTTGCCTCTGTACGGTTGAAAGGTACAACGGTAGGAGCATCTACGGATGCATTAGGGAAGTATTCAATCAACGCACCAGCTAATGGGACATTAATCATTAGCTTCATTGGTTTTACAGAAGTAGAGGTTCCAATTAACAATAGAAAAGTTGTTAATGTTACTCTCTCTCCTGATGCTGTAAATTTGGAAGATGTTTTAATCGTAGCTTACGGAACAACTAAAAAAGAATCCTTTACCGGATCCGCTCAAGTTGTTAAATCTGAGAATATCGCGAGGAGAACAGTTTCGAATGTTACAAAAGCCATAGAAGGCTTAGCTACGGGCGTATTGGTTACATCTGGATCCGGTCAACCGGGATCAACAGCTAATATCGTTATTCGTGGATTTGGATCAATTAATGCATCTACTGCCCCTCTATATGTCGTGGACGGTATACCTTATGATGGAAATATATCTGCAATTAACCCAGCAGATATTGAATCAATGACAATTTTAAAAGATGCGTCTGCTGGTGCATTGTACGGAGCTCGTGGTGCCAATGGTGTAATAATGGTCACTACTAAGAAAGGTGCAGGACAAGGTGAAAAACTCAGAATAAACTTTAAAGGTAACTTTGGCGTTTCTTCTCGTGCCTTCCCAAGCTATGATTTATTGGATGAAAAAGGATGGATAGAGTATCAATTCCAGGCATTTAAAAATGAAGAGATACTTAAAAATGGTGCAGATCCAGCTACTGCAGGTACTGCTGCTATTGCAGCAATGTTGACTGGCTCTAGCAAAGTATTTGGCGTCAACGAACAATACAACCCTTATAACTATAAGCTAGCCGAGCTGATAGATCCTGTAACTGGAAAAATAAGAAGTGATGCAACATTGAGGTATCATGATAATTGGACTGATGAGGTTACAGCTGTTAATCCTATAAGACAAGATTATGTATTAAGTCTTACCGGTGGTTCTGAAAAGGCTAAATATATGGCATCAATTGGGTATCTTGACGAAAAAGGTATTTTACAAACAACAAACTTTAACCGTTTTTCAGGAAGAGCAAATGTTGATGCGCAACCTAATGAATGGTTGAAGTTTGGCTTGAATACAAACTTTGCTCAAACTAAAAGTAACTTCTTAAATGCTACAGGTTCTTCAACTTCAAATGTATGGTACTCATGTATGTTGATGGCTCCTATCTATCCTGTCTATGTTGTTGACGAGAGTGGTAATCGTGTACTAGATGTTAACGGCAAAACAAGTTTTGACTATGGTCTCAATCGTGCATCCGGAGCTCAACAAAATTACAACAGCGTAGCTACGCTTTATGATGACCATTTTTCAGCGGTCAATACAAGTGTAAGTGCACGTTCTTATGTTGACTTTATGGTTCCTTTTGTTCCTGGTTTAAAAATATCTGCAAATCTGGGTACCGACTTCAGAAATTTATATCAAAGCAGTTATGAAAACCCTTATTTTGGTAATGCTGCAGGTTCAGCAGGAAGGGCATATAAGTATAGTACAAATACTTTAAGTTACACATTTAACCAATTGGTTACTTATAAAAGAACATTTAATCTGAAACACAATCTTGATTTTCTTGCAGGACATGAGAATTATTCATACAACTACAATTATTTGAGAGCTGGCAAATCAGGCTTCCCATTCGGGGGTTTATACGAATTAAATGCTGCTGCAACAGTTTTAGATGCTGCATCATATGAAGATAATTACACTATTGAGTCATACCTCTCAAGATTAAATTATAACTATGACGACCGCTATTACTTTTCCGGATCATTCCGTCGTGACGGCTCTTCTCGTTTTCACTCTTCAAATCGCTGGGGTGACTTCTGGTCTGTTGGGGGAAACTGGCGCGTAAGTCAGGAGTCATTCATTAAACCGATTACTTGGATTAATAATTTGAATGTTAAAGCAAGTTATGGAGTTCAAGGTAATGATGCTGTTGGTGGATTATATCCTTGGCAAGCTTTGTATGACCTTGGATTTCCAAATGCAGGAATGAATGGCGCTGTTGTTGCGTCTATGGAAAATATGGATCTTAAATGGGAAAAGAATGGCAATCTCAATATTGGACTTGATGCTAGGATTTTCAATCGTTTCTCTATTGCAGTTGAGTGGTATAAGAGAGTTACTACAGATATGCTAATGGCATATCCGCTAGCAATGTCTACAGGATTCGTCTCGTTCAATAAAAATATTGGCAGCATGCAGAATTCCGGATTTGAATTAACTTTAGCGGGAGAAATATATAGGAACGACAACTTCAAATGGACTCTTACATTAATGGGTTCAACAGTTAGAAATAAAGTTGTCAATCTTGCTGATAAGCCGGAAATTACAAGTGGTAACTATATTATTAAAGAAGGTGAAGTACTTAATTCTTTCTATGTTCCAAGATCAGCAGGCGTAGACCCCGCAACTGGTTACCAGCTATATTGGGTTTGGGATACTGTTGACGGAGTCAAAGGCGAAGAGTATGTATCTTCAAGCATGACAAAAGCTGCAGCATCAAGAGTTATTGCAGGAAACCGCATGCCAGCCTTTTTTGGTTCAATATCTAATGATTTTAAAATATATAAAAACTTAGATTTAAGTATTTTATGTACTTACTCAATTGGCGGTAAAGTTCTTGACGGACTTTATTCGAATCTCTTAGATCCATTGTATCAAGGTAACGCACTATCTGCTCACCTTTCAAGAGCATGGCAAAAACCCGGGGATATAACAGACATTCCAATTCCTCAGTTAAGCGCAAACACTCAGACATCTGATCGTAACCTTATAAATGCTTCTTATTTTTCAATTAAAAATATTACTCTTGGTTATTCTTTGCCAAGTAAATGGATGAAAAGTATTGGCATACAAAATTTAAGATTATCAATGGTTGCCGATAACATAGCATTGTTCTCTTATCTAAAAGGTATGAACCCTCAGTATAACTTCTCTGGTGGTACAGACTACGTTTACACTCCTACTCGCTCAATCTCAATGGGCCTGGATATAACCTTTTAATTAAAACGAATATTAAGATAATACTTATATGAAAAAGATAATTACATTACTTTTAGCGGGTGTTCTCGTATTTAGCTCTTGTAACAAAGAGTATTTAGATACGACTCCTACTGATTCAGTATCCGGGCAATTAATTTTCAAAGACACGAAGAGTGCGATGGTTGCCCTAAATGGTATTTATGGTGCGCTATATTTACCTAACAGTACTTGGTTTGGAACCTTAGGTAATACACAGCAGAATTTTGGTATAGTATCCCATAATATTGTTGCAGACCTTATGGGAGAAGATTTTGTACAGGCAGAACAAGGAAACGGTTGGTTCTATTTTGACTACAAATATGATGTACGTACTAGGTATGCCAGTGCAAGCTGGAGATGCTACGGTTTGTGGAATTTCTATTATAAAATTATTGTGAATGCAAATTATGTTTTAGCATCAAAAGATCTTATATCAGGAAATCCAGCGGAAATTAAAAGTATAGTTGGACAAGCACTTACTTTACGTGCATACGCTTATTTTTATCTTTCACTTTACTTCCAGCAAACATATGTTGGCAATGAAGATTTGCCGGGAGTTCCTTTGTATACCGCGCCAACTCTTACAGGATCCCCAAGGGGTACATTGAGAGAAGTTTATGCGCAGATTGATTCTGACTTGGCTGAAGCTGCCACATTGCTCAAAGAGGCCAAAGATGCAGGAGTTACTCGTGCTCACAAGTCTCAGGTTGACTATAATGTTGCTAAAGCAATACAAGCAAAGGTATTTCTAGTGGAAGAAAAATGGACAGAAGCTGCTGCTGCAGCAAATGCTGCACGTACAAGCTATGCATTGTTATCTGGGGATGCTCTTTATTCAGGATTTAACAATATCGCTCTATCTTCAGTTATTTGGGGTGGTGAGGTGATTTCAACTGAAGCTATTTCCGGCGGTTGGGGTACATTATTCTGCCATATGGATCCAGGTAGCACTACTGCTGTTCAATCTGCTAACGGATATGGTGTAAGTTCAAGAAAATGTATTGATGCTTCGTTATATAATAAAATTTCTTCAACAGACAAGCGTCTTTTGTGGTGGAAGGGTGTCGTAACAAATACGCAATCTTCAGGTCCTATGAAGAGTTATGTACAACTAAAGTATAAATACAAAAACATTACTGACTATACAGGTGACTATATTTATCTTAGAGCAGAAGAAATGTTGCTAATAGAAGCAGAAGCCAAAGCTCGACTTACACAATATAGTGCAGCAAGAACACTTTTGCTTGAACTTGGTGCAGTTCGTGATGTAAACATGGCAACAAGACTGGCTTCTCGTACAGACGCTGCCACTTATAATTCAGATACTCATGCTGATCCTGTAACATTAATGGATGAAATTTTGTTACAACGCCGTATAGAGTTATGGGCCGAAGCTGGACGGATATTTGATCTTAAGAGATTGAGGCTTGGTTTTACAAGAAGTTATACCGGGACAAATCATTCACAACTTCTTCTAGACAAAACAACTACTGTAGGGTCTAAAGAATTTGTTCTTCCAATTCCACAACAGGAATTTGATGGTAATGAATTTATGGATATTGCAACTGATCAAAATCCACTATAATTATATTTTAAAATAATTTAATCGATGAAAAATATTAAATATATAATTTCGTTAGTTTTTTTGCTTGCACTATTATCGTGTAACAAAGATGCTGTAATGCCTACCATAGATAGTGCTAATATTGGTACTGTTGGCGCTGCGTTTGCATCTCCAGTATTAGTATATAATCTAAAAGCTACTGATAACAATGTTATAAAAGTGCTTGTTTACAGAGGTAATACGAAAGCTGCTGCGTCAGTTCCTGTTACTCTTACAAGTGCTTCTTCAGGTACTTTAGCATTATTTTCGTTACCTGTAAGTAATGTAGAGTTTGCTGCAGGAGAGGGATCTGCGTATTTGTCTGTTAATTATACTATGGCAAGCATAGCTCCGGCTAAAAAGTATACTTTTGCTTTGACGCTTGTAGGAGATGATCTTATCTCTCCTTCTAAGATCTCTGTAATGACTGTAAACGCTCAATTGCCTTTGGCTTATATTTCACTAGGAACAGGTTCATACACTTCGGAGTTCTATGAAACAACAGCTAATGTGGCTGTTTTGAAAGCAGACCTTCCAACAACTCTTCCAAGTTATTACCGCATTATAGAACCTTATGAACCAGGTTCAGGTGCAAATATAGACTTCAGCGTTGATAATGGAGTTATTACAATTGCTTCTCAAAACATTGGCTGGCTTTATAGCGCTTCATATGGATACGTTTATGTCACACCACAAACAACATCAGTTAGTGGAAAAACATATACATGGGTTTCTAAATTTACACTTCCTACCGCTGGAATGGCATTTGGAGGAACATATGCAGAATCTGTTACTTTGCCATAATTATATTGCTAATTATAAATTAAAGGCTGTAGATATACAGCCTTTTTTTGTTTCGTTAATATTCACTATAATGTTGTTTCAATAATATTGATCAAATCATTAATGGCAATGTTTTTTGCAATAATTTTTTGATTTTTATCTATTAAAATTGTATGTGGAATAAGTTGAACATTATATTTTCTGGTAGCAGAAATGCTATCTGCCATATCATCAATTAAATGGATCCACAAAAGATTGTTTTTTGCAATTGTATCCTTCCAGTTTCTCTCGACATCGTTTACAGATATATCAATGATTTCAAGCCCTTTCGAGTGGTATTTTTGGTATATTCCGCTTAACCCACGAGAGAAATTAAAGCTGTTTGAGTCCCAACTCGCCCAAAAAACAATAAGATTTAGACCATTTTGTTTGGTTAAATCCGATAAGGATAGAGATATTCCTTTATTATTTTTTAAAGTAAAATCAGGAGCAATTTGGCCTAATTCTAATTTTTCTCTTATATTAATTATCTTTTTGAGATTGATAACGTTTCTATTATTGTCAAACTCTTCTTTGCCATAAAATCTTTTGTATATACTTACTAATTCATTAAAATCAAGAGTATTGGCCCTCTCAATTGTATTTATTAACGTGAAATTTGAGATTGGATTATCTTTAATTACTGAGTCAGAATATTTTCTCATTTCACCATTTGCAGATTCTATGATTTTAATAAGATTTAATTTTTTTTGTTCAGATATCTTACTATCGCTTAATTCCAAAAGAGTTTTTTCAATGTTATATTTTTCTCTTGTGTTAATGTCCTTTTGCTTAAAATCATCAATAATTCGTTGTGTCTTTCCTCCCTTAATCTTGGCATCTGCTAAATTATCCGATTGAGATTTTATAAAGAACCTTTCATTTTCAAGGAAAATTGGTATTCCCTTTGGGATCCCTCTTAGATATATAATATATTTATCAGGAGTTTCAACCTTCCCGGTGAATTTGAATTTTCCATTTAATATTTTAGCCGAGTCAAGTATAAGATAATCTTTTGATTGGGTTCTTAAAAATATTGTACCGTTTTTTATTACCTCATCTTTTCCTTTAATTTCTCCGTTGATGATATATCCTTTATTATTACTGATACATGAGATGATTGATATTAAAATAATCGCAATCTGAAGTAATTTCTTCATATAGATTTTTTTTAAAAACAAAAGTAATAATTTAGCCATATTCTTTTATTATTTATAAGGATAATTCCGGTTTTTTGATATTTTAATAGTTTCAGTTTTATTGAATATTAAACAATAAATAATTAAATTTGTTAATTATGAATTACAACTAGATTTTATGATTAAAATACTTAATATTACCTTAGTTTTTCTTGTTTCCATATTCCTTATAGGTTGTAAAAAAGATTTACCACCGGTTTTGACGCCATCCGCAAATCAGCTTGATATTCCATGTGTACAAGGATTAAGCACATTAAATTTATCGAGCAATTCATCTTGGACTGCATACTCAACAGGATCTTGGTTTACTATTTCGCCTTTATCAGGAAAGGGAGATGGTGTAATAAGTATACAAGCACAAAATAATTTAACTAAAAAAGATAGATCTGCCTCTATTGTTATTATAACTGGACAAGAAGGGAAAACTAATTTTCTTAAAAAAATAATAACAATAAAACAAAGTTTCTCACAACTGTCTGTTGACATTGAAAATATTATATTTGAGAAAGATGCGGGCTCAAAAATAGTTAAAGTAACGACTAACACACCATGGTCTTTACAAGTACCTTCAGAAACTTCTTGGATATCTGTGAGTTCGGTAAGTGGAAGCACTAATGCTGATTTAACATTCAGCGCTCAGGTTAACTTAAACGGAGATAGGTCTGCGAAGCTTACATTTGTATATGGGGATACTACAAAGGTGATTAGTTTGTTTCAGAAGAGGGCTTTTAATACAAATCCCTTACCAGTACAACTTCTCACTCCATTTAATTTATCACAAAATTTACCAAGACTTGCTTCTTTTACATGGGCACCATCTATAGACACCGATAACGATAGGGTGACATATACATTTGAATTATCGGACAATACGGGTTTTTTGTCCGGAGACGGGAAAGTAGTAAAGGTTATCACAACAGATACTGTTCCTAAAGCTACAGTATCTGAGCTTTTAAAAGAAAACACAAAATATTACTGGAGGGTGACTTCATCTGATGCATACCTTGGAAAATCAGTTTCTCCAATATTTTCATTTACTACAGGAACAATAGGCGGTTATACAGATGGTGAATACAGAGTGGCTTTTAATTATGTTTCCGGAGCCAATCCAAATGAGATTATCTTCCTTGGCGACGGATATACAGTTGAAGACTATGTGGACGGAGGCAAGTTCGATCAGGACATGACAACTGGTATAGATGCTTTCTTTAATATTGAACCATATAAGAGTTACAAAAGTTACTTTAAGGTTTACAAAGTTGCTGCATATTCTCAGGATAGTGGCGTGTCACAGACAGACAAGTCAATAGTGAAAAAGACGGCTTTCGGTGTTGTATATAAAGGCGGATCAAGTTTAGAAGCCGACGATGATAAAGTATATGAATATGCCCAGAAAATTCCGGGAATGGAAGATAACAATCCTAATTATAGCGGTGTTCAGGGTAAACTTCAAAATACACTTGTGATTCTTGTCGTAAATCAGGACCGGTACGCAGGGACAAACTGGTCGTGGAGCGACGGAAAAGCAATTTCTATTTGCCCTGTGAGTACTTCAACAAAAGCAGGAGTAAATTTTAAAAATGTTATTAACCACGAAGCCGGCGGACATGGTTTCGGTAGATTGGCAGATGAATACATCACCACTGAAAATACAGAAAAAACACTACCGGACGATGCTAAAGCGAGTTTTGCTCAATGGGTGAAGTATGGATTTTATCCAAATGTAGATTTAACAAGCGACCAATTAACAATAAAATGGAAATACTTTATAGGTAAAAATGGTTATAGTTCAGTTGGTGCATTTCAAGGAGCAATATATTACACTTATGGTGCATGGAAGGCGGAAACCTCAAGCTGTATGGTTTTTAACGAACCTTACTACAATGCGCCGAGCCGTGAGAATATGGTAAAAAGAATATTGCGTACTGCTGCAGGTACCCGTGTTAATGAATATGTAAACGGAGTTCTCACCTCAATACCTAACGACCCTTATACCCTTGATGCCTTTGTTGCAAAAGACATTCAAAAGAGTCCTTCAGGAGCCGCTATGCTTCTCACCAAGAGCGTAAATCCACTCACCTTCGTCCCTCTCGCCCCACC
>DOSU01000100.1:0-10636 GCA_003513895.1 Rikenellaceae bacterium
TAACTCTCATATTATTAGGCAATAACCGGAAATTGCGCGGGTACTACCCGCGTAGTTTTGTGTTTTAGGATGATAATCAAGCATTTATGAATCAGATTTTTGGCCAGATTTCTAGACCGAATGGTTTGCAGGCCGTATGGGCGTTAAACCGCGGCGAAGCCGCACCATCTATTTTTGTGTGGCTTATAACCGAACCCAAAAGTCACAAAGCGCTGAATATCAAGCATATTTTAAGAAGACGCTGAGATATCCTCTGCGTCTTCTTAGAAACTTCTTGTGTAACAGCGTGTTAAAGACAGCAGGAAGCAGTTGCGTAGCAAGGCCTCTCGATGTTTCCTCATTGATAACGCTAGCTTCCGGCGACGTTTAAAATTAAAACGCAAAGAGGCTGACCATTGGTCTGCCTCTTTGGTAATATTTTTCGGGAATACTTGTTTTGCGGTACTTGCTATTGTAACACTTGTTTTTGTGACACTTACTATTTTAACTGGCAGATGCCTCCCTACTTAATATGAATCCCGCCGCTCATTGCAGATTTAAGAATATTATCGTCTATATTTCCGAACATCGCAATTACAGTGTACTCTTCTGTTGAACTGTTGAGGAAAAGCAGTACGCCGGTCTTGTTTTTGTTCACATAAAGTTCTACTTCTTCTCCGCTGTCTTTGACTTTTAGTAAGCGGGAAAAATTGAAGGTTGTAATCAGTTTTTCCATGTCGGCTTTTAGAGATTGTCTAACAGGAACGTTGTTTTCCATAACACCCGATCCAACAGTCAGAATTCTCATTTCTGTAATCTTGGACATCCATTCCTGAGCTTCTTTGTCCTTTACGTTATGATTAGGAACTATGGGAGGTGGAGGAGGAGAGATTACAACTGACTCAACAGAGCGTTTCTTTTCATATTTATCGAAGAGATCATTGATCTCCTTATTCTGGCCCGAAAGTGCAACTGGAGCAAGAAGGGCCGTTAGCATTATTAATAGTAACTTTTTCATTTTATTAATTTTTCAGTTTTTTCAATTTGGTTGTTATGAGTACTCGCTATTAAGACGAACTACTGCTCATTTTGTGTCAGTGTGCTGCCGATTTTTTCCAAAGGGGCCATTGCCCTGCCAACTGTGGATAAACGACCCATAACATCATTGCCCTTCTGAACCTGCCCCATCATTTCATTTACCTTGTCAAGTCGTTCTCCGGCAATAGACATTGCAAGCTCGTTATTATTTACCCGTTCACCGTCTATCATTAGTTTTATGGAATTGTCTTCTCTTGGATTAATAAGAAAGAAGGCCACTACCAGAACAGCCGCTGCGGCCACGGTTCCCCATCTCATAAGAGGTTTGTAAAATGATGTTTTAACAATATCTCTCTTAGAATCCCGGAAGTTATGGGCATTAGGATTTAAGTATGTTGATGCAGGAGTTGCAGTTGCTGTTTCAATTTCTGTTGTTTCAGTCTCTTTTTGATTGGATTTCAAAGTATCCATCTCATTTGAAAAGTATCCAAATAGCTGTGCATATCCTCTTAGCTGAGGCTCAATCTCGTTTTCAGGTGTATTCCTGTAATATTTTCTGATAAGTGACTCCTCTTCGAGGGTAGTCTCTGCGTTGAAATATCTCTCAATGAGATTCTCAATATCTCTGTATTCTTCTCTTTTCATCGCATTTGAATTTTTTCTCTTAATTTTTGTCTGGCTCTTGATAAAAGGGTCCGTACATTTCCCTCGGTTGTTTCGAGAATCACGGCAATCTCTTCCATCTCGTAGCCCATTATATCCCTCAGTCTCACTGCCAGCATCTGGTCGGAGGGCAAAACATCCATGCAACTTTTAATAAATGCAAAATGGTCTTTGCTTTCCAGTGCAGAAACCGGATCATCTGCATGTTTGTGTACAACATTCAGGTTTATGGCCTCGGTATTATTTTTCTTGAGGCGGAGGTAATCTATGCATACATTTTTAAGTATGTGAAGCGTAAGTGCTTCATGGTTTTTCACCTCTTGTATTTCCTGAGTGCGCCAGAGTTTAATTACGGCATCCTGTACCATATCCTCTGCAGTTGCAGCTCCTGTTTTTATAAAGCCGCCTGCGAAGTTAATGAGTTTAGGTCTTAACCTTTGGACCAATATGTTAAACTCCAGTTCTGTCATACTGCACTAATGACGAATAAAGAGAAAATATGTTACAACATTTCTAAAAAATATAATTTAGCCCAATGTTCATCCCGTTTTTACCGTCTTTCTTGCTGAAAGGTTTTCCCCACTCAAACGAAACAACAAAGTTTCTGTTCATAATTGCTTTTATACCCAAACCTGCCGTCATGTGAAAGGCTTCTGCATCGGTTGGTGAAATAACAGAATCGGAAGATGAATCCATGAGATCCTTTTTATAATACTGGATAACTCTTCCTGCATCAAAAAATGGGTTAAGCGCAAGATACCAGTCCTGCTTTAAAAACCTGAAGTCCAGAAAGCGATATCTAAGTTCAAGATTTGCCCATGCAACCCCCTGCCCTACAACTCTGTTTCTGATAACACCGCGGAGAGTATTAACCCCGCCAAGCCCTTCAGAGGATATTTGACGAAAATAGAGTGTTGAGAGATTTTGTTGCATATAAAAAGGGGCCTCACCTGCTATATTTGCCTGAATGGCAACCCTGTAGGCAAAGGTAAGCTTGTCTTTTGCCAAAGGCAGAAATCCCCTGTGTACAAGAGAAAGTTTTACATAACTGCTGCTGCCGGGTGAACCGAAAAGGATTGCCTCACTCCAGAGTCCTCTTGTAGGGTCAACTTCATTGTTTCTTGTATCGTGGACCACACCGGCCTTTAGTTCAATTCTTGTTCCGCCTCCGGCCTCTGCGCTTCCAATTAGTCCTTCATCCACGTAGTGAGAATAAAGATTATCTGCTGTTGCATATTTTTCAAGTTTCACCTCTTCAATTTTATAACTGTAGAGGCCAACACCTGCAGCCCAGCTCCATTTACCCCCCAGGGAACCCTGAAAATCGGCAGTAGCTCTCATAAGCCTCCTGTCCATTTTATAAAAAGACGGGTTGGCCTGGGCAAACTCACCGTCATATGATGACATATAGCCGTTGAATCCCAGAAAATCCATCATTTTATCGGTAAGATAGCTTATGTCCAGGGTTGTGCGAATTCCCCTGAGCAAATATTTTGAGTCGTAGAAAAGGTGATACACCCCTGTACCCTTTGTATATTGAGAGACTTCAATATTAAATTTATGGATGTATTCGGGGAATGTACTCCCATCTCCAAAATAATAAAAGTCGGCCAGTGCTCCATACTGAAAACCAAGGTCGCTGTTATATCCTATTGCAGGAAGGGGCCCTATGTTCCATCCCTTTTTAATTTTTTTATTGGCAGGAACCAATGTGTCCTGTGCCTGAACAAATGCAGAGGAGAAGAGAATGAGAGAAACAATTGCAAGAAATGTAAGTTTTTTCATATCATCAATTTTTCTAAAATATTATAAGAACCCGGGCAACAATATATCCGAGATAGTTTCCAATGGCATATCCTACAAGTCCTACAGTGAGGCCTGTAATGATTACGTTTTTATTCTTCATTGCCGTTGCCACCATAGGCACAAAGGGAGGAGAGTTAATTAGCGCAACCGAAGAAATTATAACAGTGTCGGCATCCAGTTTAAAGAATTTGGCAAGTACAAGCTGAATTGCAAGTGACCCGAAAATGGCAAATGTAATATACAAAAGCAGGTAGAATCCGCCGGAGAGGTTTAGTCTGGAAAGGTCGGCCATAGATGCCACTACCATACTGAAAATGTATACAAGATACATTCCTGCATCAAAGCTCTTTTTTATTGCACGGACAGGTTTTATAAAGGATGCTGCAATACCCAGAGTGGTAATTGAAAGAATCACAATAACCGTTTGCATGTCTTTTGGGAATAAAAACGATAATCCGCCGGACACTGCAAAAATGACAACAGATATACCAACAGCTCCAAGAACAGGAAAAATGAATTTCTTTTGAAAAATATCTTTGTAGGGATTTTCGTCGTATACCTCAACAGGCATATGAATATCCTTCTCAACTTCTTTCCCTGAATTGTTTTTAAGTATTTTCCTAAACAAAGGAATGCCAACCGACAAAAGAAATGTAAGGTAAAGCAGGCTGATGGCCATATCATATGAGTGAATGAGGATATAAGTTTCATTTGGAACCCCAAGCATGATTTTTATTGCTGCAAGGTTAGGGGTTCCTCCTGTATAAACCCCGCAAAGCATTCCTGCAATATTATGCATCTGGTCTCCTATAGCCGGGTCCCGCCCAATAAGTGTTCTGAAAATGAAAAAGCCGGAAACAACAACAATAACAACAGCAACTACACCAGTTATGAGAGTGAGAAGAGCTTTCTTTATGTCCCAGTGGCGAAAATCGCAAGTGAACAGCATAAGCGGAATAGCCAAAGGAATAATAATTGTTACAATTAAGTCCTGAAGTGGATAGGCCGAATGAGGAATAATCCCAACATTTCCTACAATAATTCCAATTAAATAGAGGAGTAAAACAGGTCCGATTTTATTCAGAAAAGGAATTTTGTAACAAATCCAAAGTACTGCCGCAGGGGTTAGAACATAGAGAATAAGTATTAACAGTGTCATATTTAGGCCCTCCAGAAAATTTTCTTCTCACTCATAAGAGCAACCAGCGACATCGTAAACAGAACTGCAACAACAGCTCTTGCAACTCCAATCCACGGATATCCCGGTGGATAGGCTGCCTGATAAACGATTATCAATCCGGTGAGTTTGAAGACCGGAATCACAAAACTGCCAAAGGCAATGTAACTCATAAGCGGATTGCTGCCGGCTCCTGAAAATATTCTTGTAAAAATAATTAATGTCCTGCTTTGCATTTTTGGCAAGATGTAATGTATAAGCAAAAGTAGGTATAAACTTATACCAAGCGTTATAAAGCAATACGAAATTGTACAAGGCACTTTTTTTATAGAACCCTCAATAAAAAAGGCTACAATTCCCGTAACAACCGAGAGCGAGGCGAGCCAAAACTCTGCTTTAATTATCAGGGAGTGTTTCCTCCCTTCCCCTCCGTATATGAGGTCTCCGATAAATGTCGCAGGAACAAGTATGAGCAAAAAGTAAAAATATTCAAGATTCAATATCCAGCGAAGCTCTTTTATTGCATAAATTTTCCCCTGAAGACCAAAATACATTGTAACTGCCGAGAAAAGAAGAATAAGACCAAATACAAATGCTCTGGAGCGAACATTGTTCCTTGTAAAATACCATATTAAGGAACCAAACAGATACAAAAATGCAAGTAAAAAAATAATTATTCCCCTGCGGTGTACCGAAACCACTTCTCCAAAAAAGAGGTTTCCTGCAATAATTAGCAAAGTAATTATGATAATCCCGGATACCCGAATCTGGTTTTTATATTTTATCAGCCATGCCGAAAATGAAGATATAGCTGTCTTTGGGAATATATAATAGAGGGTAAAAAGTGATAAAAACCCTGTAATAGTTGCAAGTTGCGGCAGCCATCCCTTTACATCGGAAAAATCCAGCAAAGTATAGAGATACGAAAACAGCCAAAGCATCAAAAATCTTTCAAAAACCTCTTTAAGGAAGGTATTGCGGATTTTTCCCTTCGACTCATGATTCTCCTCCCTTGCTTCAATTCTCTTTCTGCCGGCAATAGGAATTGACACTCCCATGCAAAAGATAAATATTGGGAAAACAATGTCCACCCAGCTTATTCCGGAAATTGTCATATCAAGTGCATGTGCGGGTGGCGGATTTTGAATATGGTACATCCATGGAGGGAGGACACCATAGGGAACAATTGCCGAAAGAACCATTCCAAAGATTGTTAGTCCTCTAAGAATGTCCAAAGGAAGGTATCTTTTCATAATCTGTAAGTTTTACTTAATCAGATTGCTATAGCTTCTCTCTCCCCAGAATTTGTAGCCTCTCTCCTCTAATTTGCTATTGAACAGCAATTGGTGAATAAGCCCGTTTTTTTCTACAAGTATAGTATGATAAATTTTGCCGGTTGGATTCTCCTTGATTATTATTCTTAGCCTTCCGCTAAAGGCTGTATGACGAATAAAAGAGGTATCGGTACTATCTTTAAATTTCACCCCGGCTTCCTTCATGTTCCGGTACATAAGCTCGCTTCTGTATCCGGTTCCTCCTGTTTTGCTCACAATTGGTTTCCCGTTATAGACAACAGTTGTGTCTATATAAGATATTACCCCAAGCATTTTGTCTTTTCCCGAGTTGAGCCATTTTATAAATTTCCCGGCAAACAGCTCCTCATATGCGTAGTAGCTGTCTATGAAGCATAGTCTCTCTATAAATCCGGGGATTTCGTCCACTCCATGAAGGTAATTAAAGACAAACCGCCCTCCGCCGCTATGACTGGCCAATACTACATTAATCCCGGCTGATGGTTTGTTTTTAAAATATTTGTCCAGGACAATTGCTTTGACTGTATCAACAAGATGTGAATACAACAAAGGCGAATCCTTATATTTCGATGCATGGGCGGTCCATGCTTTTTGTGAGGATTCCAGATATGCAACTATGTAATTGAAGCGTTT
This sequence comes from Rikenellaceae bacterium, assembly GCA_003513895.1. Classification (GTDB taxonomy): domain Bacteria; phylum Bacteroidota; class Bacteroidia; order Bacteroidales; family UBA932; genus Bact-08. The sequence goes on from DOSU01000100.1 coordinate 6,610, forward strand.
ATCGTTTTCCCGAAGAAACCTTACCTGAGCTGCGATATGCTGGATATCAAAGTGCCAGTCGTCGGTTTTGGATAAAAGAGTGCGCCCTTCTGTTTGTTCAATCGTATTGCCATTGGGCAATGCATACAAAATAAGTCTTACGGGCTTATCCGGATTTAAGAAACTTCCATTTGGGGCATTGATTACTACCCTTGAATCGGGTATAAGATTGTTATATTCCGTACTCACTTCGGCCGACAGAACATCACTCCTGAAGCCCTCTTTCTTTGCAAAAAGCAACCCCGGAAAAATAAGCGGAAAGAGAATTCTGATAACAGATCTCATTTCAAATGAATTTATTCAAATTCTTTAAGTAACTCTTTAACTTTATCTATCTTCTCGTTAAGTGAGCTTTCGCTTTTTGCCTCGGCAATAAATCGTAGATATGGCTCTGTATTCGAAGGACGGATATTAAACCACCAGTCCGGGAACTCAACCCTGTAACCATCAAAATCGTAGTTTGCAACAGGTGTTTCGATTGACAGAAAATGAGATCTCACCTTGTCCATCGCCTCTTTTTTCTTCTCTATCCTAAAATTAATCTCCCCTGAGTTGTGGTATTTTTCAATTTTTCCGATAAGCTGAGAAAGGGACACTCCCTCTTTCTTCATCTCTGCAACCACATCAAGAATTATGAGCGCAGCCATTATGCCCGAATCGCTGTAGAAAAAGTCTCTGAAATAGTAGTGACCCGCCAGTTCTCCGCCATAAATACCTTTTATTTCGCGTAATTTTGGCGCGGCAAACGCCCGGCCCACCCTCCATGTGTGCATTGTGGCACCCATAGGCGATAAATATTCACCAACTGCTTTGGAACTTCTTATATCCTGCAGGACAGCACCAGTCTCTCCTCCATTTTTAAAAAAATAGTGTCCAAGAACTGCAATCATTAAATCGGGAGAGATAAATCTTGAATTTTCATCTACAAACATTACCCTGTCGGCATCTCCATCGAAGATAACACCAATGTCGCACTTTTTCTCCTTAACCAGCTTTTGCAGGTCGGCAATGTTTTCCGGAACAAGAGGATTTGCCTCGTGATTTGGAAATGTTCCGTCCATTTCGTCAAAGATATAATGCAACCTCTCCCCTCCTTCTCCCATAACATCTTTAATAAGAAGAGCAGCCATTCCGTTTGAAATATCCATTCCAATATTAAGCGAACTGTAATCTCCCTTGTACTTACTTAGGAAATTAAGGTATTCTTTTTTTACGTCAAGATTATGAACTGTTCCTTTTTTTGCACAAGGCACAACAGTTCGGGTCTCTATCCACTCTTTGATAGTACCCAGCCCGGTGTCAAAGCCAACAGGCAGAGCATTTTCCCGGGACACTTTTATACCGTTGTATTCTCTTGGATTATGAGAGGCCGTAATTTGGGCAGATGCAGTAAAACCATATTTTGCTGTTGCAAAATAGACCATTGGGGTAGTTGTGAGGCCGAGATCATATACATCTGCTCCGGCATCCGTTATTCCATCAAGAATAGCCTTAAGCATTTCCGGAGATGATTCTCTTGTATCTCTGCCTACCAGCACTTTGTTTGTTTTAAGCAGTTCCGGCAGGAAGAACCCTACTTTGTAAACTGTCTCTTTATTAAAATCCTTATTATAAATCCCTCTTATGTCGTATGCGTGGAATGCTCCCATAAATATGAAACTATTTTTTTCGGTTTGCCTGAACTATTCTGTAATGTGGTTTTGCCTTTCCCGCCATTATGTTGTTTAATCTTGCCTGAAGCATCTTTTTCCTTATTGGAGCTACCAAATCGGTAAAGAGTATTCCCTCCAGATGGTCCATTTCGTGTTGTACCATTCTGCAGGCAAAATGATCCAGTTGCTCCTCTCTTTTGACCAGATTTTCATCGTAGTAGGAGACTGTAATGATTTTTGGTCTCACCACGGCTGCATGAATATCGGGTATACTTAAACAACCCTCGTTATATTCGATTGTCTCCTGACTCTCCTTTATGATTACGGGATTTATCATTGACCTCTTGAAGTCTTTGAGTTCGGGCATATCGTCGGAAAGGACAGACCCGTCCACAATAAGAACCCTTATCGACTTACCCACTTGAGGAGCAGCAAATCCTACACCGTCTGCTTTTTCCATTGTTTCCCACATGTCGGAAATGAGGGTTTTCAATTCTTCTCCAATGCCGGGGATGGTGATATCCACCTCCTTTGACTTTTCTCTAAGCACCTCGGCTCCATATACATATATCGGCAGTACCATGTCGCAAAAAAATTTTATGCCTGAAGCATTTGTGGCATAATGTTAAATATCAATACTATATTATATTTTAGGGGCATCCAAATATGACTGAAGGATTATTGCAGCACTCACTTTGTCTATATTTCCCTTCTCCCTTCTGTCCGATTTTTTCATCCCCCCGTCTATGAGTGTTCTCATCGCCATCTTTGAAGTGAACCGCTCATCTGTTAGATTAACGGGTATCTCCGGAAATTGTTTGCGAAGCATGTTCAAAAACTGATCGACATCTTTCGCTGCTTCCGATGGCTGGTTATTAAGATTCATTGGATAACCCACAACAAATCTTGTAATAGTCTCTTTTTGGGTATAATTTTTGATGAACTGCAGAATATTACCGGCAGGAACAGTTTCCAGCGGCGATGCAAAAATGCCCAGAGGGTCACTCACTGCAACGCCTACGCGCTTTCTGCCGTAATCAATACCTACGATTCGATCCATGGCACAAAGTTAGTTTTTTTTTTAGTACTTTTGAGGTTTAAATACAACTATGCCAAGACTGTTTACTTACAATGAATTCGAAAATAGCAGTGAGAAAGTTCGTCAATACGCCGACAAACACAGCCCGGTTATAATTTGCGAAAGTAGTGCGGAAAGAAACAAGCCTTTTCGTGTTAAGGTGAAGATAGGCAAATCTGTCAAGCACCCTAATGCACCGGACCATCACTATGAATATATCCAGCTTTGGAACCTTGAAACGCTGGCGGGAGAAGTTAAACTTGTACGGTCCAGTTTTGGTGACCTGCCCGTACACATTGAGGCCGAATTCATGATTATACCAAAAACCAGCCTCCGGCTCACCGCACTGGCCTATTGCAACAAACACGGACTATGGCAGAGCGAAGAGCTCTTTGTTCCGGTAACAGACGAATAGCACTTAACAGCCAAGAACATCAATAAAATGGCAAAAAAGATTATAAAGAACAAACAAACACGGTTGAGAAACAAATTTCGTTTTTCAATATTCAACGATACATCACACGAAGAGCTTTTTGTATTCAGGGCAAACGGTCTTATGATGCTGCTGAGCATAATTCTTGGAATAATATTCATTGTCGTTTCGGTAACTTTTATAATATCATATACACCTCTCAGGGAGTTTATTCCCGGCTATCCAAATGCACAAACCAGGCGTGCAATTGTTCAGAATGCCATAAAACTGGATTCACTGGAAAGAACTGTTAAACTATGGGACTTCCAGCTTATTAATATACAAAGGATTGTAACAGGCCAACAGCCTTTTGAAATGGAAAACATTGCAATTCCTGCAGATACTTCTACACCGGCAAAAATCAACGCCAATCTTTCAAAAAACGACTCTCTCCTGCGACTTGAAGTAATGAAACAGGAGCAGTTCAATCTCGGTGGCGAAAAAAACAGAGTTACACAAATAGAAGGTCTGCATTTCTTCCCTCCTGTGAAGGGGATAATTTCCGATGGTTTCAATATTGCCACAAACCACCCGTATGTGGATGTTGCTGCTGTTGAAAATTCACTTGTTTCTGCCATTCTGGATGGTACAGTAATAATGGCAAACTGGACAGACGAAACAGGGTTTACAATTCAAGTCCAGCACAGCAACGACTTAATATCAATCTACAAACACAATTCCAAACTGCTGAAGAGAATTGGCGACAAGGTGAAAGCCGGCAGCGGAATTGCACTGGTGGGAAGTTCCGGTTCGCTAAGCACGGGATATCATCTTCACTTTGAGCTG
>DOSU01000100.1:10695-22452 GCA_003513895.1 Rikenellaceae bacterium
ATATCATCTTCACTTTGAGCTGTGGCATAATGGAGTTGCCGTTGACCCCACAAAATACATTAACTTCTAACCTGTGCCAATGAAAAGAAGATTAGCCATTCTCGGCTCTACAGGATCGATAGGTACTCAGGCAATTAATGTTTGTCTGCTGCATCCGGATATACTTCAGGTGGAAGTGCTTGCTGCAAATACAAATTCCTCTCTTCTCATAGAACAGGCTAAGCAATGTATGCCCAATTCTGTCGTGATAGCAGATGAAACTAAATATCAGGAAGTTTTTGAAGCACTCTCTCCTCTGGACATAAAAGTTTTTACAGGATCAAAGTCTATTTGCGATTTGGCGGCGGGAGACAATATTGATATGGTTTTAATTGCTATGGTTGGGTTTAGTGCCATGGAACCTACTGTTACTGCAATACGTGCTGGAAAAGCCATTGCACTTGCCAACAAGGAGACCCTTGTTGCAGCAGGGCAAATTATTATGGAACTTGCAAAAAAACATAACGCACCAATAATCCCTGTCGATTCGGAACATTCTGCTATTTTTCAGTGTCTTCAGGGCGAAAGAGCCACTGTGGAAAAAATTATCCTCACAGCATCCGGCGGGCCGTTCTTTAACAAAAGCATTCAGGAGTTTGAAAAGGTAACAATTGCAGATGCCCTTAATCACCCAAACTGGAAAATGGGAGAAAAGGTGACTGTGGATTCTGCAAGTATGATGAATAAAGGTCTTGAAATGATTGAAGCACGATGGCTTTTTAATATTAAGCCCGAAAACATTGAAATCGTAATTCATCCTCAGTCCATCATACACTCCATGGTTCAGTTTTCGGACGGATCCGTAACTGCTCAAATGAGTACTCCGGATATGAGATTGCCAATACAATATGCACTCACTTACCCTTTCCGCACATCACTGGACACTAAAAGGCTAAATTTTACAACACTATCCAAATTTGAATTTTTCCCAAAAGACGAAATAAAGTTTCCATGCATCAGAATTGCATACGAATCAATAGCAAGAGGAGGCAATATTCCTTGTGCCATGAATGCTGCAAATGAAATTGCAGTTTGTGCATTCCTTAAAGGAGATATCTCTTTTCTTTCTATTCCGGAAATTATTCAGGAAGTAATTAATGGAACGGTGTTTGCAGCCGAACCTACTCTGGAAGATATATACAAAACAAACGACGAGGCAAGAATGCTTGCCACATCTATAATTAACAAACACACCTCACACTAATGGATATCTTAATTAAAGTATTGCAGGTTATTTTAGCACTATCTATACTTGTTCTTGTACATGAGCTCGGGCATTTCTTGTTCGCCCGGCTTTTCAAAATAAGGGTCGAAAAATTTTATCTGTTTTTTGACGCCTGGTTTTCGCTCTTTAAGTTCAAACCAAAAAATTCCGATACCGAATACGGAATAGGCTGGCTCCCTCTGGGAGGATATTGTAAAATATCCGGAATGATAGACGAATCCATGGACAAAGACGCAATTAAAGAGGAGCCTAAACCATGGGAATTCCGAAGTAAACCTGCATGGCAGAGGTTTTTTGTTTTGTTCGCAGGGGTATTTTTTAACTTTCTTCTGGCAATTTTAGTTTACTCCGCTTCGCTTTTTACATGGGGAGAGGAGTATCTGAGAAACGATGCAGCAATATACGGTGTACAATGTAACGATCTGGCAAAAGAGATTGGTTTCCGAAACGGAGATAAAATTATCTCTTTCGATGGAAACCAGATTGCCAAATTTCAGGAAATTCAGGTTGTACTGGCCCGAAACCAGGCGCAAAAAGCAGAAGTAATCCGTGATGGAGAAAGGATAGCCGTTTCAATTGATCCGGTATATATTCCTGCCGTTCTCAATACTCCGGGTATGTTTTCGCTTAGGATACCATTTCAGGTGCTTGCTGTTCCTGACTCTTCCAAAAACATTGGCGCAGGTCTCATGGCAGGCGACAGAATTGTTGCCATAGACTCAATCCCTGCAAATATTATTCAGGATATCCAGGAACTTCTGATTGCCCGAAAAGGTTCAACAATTACTGCAACTATTGAAAGGGCCGGGGAACGGTTTGACAAACAGCTTACAGTAGACGAAAACGGACTTATAAATGTGCAACCGGACGGAGATTTAAGCAAATACTTTTCGATAACCAATGCAAAATATTCAGTATTTGCAGCTATACCTGCCGGATTCAACAAAACATTCACAACAATAGGCAACTATCTGAAGGAGCTTAAGCTTATTTTTTCTCCGAAAACAGAGGCCTATAAGTCGGTTGGCAGCTTTATTGCAATAGGAAATATATTCCCGGGCAGCTGGGACTGGCAAATATTCTGGAACCTTACTGCATGGCTATCGATTATGCTGGCAGTTGTTAATCTCCTGCCAATACCGGCACTTGATGGTGGGCATATCCTGTTCGTGTTATATGAGATAATTACAAGACGCAAGCCAAGCGACAAAGTTCTTGAGTATGCACAAATTGGAGGGATGCTCATACTTTTTGCAATTATGTTCCTGGCGTTTGGAAACGATATTTACAGACTTTTTAAATAGTTTATTTATGAAAGCATTTAAAATTTTCCTTGCAATTTTTGCCGTTGCGCTCGTCGCCTCGTGCAAAAACGGGCCTCAGCTTATGCCAAGCATAAGCGGAAAAGCTGGTGAAGTTGTAGTGGTTATAAACAAAACACAATGGGAAAGCGACCCCGGAGTTGCTTTACGGTCTATTCTCGCAGTAGATCAGCCATTTTTGCCACAGAAAGAGCCTCTCTTTAATCTTATAAACATTCCTGACAATGCTTTCACCGGCATTTTTCAGTCCCACAGGAATATCATTGTTGTAAATATAACAAGCGCGGCAAAAGAGAGTAAAGTTGTATTTCAGGAAAATGTATGGGCTGCTCCTCAAATCGCAATTACAATATCTGCTCCGGATTCTAAATCGGCTGCAGAGATAATACACAAGGAGAAAGACAAACTCGAAAATGCCCTTCTGCAGGCAGAAAGGAACAGGAACATCCAAAACGCCAAGAAGTATGAAGAGGCTTCCCTGAGAACTCTCGTTTCCGAGGAATTTGGCGGATCGCCATATTTTCCTACCGGTTATAACTTAAGAAAAAAAACAATAGATTTCATCTGGATTTCTTATGAAACTACATATGTAAACCAGGGAATATTTATCTACAGGTTTCCATATACCGATTCAACCGCATTTACAAAGGAATATCTCATAGGAAAGAGGAATGAGGTACTTCAGCAAAATGTTCCCGGCGAACTGGACAATACATACATGACCACATATCTTTTGCAGGAACCTGGCTTGAGATGGGTAAGTTACAACAAAAGAAAATTCGTGGAAATTCGTGGATTATGGGAAGTTGAGAACGATTTTATGGGAGGTCCGTTCATAAGTCACTTTTTCCTGGACAAAGAGAATCAAAACATTATCGCACTGGAGGCTTTTGTTTATGCACCACGCTACAATAAACGCAATTATCTTAGACAGGTAGAGTCAATAATTTACTCTTTTGAGTTTTTTTAAGATTTTTTTGCATCTAAAAAAAAAACTTATACCTTTGCACTCCCAACATCAAAAACGATAAGGTTTTCGATATGGTCCGTTCGTCTAAAGGTTAGGACTCAAGATTTTCATTCTTGCAATAGGGGTTCGATTCCCCTACGGACTACAGAAACAAAAAAAATAATAGTATGGCAAATCACGCTTCTGCAGAAAAGCGCGCTCGTCAAAGCGAAAAGCGCAGGTTGCATAACAAATATTATGCAAGAACAACCAGGAATGCTATCAAAGCACTTCGCAACACAACAGAAAAAGATGCTGCTATGGCACTGTTGCCAAAAGTATCTTCTATGCTGGATAAACTGGCAAAGACAAATGTTATTCACGCCAACAAGGCTTCAAACCTTAAGAGCGGAATTGCAAACTTTGTGAACAAACTGTAAGAAATTTACTCTTTGTCACCTGACTTTGAAAAAGCTTCTCAATATTTGAGGAGCTTTTTTATTTTTAAGGATATGACAAAAAAACTATCAATCAGGGAGTGGAAAGAGGACGAAAGGCCGAGGGAGAAACTTCTTGCAAAAGGTGCAGAGAGTCTGAGCGATGCAGAACTACTTGCCGTTATCCTCGGTTCGGGAACTAAAAATGAGTCTGCAGTAGATCTTGGAAGAAACATCCTGCAGATTAATGAAAACAATCTTAGGTCACTTGCCGGTACATCGGTTAAGAAGCTGATGGAGGTAAAAGGTGTAGGATTGTCCAAAGCGCTTGCCATTTCGGCTGTAATGGAGATATCCAGGCGAATTTCAGTAACCTCTGCTGCCTTGCTTCCGGGAATTCAGTCTTCCCAAAATGCCGCAAAAGTTATCAGCCCGCTTTTGAGAGATCTGCCCCACGAAGAGTGCTGGGTTTTGTATCTGAACCGGGCAAATAAATTAATTTCCAAAGACAGGCTCTCTATAGGAGGCGTAACTGCAACTGTTGTTGATGTGAAAATAATTATAAAGGCAGCTTTGGAAAAGCTTGCCAGTTCAATAATTCTTGTTCACAACCATCCAAGCGGAAATCCGCATCCGGGAGAGAACGATAAAATGCAGACCAAAATTCTCAAAGATGCTGCATCTCTTTTCGATATAACACTCCTGGACCATTTGATAATAGCGGGTGACGGGTACTTTAGTTTTGCCGATGATGGGATAATCTGATTATTTTATATATTTGTTGGAATTTCGAAAACTTCCAAATCAATGAAAATAATCAACCTGGGTGAGAAAGATTCTGTTCTCAACAACTTCATCGCGGAGATACGGGATCATAACGTTCAAAAGGACAGTATGAGATTCCGCAGGAATCTGGAAAGAATCGGTGAGGTTTTCGCCTATGAAATAAGCAAACATCTCAGGTATTCTGCCAAAGAAGTTACTACTCCGCTTGGTATTGCCAAATGCAGTACCATCGACAGCAATCTTGTAATTGCGAGCATTATGAGAGCAGGCTTGCCTCTTCACAACGGAATGCTCTCCTTTTTTGACAAAGCTCAAAATGCTTTCATTGCTGCATACAGAAAATATGGCAAAGACAACAAGTTTACAATTCAAATTGAGTATGCCAGCAGCCCGACCGTCGAAGGGAAAACCCTGATTCTGGCAGATACAATGCTTGCGACAGGTTCTTCTGTAGTTCTCGCATACAACAGACTATGCGAAGGCGGAAAACCGGGGAATACGCATATTGTATGTCCTATTGCCAGTACGGAAGGAATTGAATATCTGTCCAAACACATCCCCCATAAGAATACCACACTTTGGGTAGGTGCAATAGACGAGGAACTGACTATCAAAGCATATATAGTTCCCGGTCTTGGCGATGCAGGTGATTTAGCTTACGGAAGTAAGTTGTAAGTCTAATTTGCCTTATAAACTTCTTCTCCTCCTACAAATGTTTTAAGAACACGAATTGCAGGAACTTCTTTCTCGGGAGCAGTCATTATGTCTTTGTCCAGTACAACAAAATCTGCTGCTTTCCCAATTTCTATACTCCCTATTGTACTCTCTTCAAATGAAGCTTTGGCAGCCCAAATTGTCATTGATTTTAACGCCTCTTCTTTAGAAAGGGCATTTTCCATTTGAAATCCCTCCTCAGGAATAAAATCAAGGTTTTTTCTGTAAACAGCGGCAAAGAATGTGTAGATTGGATTGATGTGTTCTATTGGGCAATCTGTGCCACTAGGAAGCCATCCCAGCTGGTCCAGTAACTCTTTGTATGGATATGTGTGTTTGATTCTGTATCCAACTCTCTCGTCTGCCCAGAGCATATCGGAAGTAGCGTGTGTAGGCTGGATTGAAGGTATTACAGAATACTTTTTAAACATCCCCATGTCGGCAGGGTTAATTATCTGTGCATGCTCTATTCTCCAGCGAAGGTCGTTTCCTTCCGGAAGAAATTCGGCATATATTCTCAAAGCTTCTCTGTTTGCTTCATCGCCAATGCAGTGTGTTGCTACCTGGAACCCGTGGTCAAATGCCCACTTGCAATACTCTTCAAGTTTTTGAGAAGTATTTACAGCAATCCCTCTTGTGCCGGGCATATCGCTGTATGGTTCAATCATGAGAGCTCCTCTTGAACCCAGAGCACCGTCTACATACAACTTTATTGCAGAAATGCTGAGTCTTCCGTTTTTATAAGGTTTTGTGAATTTTGAGAAATTTTCTTCTCCCGGAGTGAGCCATACATCCAGTCTGATCTTCAATTTTCCCTCACTCTGCATGCTGTCTATTACATTTATTGTAGAGAGTTCTTCACCTGCATGAGAGACCGATGTAAGTCCATATTTAAAGCACTCATCCTGAGCTGCCAAAAGTATGCTCCTCATCTCTTCTCCATTTGGTTTTGGAATGATTTCCTTGAATCTGTCGGCCAGGTTTTCGAGAAACACCCCCTGAAATTTACCGTTTTTAACGAGAGCTTCTCCGGAAATAATGGAAGGATCGCCGGGAGTTATTCCCAGTCTCTTGATGGCCTCATCGTTTACAATTACAGCGTGAAAGTCTATTCTCGACAGAATAACAGGTATGTTTGGAAACAACTCATTAAGTTTCTCGTTTGAAGGGAAGCTCTTATCCACCCAGAGATTCTGATCCCATCCGTCTCCCAGCAGGTATTCCGAAGGATTCTCATCAAACCGTTTTTTTAGCCGCGAAAGTATCTCTTCAAATGATGTTGCCCCCCTGAGGTCTACCCTTCTCAAGCCAAGTCCCAAACCAGTTATATGACAATGGGCATCATTAAAACCGGGATAGAGAGGTTTTCCTTCGAGGTCAACAATGTTTGCCGAACGATAGGTGTTAAGAATTTCATCGTCGCCTCCGGCAGCAAGAATAATTCCGTCTTTTACAGCTATTGCAGTGCATTTGGTAAATGAGGAATCGACAGTGTATACATCACCGTTAATTAAAATTAGATCTGCTCTCTCTTTCATGTTACAAGAAGATAGTATTGAGGCCATAAACAGCCCGAGAAATATTTTTTTCATACCAAAAATATATTACAACTCTTTTCTTAAGCGGGCAATAGGGATGTTTAGCTGTTCCCTGTATTTTGCAACAGTTCTTCTGGCAACCTTGTACCCTTTTTCATTGAGAACAGATACCAGCTCTTCGTCTGTAAGTGGTTTCTTTTTGTCTTCGACATCTATGCTCTCGCCCAGAATGTTTTTTATCTCCCTTGTAGAAACCTCCTCGCCATTCTCTGTCATTAGGCCTTCAGAGAAGAAATACTTGAGCGGATAAATCCCGAAGTGAGTCTGAATGTATTTGCAATTGACTACCCTGGAAATGGTAGATATGTCCAGATTCGTTTTCTCGGCAATGTTTTTGAGAACCATTGGCCTCAGTTTCGTTTCGTCGCCCTCAATAAAGTATTGCCGCTGAAAATCTATGATGGCATTCATAGTGTTTTCAAGTGTATTGTGGCGTTGGCGAATTGCTTCTATGAACCATTTTGCAGAGTCCAGCTTTTGCTTTACAAAAGTGGCGGCCTCTTTCCCCTCTCTGTTGCTTGAATTGGCCGAACTAACGAGAAGATCGGCATATCTCTTGTTTACGCGTAGCTCGGGAACAGTGAACCTTGGCATGGTCATTATAAGTTCTCCGTCTTTGTATTCAAGAATGAAATCGGGAGTTACCTGTTGTGCCTGGTCCGAATATGAGTCATCAATCTGACCTCCCGGCCGGGGATTTAAATGCACAATCTCTTCGATGGCTCCTTTAAGATCGTCTTCGGTTATTGAAAGTCTTGATATTATTTTAGAAAAATGCTTTTTTGTAAATTCGGGGAAGTAATTGGCAAGAATATTTTCTGCAATTTTTTGTTCCGGAGATGAAGTCCTGTTCCGTATCTGAATGAGCAGGCACTCCTGAAGATCTCTTGCTCCAATTCCGGCAGGTTCGAACTCCTGGATTTTTTCAAGAATGAATTCCACCTCATTTTCATTTGTCTCAATGCCCTGGCGGAAGGCAATATCATCGGCTAGAGCATTGATGTCGCGCCTCAAATATCCATCATCGTCCAGTGATCCGATAATGTACCGCGCTATCTGCTTCGATCTGTCGTCCAAACTGCTGTATCCCAGCTGGGAAATAAGACTTTGGTGAAAACTCTCTTTCACCGAGAAAATGCTGTACTGCTCCTTGATGTCTTTACCCTGATTGTTTGCGTAAAGCCTGTATGATGGTATCTGGTCTTCGGCCGAATATTCACTCAGAGATAAATTTCCCGTCTCGCTGTCTTCCCTCTCTTCGGTTTCGTTCACCTCATCCAAAACCGGATTCTCTTCAAGCTCTTTTTTTATCCTCTGTTCCAACTCCAAAGTGGGGAGCTCAAGCAGTTTTATGGTCTGAATTTGCAGAGGGGAGAGCTTTTGTTGAAGTTTTTGTTGTAAACCTTGTTTTAACATATTTAGAGGATGCGTTTATGCAAAGATATGATTTTTATTTAACTTAGCATCCTCATAAATGGCTTAAACATGAGCACAGAAGACAAGAAACTGAGAGTAGACGTAGAGGGAATTATTGGCGCCAAAAACCCTGTATTGCTTCGGTATATACCCAGGTTTATTATCAACACACTCAAGAAAATTATTCATCAGAATGAGGTAAATGAAATGCTTGAGAAATACGGTCATTTGACCGGAAAAGATTTTGCCGGAGCAGCGCTTAAACATTTAAACATAAGATACACTGTTTGCGGGACAGAAAACATAGATACTTCCAGAAGGTATTTTTTCGTTTCAAACCATCCTTTGGGAGGGCTGGACGGGATGATTCTCATTGAGATTTTCGGTGAGATTTTCAGTGGAGTAAAATTTGTTGTTAACGACCTGCTTATGCATGTAACTCCGCTCCGGCCTGTTTTTGTTCCGGTGAACAAATATGGCAGGCAAAGCGTAGACAATGCAAAACTTATACACGATTCATATAGTTCAAGCGATCAGATTCTCTATTTTCCTGCCGGCCTTTGTTCCCGGCTCGTAAATGGACAGATAATGGATCTGGAGTGGAAGAAAAATTTTATTAACCAGGCAGTGAAATACGGCAGAGATGTTGTACCAATTTATTTCGAGGGGAGGAACTCCGGGTTCTTCTATCGTTTTGCAAATTTCAGAAAGGCATTAGGAATTAAGTTCAATTATGAAACATTTCTCCTGCCCCACGAAATGTTCCGCCAGAGAGGTGGAAGATTTAACATATTCATTGGAAAACCCATCACCAGTGAAGAACTGCACAACAAAGAGAATGCTTCTTACTGGGCAGGCTTTATTAGAGATGAGGTTTACAAATTAAAGAACATCAAATGGAACCGGTAATACATCCAATCGAAAGGAAGCTTATCATAGACGAGCTTACAACAGACAAGTTCATTCGAAATACCCGCAAGGGCGAAAATAAAATATACGAAGTAACCTATGCAGATTCTCCAAATGTTATGAGAGAACTTGGAAGGCTACGGGAAATATCATTCCGGCTTGCAGGAGGTGGTACCGGAAAGCCCTTTGATATCGACGATTTCGACACCGACAGCAAAAATCCATACAAACAGCTGATTGTATGGGACCCCGATGACCAAGAAATCATCGGAGGCTATCGTTATATAATGTGCGCAGGATTAAAACCGGAACAGATGGCAACCAGCGAGTTGTTCAAGTTTTCGGATGTTTTTATCAAGGAGTACCTGCCATTTACAATTGAGTTGGGAAGATCTTTTATTCAGCCAAACTATCAGAGTACTAATATCCGCAGGAAGGGGCTTTTTGCCCTTGACAACTTATGGGATGGCTTGGGAGCTCTTATGTATCGCTACCCGCACATAAAATATTTCTTTGGAAAGGTTACTATGTACACATCATATAACCTTAGAGCAAGAAACACTCTGCTGTATTTTCTTAACGACTTTTTCCATGACGAAGAAAAACTTGTGACGCCAATATATTCACTCGATTACGACAGCAACAATCCCTATTACAAAGAACTTTTTAACGGGAACGAGTACAAAGAGTCTTATAAAACCCTCTCAAAAGAGGTAAGAGCGCTTGGAGAACATATCCCGCCTCTCATTAATTCTTATATGAATCTTTCTCCCTCTATGAAAGTATTTGGAACGGCAATAAATGAACACTTTGGAGGAGTTGAAGAGACCGGAATTCTGGTACATATCACAGATATATATCCGGAAAAAATTGAGAGATACATTGCACCTCTTGTAAGGCTGGCAGAGAAATTCCGGCCTAAATGGTGGGGGAACAAAAAAGAGAAAAGTACAAAGGGGGGAAAGCTTATATCAAAAAAACTTAAAAAAGAGAATCCTACAAAGGGGGAAAGTTAATTATCTCTCTTACGACAAAGGCAGAGTGAAACTGCATATCAATAGCCTTTAACAATTTTATTGCCTCCGATTTTGTACGAAAATCCCCTACTGTTACCTTGAAATATGGGTTAGTGTATGTCCTGTATACAGGAATTCCCGGATAGCCCGATGCAAACTGAGACGCAACTGTACCAGACTCATTTCTCGCAAATTGGCTGTTATTGAAATATATCCTTATTCTATATCCGTTTATCTTCTTTTTCGATGACTGTTCAATATGAGAATTGAAAGCAGCTACAATTACGCTACTCTGTTCAATTCTTACCTTGTTGGAAGCAGGACCATTCTCTTCCAGTACAGAAAAAATATTTTTCATATACATAGCCGAGTCCATAACAGGAGGAGCAACAATTCTGTTAGTATCCTGAATTTCATTTGTTTCCTGAGCTTTTAATGACCCAAAAGCAAATAGCGCCAGGATGGTTATGATAACAATCTTTCGTATCATTAGAATCTTTTTATTAGGTTTTCCAATGGCATGTTCTTGAATTTTATCACCTTCCGACCTCCCTTTGAATTGTGAATCAAACCACGTGCATTGATTTCAAAGTCGGACATTTTCCAGTTTTTTATGTTAAGCCCCATCGAGAAAAGTGAAATAGGATCAAGAATTTCTACCTGGAAAAGAGCTCTGTTCTTTGTCTCACTTACCATGGCAATTGTATCTGCCTTGATTAAAGTAATTTGGGCAAAGTTTACTCTGTCCTTTGTGAGAAATCCGTCTGCCGATGCCAGAACAATATCGGCATTTGCTGTGTTGTCTATAACGTATTCTACCTCAACCATAGCTCTGGATGTACTAACCAGTTTGACATCGTAAAGTTTTACACTCTTGATCTCAATATCTCTATAGTTTGTACAGCTCGAAAACAAAAGCACAAACAAGAGAGGAAAAACTAATAATCGCTTCATTTCAACAATTTGAATATTTACAAAGGTATAAAAAAGGCTATATTTGCAGCACAAACATGAACATTAATGTCTAACAAATATTATTCCGTAAAACCTGTACTCGATACAAAACTCAGGCAGGTATTCATTGAAACATACGGCTGTCAAATGAATGTAAACGACAGCGAAGTTGTTTTGTCTGTCCTTCAGCAAGGCGGATATTCACTTTGCAACAGCATCAAAGAGGCCGATTTAATTCTTATTAATACATGTTCTATAAGAGACAATGCCGAGCAGAGGATATGGGGAAGGCTCGATATTTTCCGGTTAGAGAAGATTCGCAGGAAAGGTATTATTGTTGGTATTTTGGGCTGCATGGCGGAGAGACTGAAAGAGGAACTGCTCAAGCATCC
>DOSU01000100.1:22528-22667 GCA_003513895.1 Rikenellaceae bacterium
AACTGCTCAAGCATCCGGCTGTAGACTTAGTTGCCGGACCCGATTCATACAGGGATCTGCCTCAGCTTCTATTCGCAATTGGCAGCGGCAGCAAACAGATAAATACCATTCTCTCCCAGGAGGAAACTTATGCAGACAT